>NZ_JBFBCB010000011.1:0-166465 GCF_040682975.1 Streptomyces sp. NPDC051051
GGCAGGCCCGGCGGCGTCTGGTGCGTGCGATCGCAAGGCGGAGGGTCGCCCCGATACTGGTTGTATCGGGGCGATCCCGACAACGCGGCGAGCGTACGTGCCAGGCGTCGCCGGGCAGACGGGACTTTCGAAACACGCCCTAGGCGGCCAGGGCCGCGCGGCCCGTGGCGAGGGTCTTCGCCGTCTCCGTGACCCGGCGGCCCAGGTGTTCCGCGGTGGCGACGTCCGCCTTGTGCACCGCGTCGGGGCCCTCGTCGACATTGGTCTGGGCGGCCGCGCCGAGGAAGACGCCGAGGCGGTTGAGGTCGTCCTCGGAGGCCGTGCTGCTGTTCCAGCCGGGGAGCAGGCCGAGGTTGACCCAGTGCATGCCGAGCTGTGCGGCCAGGATCTGGAAGAACTGCAGGGTGTGCAGTTTGTCTCCGCTCTTGGAACCGGAGTTGGTGAAGCCGGCGGCCAGCTTGTCCTTCCAGGCCTGGGTGGCCCAGCGGGCGGAGGTCGCCTCGGCGAAGGTGTGGAAGGCGGCGGACGCGGTGCCCATGTAGGTGGGCGAGCCGAACACGATCGCGTCCGAGCGGTCGAGCACCGCCCACTGCTCCTCGGTGATCGCGTCGACCTCGATCAGGTGCACCTCGGCGCCGGCCTGGACGGCACCGGAGCGGACGGCCTCCGCGATGACGGCGGTGTGGCCGTAGCCGGAGTGGTAGGCGATGGAGACAACAGGGGTGGTCACGTGCGTCCTCCTCAGGGCGGGTAAAGGGAGCCGGCGGAAGCGGGGGCAACAGCTCACCGCCGATGACGAAAGGAAAGCACTAACTTCCAGTTAGTGCAACCTGTCGGTTAGCGCTGCGTTCGAGTAGGCTTGGGTCATGACCGGCATTCAGGAGCGCACCCCGGAGCAGGACCTCCCGTACAACGTGTTCGCCAAGGCCTGCCCCTCGCGCGGCACGCTGGAGCATGTGACGGGCCGCTGGGGCGCTCTCACCCTGGGAGCCCTGCACGAGGGTTCGCTGCGCTTCAACGAACTGCGCCGACGCGTCGACGGCGTCAGCGAGAAGATGCTGTCCCAGACGCTGCACGCGCTGGAGCGCGACGGCCTGGTGCACCGCGAGGCGCAGCCGACCAACCCGCCCCGTGTGGACTACGAACTGACACCTCTGGGCCACGAGGTCGCGGAGCGACTGCTCGGCCTGATCCGCCTGGTGGAGGACCGGATGGACGAGGTCCTGGCGTCCCGCGGGCGCTACGACGAGACGCGCGGCGGCTTCTGACACCGCGGGCAGAAGTAGCTGGACCTGTTCATCCAGGGGCGCCGGCGCATCGGTGTGCCGCAGCGCCTGCACGGCAGTCCCTCGCGCCCGTAGGCGTCCAGCGACCGGTCGAAGTAACCCGACTCGCCGTTGACGTTGACGTACAGGCTGTCGAAGCTGGTGCCGCCGACGGTGAGGGCCGCCGTCATCACGTCCCGGACGTGACCGAGCAGTTCGAGGGTGCGGGGGCGGGTGAAGCCGGCCGTGGGGCGGTCGTAGTGCAGGCGGGAGCGCCACAGCGCCTCGTCGGCGTAGATGTTGCCGACACCGCTGATCAGTGACTGGTCGAGCAGGGCCCGCTTGATGGTGCTGCGCTTGCGCCGCAGAGCCTGGTGGAAGGCCTCGTCGTCGAACAGCGGGTCGAGGGGGTCGCGCGCGATGTGCGCGATGACGTCGGGCAGCCCGTCGGGGGTGGTGTCGTGCAGCGACAGACCGCCGAAGGTGCGCTGGTCGACGAAGCGCAGCTCGGTGCCCCCCGCGTCGGTGGCCGCTGATGTCAGCGTGTCGGCGAAGCGGACCCGGATGCGCAGGTGCTTCTCGTCGGGAGCCGTGTGGGGCTGGACCAGGAGCTGGCCGCTCATGCCGAGGTGGGCCAGGATCGCCTGCGACGTGTCCTCCAGCGGCAGCCACAGGTACTTGCCGCGACGGCTGGGGATGCCGATGCGATGGCCCTCGAGGCGGTGCGTGAAGTCGTCGGCGCCGGCCAGGTGACGGCGTACGGCACGCGGGTGCAGCACCTCGGCGTCGGCGACCGTGCGATGGGCGACCCACCGCTCCAGACCGCGCCGGACGACCTCGACCTCGGGCAACTCGGGCATGGGACTCCCCGTACGGAACGCCCGCCTCCGGGTGGGGGCGGGCGCTCGTCTCGTACTGCTGGTTGTGCTGTCGGCGGTGTTCGTCAGGCGGAGGCGGACTCGGGGTCCGGGCTGCTGCCGTCGACGGCCTCGACGGCCTGGGCCGTCTTCGCCGCCTCGGCACGCTCGTCCGCCGCGGCCCGGATGGACCGCCACGCGGACTCGGCGGCCTGCTGCTCCGCCTCCTTCTTGCTGCGGCCGGTGCCGGTGCCGTACGAGACGCCTCCGACGCGGGCGGCAGCAGTGAAGGTCTTCTCGTGATCGGGGCCGGTCTCCGTCACCAGGTACTCGGGCACACCGAGTCCTTCGGTCGCGGTGAGCTCCTGGAGACTGGTCTTCCAGTCCAGGCCGGCTCCGAGGTTCGAGGACTTCTCGATCAGCGGGTCGAACAGGCGGTGCACCAGTTCGGAGGCCGCGTCGAGGCCCTGATCGAGATAGACCGCGCCGATCACCGCTTCGAGGGTGTCGGCGAGGATGGACGCCTTGTCCCGGCCGCCCGTGCCCTCTTCACCCCGGCCGAGCCGGATGAAGGAGCCCAGGTCGAGGCCACGACCGACCTCCGCCAGCGCACGCGAGTTGACCACCGCGGCCCGCAACTTGGCCAGTTGGCCTTCGGGCAGGTCGGGGTGGGTGCGGTACAGCGTGTCCGTGACGACGAGGCCGAGCACGGAGTCCCCGAGGAACTCCAGCCGCTCGTTCGTCGGCAGGCCGCCGTTCTCGTACGCGTAGGAACGGTGGGTCAGCGCACGCACCAGAAGGGCGGACTCGAGCTGATAGCCGAGCCGCCCTTCCAGAAGCGTGTGGGACGAGGCCGTGTTGTCCGCCTTTTTCTTGGCGACGGAATCCGCCTTGGCGTCATCCGCCTGCTTGGGGCTAGACACGGTGCCTCTCACCAGCCGCTCAGACCTCGAGGACCTGGCGCTTGTTGTAGGTGCCGCAAGACGGGCACGCGATGTGCTGCAGCTTGGGCTCGTGGCAGCGCTCGCACGCAACCAGGGTGGGGACCGCAGCCTTCCACTGCGACCGGCGGTGGCGCGTGTTGCTGCGCGACATCTTCCGCTTCGGAACAGCCACGGCTACTTCTCCTGCTTCTCGTTGGCGGGCACCGATCGAGGCGCTTCGCCACTCATCTCGTCCTTCTCGCCGTCTTCGAGTGAACCGGCGAGTCCCTGCAGTGCCGCCCAACGGATGTCGACGGCGTCATGGTGGTGGTCCGGGTCGTCCGCAAGGCGTGCTCCGCACTGGGCGCACAGTCCTGGGCAGTCGTCCTGGCACACCGGCTGCATCGGCAGTGCGAGCACCACCGCATCACGCAGCACGGGCTCGAGGTCGAACAGGCCGTCCTCGAGAAAGAGCATGTCCTCGTCTTCCTCGGCGTCGTCGGCCGGTTCCGCCTTCACGCGGCCCCGGTCGTCGGCGTCAGGGTACGAGAACATCTCCTGGAAATCCGCTTCGAGCTCCAGCCCGACCGGCTCCAGACACCTTACGCACTCCCCCTCGGCCTGTGCACGGGCGGTGCCCGTGACGAGCACTCCGTCCATGACCGACTCGAGTCGGAGTTCCAGCTTCACCGGGGCGCCTTCCGGCACTCCGATGACCCCCTGGATCCCGAGGTCCCCGGGGGCTTCGATCTCACGGGACAGGCGCTGGAGCGCGCCAGGACGCCGCCCCAGCTCGTGTGTGTCGAACACGAGAGGGTTGCGGTGGTCGAGGCGGGCGTTCAGAGCCATTCCTGCTTTCGATCTTCGGTGCTGTGGGGGCCGCCGCCCTCAGGTGTTGCGGGCAGCAGCGATCGCGGACATACACGCGACCGAAGGGCCAGGATACTGGAGCATTCGCTCACAGCCCAATCCGGTGTCCGCGACCCCGCCCCGGACCTCGGCTCCTACAGGCCGCGGCCCTGTTCGTAGGCGCGCAGCTGCTCGGCGCTGATCATGCTGGTGTCGAACAGGCTGGCCTCGTCGAGGGCGTAACCCTGCTGCTCCTGCGGGGCCTGCTGCTGCGGTGCCTGCTGCTGCGGGGCGTACGGCGCCTGCCGGGGGTCGTAGCCCTGGGCGGGGGCCCCGCCCGCCTGCGCGTAGTCGAACGGGGCGGCGTAGGGGTCGGCCTGCTGGTAGCCGTAGGCGTCCTGCTGGCGGCCGTAGTCCTGTTGCTGGTAGCCGTACGGGTCCGGCTGCTGGTAGGCGTAGGCCTCCTGGGGCTGCTCGTACGGCCGCTGCGCGGGCTGCCCGGCCGCGGTGTCCTGCTCGGCGAGGGCGGCGAGGTCGGCGAGGTAGTCGGCGTCGGAGGAGTGCTGGAAGGTCGTGTCGTCGTCGGCGAGGGCGCCGAGGTCGTCGCTGGCGATCCGGCCGTGCAGCTTCTGCCGGCCGCGGCCGACGGCCTCCAGGGTCTTGGCGAGGACCGCCTCGAAGGCGCCCAGCTTGACGTCCACGTAGGCGTCGGCGTCGCGGCGCAGGGTCTCCGGGTCGTGGCTGCGCTCAGGGGCGTCCTCGTCCTCGTACCCCTGCTCGTCGACGCCGGGTCCGGTGCCCAGGAGCTTCTCGCGGCCGCGGCCGACGGAGCCGAGGGTCTTGGTGAGGACGACCTCGAAGTTGGCGAGCTTGGAGTCGACGTAGTCGTCGGCCTCCGCGCGGATGTCCTCGGCCTCCTTGCGGGCCTCGGCCAGGATGCGGTCGGCCTCGGCCTGCGAGCGGCGGGCGATCTCGGTGTCGGAGATCAGCGAGCCGCGCTCGGCGTGCGCGGTGGAGATGATCCGGTCCGCCTCCTGGCGGGCCTGCTCGACCATCTGCTCGCGACCGCCGATCAGCTCCCGGGCCTGGGCGAGGGAGTCGGGCAGGGCGGCGCGCACCTCTTCGAGGAGGGCGAGCAGTTCGGCGCGGTTGACCACGCACGAGGCCGACATCGGCATCGACCGGGCACTGGAGACCGCCGTGACGATCTCGTCGAGCTTCTTCTGCACGTCCACCGGTTGCTCGCCACTCTCTGCTGCTGTGTTGGAGACGGACGGAACGACTGTACGGCCACGAGGTGTCCGGCGGACACCGAGTGACGGGCCGTCAGGTCCTCAGTCCTTGCGGAGCCGTTCGGCGAGTGCCTCGAGGACGATCGGCGGGACCAGGTGGGAGACGTCGCCGCCCCAGGTCGCGACCTCCTTGACCAGGGAGGACGACAGGAAGCTGTAGGTGGGGTTGGTGGGGACGAACAGCGTCTCGACACCGGAGAGGCCGTTGTTCATCTGGGCCATCTGCAGCTCGTAGTCGAAGTCGCTGACGGCGCGCAGGCCCTTGACGATGGCCGGGATCTCGCGCTGCTTGCAGAAGTCGACGAGGAGACCGTGGAAGGCCTCGACGCGGACGTTTCCGTACTCGGCGGTTACCTGGCGGATCAGGTCGATCCGCTCGTCGATCTCGAACAGGCCCTTCTTGGACTTGTTGATCATCACCGCGACGTAGACCTCGTCGTACAGACGGGAGGCGCGGGAAATGATGTCGAGATGTCCGTTGGTGATCGGGTCGAACGACCCGGGACAGACGGCGCGGCGCACTTGAGATCCCTCGCTCTCCGGTCCGGTCATCGTGCGTCTTCGCACGTAGAGGCGGCGCGACCGTACCAAAACGTTCCCTCGCCGTAGCGACGGGACCGGATCGCTTCGAAGCCGTCCGGCCAGTCGAAGACGCCGCCTCTGGTGCTGCGCTCCACGGTGACGAGGGCTTCCGCCGCGAGCCACCCCTCCGAGCGGAGTGTGAGCAGAATCTCCCGAAGATCGTCATCCGTGACGGCGTACGGGGGGTCGAGGAAGACGAGGTCGTACGGCTCCGTCGGCGGCGTCTGGATGATCTGCCGGGCCTTGCCGGCCCGGACCTCGGCGCCCGGCAGGCCGAGGGTCCGCACGTTCTCCCGGATCGTGCGGGCCGCTCGCGCGTCGGCCTCGACGAGCAGGGTGTGGCCGGCCCCCCGGGAGAGGGCCTCCAGCCCCACGGCGCCGGAGCCGGCGTAGAGGTCCAGGACGCGTTCGCCGTCGAGGGGGGCGCCGCCGAGCAGGGACTGCCAGGTGGAGAAGAGAGCCTCGCGCGCGCGGTCGGAGGTGGGGCGGGTGCCGGTCCCTGACGGGACGGCCAGGCGACGTCCGCCGGCTTTTCCGGCGATCACGCGGGTCATCTCGGGGTCCTTGTTCGGGGGCGTCTTTACGTGGTCAGTCTGGCAGGCGGAGGTGCGGGGTGCTCGATCACGGTCGGCTACGCCCGGTGGGGCCCGGGGAACCCTCCGCCCCGCGTGCGGCGGGACGGGTGGTGCCCCGGGGGACCCGGCGGCCGCGCGCTCAGCCCTTCTCCAGGTACTGCTCCCTCTCCTCGTCCAAGAGGGCGTCCAGGGCGGTGCGCAGGCCGGGGTAGGCGGCCAGCTCCGGGTCGGACGCGACCACCTGTGCCGCCTCCTGCCTCGCCTCGGCGATGACTTCCTCGTCCTCGATGACGGCGAGGACGCGCAGGCTGGAGCGGGCGCCGGACTGGGCCTGGCCCAGGACGTCGCCCTCGCGGCGCTGTTCGAGGTCGATGCGGGACAGCTCGAAGCCGTCGAGGGTGGCGGCGACCGCGTCGAGGCGCTGGCGGGCGGGACTCGCCTCGGGCATCTCGGTGACGAGGAGGCAGAGTCCGGGGGCCGAGCCGCGGCCGACCCGGCCGCGCAGCTGGTGCAGCTGGGAGACGCCGAAGCGGTCGGCGTCCATGACCACCATCGCGGTGGCGTTCGGCACGTTGACCCCGACCTCGATGACGGTCGTGGCGACCAGGACGTCGGTGTCCCCGGCGGCGAACCGGCGCATGACGGCGTCCTTGTCGTCCGGGGGCATGCGGCCGTGCAGCACCTCGACCTCGAGCCCCTGGAGCGGGCCCCTGGCGAGCTGGTCGGCCACGTCCAGGACGGCGAGCGGCGGACGCTTCTCGGCCTCGTCCTCCGGAGACCTCTTCTTGGCCTTCCCGGGGCCGTCCTCCTCGTCGCCGATGCGCGGGCAGACCACGTACGCCTGGTGGCCGCCCTCGACCTCCTCGCGGACCCGCTGCCACGCGCGGGCGAGGAAGTGCGGCTTGTCCGCGGCGGGGACGACATGGCTGGCGATGGGCGACCGGCCGGCCGGGAGCTGGTCCAGGACGGAGGTCTCCAGGTCGCCGAAGACGGTCATGGCGACCGTGCGCGGGATGGGCGTGGCGGTCATGACGAGCAGGTGCGGAGGCTGCTTGCCCTTGCCGCGCAGGGCGTCCCGCTGCTCGACGCCGAACCGGTGCTGCTCGTCGACCACGACCAGCCCGAGATCGTGGAACTGCACCTTGTCCTCGATCAGCGCGTGCGTGCCGATGACGATGCCGGCCTCGCCGGTGACGAGATCGAGCAGCGCCTGCCGCCGCCCGGCGGCCCCCATCGATCCGGTGAGCAGCACGACCTTGGTGGCGTGCTCGACGCCGCCCAGCATCCCGCCCTCGGCCAGTTCCCCCATCATCTCCACGATGGAGCGGTGGTGCTGCTGGGCGAGGACCTCGGTGGGCGCGAGCATGGCGGCCTGCCCACCGGCGTCGACGACGGCGAGCATGGCGCGCAGGGCCACCATCGTCTTACCGGAACCGACCTCCCCCTGGAGCAGTCGGTGCATCGGGTGTTCGGTCGCCAGGTCGTCGAAGATCTCCTGCGAGACCTTCTGCTGGCCCTCGGTGAGGGTGAAGGGGAGGCGGTCGTCGAAGGCGGAGAGCAGGCCGTCCGGGGCGGGTCTGCGGGGGACGGCCGGGAGTTGGGCGTCGGCGTGGCGGCGGCGGGCGAGGGCGACCTGGAGGACGAAGGCCTCGTCCCACTTCAGGCGGGCGCGGGCGTCGTCGATGTCGGCCTTGGTGTGCGGACGGTGGATCTTGAGGAGGGCCTCGGGGAGGGAGAGCAGGCCGCGGCCCTCGCGCAGGGAGTCCGGGAGCGGGTCGACGGCCTCCTGGGCGCTGGGCAGGACCGTCTGGATCGCCTTGCCGATCTTCCAGGACTCGAGTTTGGCGGTGGCCGGGTAGATCGGGATGAGGGCGCCGGCCCAGGTCTCGACCGTTTCGTCGGTGTCGCCGCGCAGCAGTTCGTAGGCCGGATGGGCCAGCTGGAGGCGGCGGTTGAAGAGGGAGACCTTGCCGGAGAACATCGCGCGGGTGCCCGGCAGGAGGTCCTTGTGGGGCTTGTGCACGCCGTTGCCGAAGAAGACCAGCTGGAGGCGGCCGCTGCCGTCCGTGATGGTGACCTCCAGGCGCTGGCCCTTGCCGCGGGGGGCCCTGGCCGAGGCGAAGGTGTGCAGGCGGGCGTCGGCGACCTGGGCGACCACGGTGACGTGCTCGTCCATGGGGAGGTCGGCGAGGTGCGTGAGCTGACCGCGCTCCTCGTATCTGCGCGGGTAGTGGTGCAGGAGGTCGCCGACGGTGTGCAGGCCGAGGTGCTCGGCCATCACCTTCGCGGTCGGTGGGCCGAGCACCTTTTTGAGCGGTTCTTCGAGCGCGGGCACGAGATCCATTGCACACCACCCCACTGACATTGCCGTATACGTGTCCCGAAACCCCTGGTCAGGCGGCTCGTTCGGGCCCTAGGATGGCGCGCTCCGGCCATCCCCCGCGGTCACCGCCCCACCGGGACCGCCCGACCCCGCGCCGTCGACCCTCCCCAAGCCGCGGCGCAGCAGCGATGGACTCCCAGACCTCACCGTCATCCCAGGCATCACCGTCCCCTCATACCTTCCAGGTCGACCTGCGCGGCCTGGTGGACCTGCTGTCCCATCACCTCTACTCCAGTCCCCGGGTCTACCTGCGCGAGCTGCTCCAGAACGCCGTGGACGCCATCACCGCCCGGCGGGCGGAGGAGCCCGGCGCCCCGGCGCGGGTGCGGCTGTCCGCCGCGGGCGGGGAGCTGCGGGTGGAGGACTCCGGTGTCGGGCTCACCGAGTCCGACGTGCACAGCCTGCTGGCCACCATCGGACGCAGCTCCAAGCGCGCCGACGGCCTGCAGGAGGCCCGCTCCGACTTCCTCGGGCAGTTCGGGATCGGGCTGCTGGCCTGCTTCGTGGTCGCCGAGCGCATCCGGGTGGTCAGCCGCAGTTCCCGTACGCCCGGCGCGCCGCCGGTGGAGTGGACGGCCCGCGACGACGGTTCGTACACGGTGCGGACGCTGTCCGACGAGGAGCACCCCGAGCCGGGCACGACCGTGCATCTGGTGGCGCGGGCCGGTGCCGGTGAGTGGCTCACCGAGCAGCGGGTCCTCCAGCTGGCGCGCGACTTCGGCTCGCTGCTGCCGTACGACGTCCGGGTCGGCGAGGAGGCGGTCACCGATCTGCCGGCGCCCTGGGACCGGCCGTACGCCTCTCCCGCGAACCGGCGGGTGGCGCTGGCCCGGCACTGTCACGAGCTGTTCGGGTTCACGCCGTTGGACTCGATCGAGCTGAACGTGCCGCTGGCCGGGATCCGCGGGGTGGCGTACGTGCTGCCGGCCGCGGTCAGTCCGGCCCAGCGGGCGGGTCACCGTGTGCACCTCAAGGGCATGCTGTTGACCGACCGGGCCGAACAGCTCCTGCCGGACTGGGCGTTCTTCGTGCGCTGTGTCCTGGACACCGACAGCCTGCGGCCCACGGCCTCGCGCGAGGCGCTGTACGAGGACGAGACGCTGGCGGCCGTGCGGGAGGCGCTGGGCGAGCGGATCCGGGCGTGGCTGACGGGGCTGGCCGCCGGGGATCCGGAGCGGCTGGCGGCGTTCCTCGCCGTGCACCACCTGGGGGTGAAGTCCCTGGCGCGGCACGACGGGGAGATGCTGCGGACGATGCTGCCGTGGCTGCCGTTCGAGACGAGCGACGGCCGGCTGTCGCTGGAGGAGTTCGCGCAGCGGCATCCGGTGGTGCACTTCACGCGGACCGTGGAGGAGTACCGGCAGGTCGCGCCGATCGCGTCGGCGCAGGGCGTCGGGGTGGTCAACGGCGGTTACACGTACGACAGCGAACTGGTCGAGGCACTGCCGTCGGTGCGGCCGGGGACGGTGGTCGCCGAGCTGGACGCGGACACCGTGACCGCGCACCTGGACGCCGTGGACGCGGCGGAGGAGCTGGCGCTGTCGGGTTTCCTGGCGGCCGCGCGGGCGAAGCTCGACCCGCTGGGCTGTGACGTGGTCCTGCGCGCCTTCCACCCGCTGTCGGTGCCCGCGCTGCACCTGGACGACCGGGCGGCCCGGCACGAGCAGGCGCGGGCGGACGCCGAGTCGCGGGCGGACGACCTGTGGGCGGGCATCCTGGGCTCCCTGCGCGGCAGCGCCCCGCGCGCGCGTCTGGTGCTCAACCATCTCAACCCGCTGGTCCGGCGGATCAGTTCCCTGCGGGACGCCGAGCTGATCGGCACCGCCACGGAGTCGCTGTACGGGCAGGCGCTGCTGATGGCGCAGCGGCCCCTGCGGCCGGCGGACTCCGCCCTGTTGAACCGGGCGTTCATCGGCCTGCTGGAGTGGGCCACGCACGGGGAAGCCACATCTGAGGAGGACGGGCGGCGATGACCGCGATCACGGACTTCGACTCCCTGCGCCGGGCGATGGCGGAGAACGGCGAACAGCCGGAGGGCCCGGCCCGCAACGCGCGCGCGGAGCTGCTGCTCGTGGAGGCCGAGAGGCTGAACATCCCGCTCGCCGTGATCGAGGCGCTCGGACACCAGTTGAAGGTCTACAACTACAGCTCCGAGAAGGACAAGATGTTCGTCCCGTTCGCGCGCCTGCTGCGCATGTGGGACGAGCGGCCCGAGGACTTCGACGCGCACGAGACGCACTCGCTGCACTGGGTCTTCAAGTGGATGTCGGCCGGCATGCTCGACCAGCCGCACATTCCACTGGCGTCGGTGGAGAAGTGGCTCGGCGAGATGGAGCACCGCTACCGGCTCGCCGGGCACTCCGAGCGGGCCGTGCGCAGCGCCGAGTTCAGCGTGGCCGCGCATGTCGGGGACGTGGAGCGGGCCGAGCGGGCGTTCGCCGCCTGGCTGGCCGCGGATCGCGACGGCATGGCCGACTGCCACGCGTGCGAGCTGCGCGGTCAGGGCTGGTGGCGGGCGGAGCGGGGCCGGGACGCGGAGGCCCTGGAGCTGTGGGCGCCCGTCCTGGAGGGCGCGTACACGTGCGCGCACGAGCCGCACAACGTGCTCGCGTCGTCCCTGGTGCCGCTGTTGCGGCTGGGTCGGCCGGACGAGGCCCGGGCGAACCATCTGCGCGGCTTCCGGCTGGTGCGGGCGATGGAGAGCATGCGGGGTGCGTACGCCGACCATGTGGAGTTCTGCGCGCTGACCGGCAACGAGGCGCGGGGCCTGGAGCTGCTCGCGGAGCGCCCGGCGTACTTCACGGACGAGGGGCAGCCGCGCAGCAGGCTGGGCTTCCTGAGCGTGGTCGTGCTGCTCATGGAGCGGCTGTCCGCGCTGGGCCTGGGCGGGCAGCGGGTTCCCGGGCCGGCCGGGCGGGTGTGGACGGCGGCGGAACTCGCGCTCCACGCGCGCGAGGAGGCGCTCGCACTGGCCGCGCGGTTCGACGCGCGCAACGGCACGTCGCACGTCGGCGAGCGGGCACGCGCGCGGATGTCGCAGCAGCCGCTGGTGGAGCGGCTGCCGTTGGGGGTGCGCACGGTACGTCCGCCGGTTCCCGCGGCAGCTCCCCCGGCGGCCACGGCGGGGACCGGGGCGGGGGCCGGCGCGCCGGATCTGCCCGCGCTGCTCGCCGAGGCGCGGCGGCTGTCGGACACCTTGCGGCCGCACGCCGTGGAGGCGTGGGCGGCGGTGGCGGCGGCCGCCGAGGGGGCCGAGGGCGCCGGGCTGGACGCGCGCGACCGCGCCGAGATCGCCGACCACCGGGCGATGGGGCTGGGCGCGGAGGGTGCCGAGACGTTCGAGCTGGCGGCCGGGCTGTACGCGGAGGCGGGTGACCCCGGCGAGGCTCTGGCGGCACGCACGCGTGCGGCCTACGTCCGCGCGCTCACCGGGGAGATCGACGAGGCGCTCGCCGCGGTCGCCGAGCCGTACGACCGGGTCCTCGCGCTGTACGCCGAGGGCGGCACGGAGGTGCGGCAGGCGGCGGGGGTCCTCATGGGCCGGGCGCGGATCCTGATGCGGCGCGTGCACGAGGCCGACGGGCCGGTCGCCGAGCAGGTGCTGGCGGAGGCCGAGGGGGCCGTCCGGGAGGTGCTCGCGCTCGTGGAGGGGCGGGCCGGGGACGACGTGCGGCTCGTCGCGCGGGTCGCCGAGGGACACGCGATGCTCGCGGAGCTGACGGCGCGCTCGGGCGACGCCGAGGGGGGCGCCGAGCTGTTCGCCCGGGCCGCCGCGGAGTTCGTCGGGGCGGGACTGCCCTGGTTCGCCGTGGAGTACGAGGCCAGGCTGGCCGCTCTCGCGCACCACCTGGGCGACATGTCGGAGGCGGAACGGGCGCTGCGGGCCGCCCTGGAGCACGGCGGCGGCTTCCTGGAGCCGGTCGGCCGGGCGCAGCTGCACCTCCAGCTCGCCGAGGTCGTCGGGGGCCGGGGACAGGCGGCGGAGGCCGCCGAGCACGCCCTGGAGGCGGCGCACTGGGCCGACGAGGCGGGCGAGGGCCCGACGTTCGGCGCGTGGGCGCGGCACCAGCTGGGCGGGTTCCTGGTGCGGCAGGGCCGGTGGGCGGAGGCCGCGGAGGTGCTGGAGTCGGCGCTGGCGGACCTGACCGTCGAGACGCACGGCGACGGGGCGGTCGTGCAGACGCAGTGGTGGCTCGGCGACTGCCTGAGCGAGCTGGGCGAGCACCGGGCCGCCGCCGAGCGCCGCCTGCAGGCCGCCGAGACCGCCCGGCACTGGCCCGAGCAGCACGACCACGCGACGCTGGCGCACCTGGCCGCCGAGTCCCTCGGCCGGGCGGGGCTGCACGCGGACGCGGACCGGGCGTACGCGCGCGCGGGCGAGCTGTGGCGTTCCCTGGGCAATGTGCACGGGCTGGTGCGCTCCTTGCGCGCGCGTGCCTGGCTGGCGTTGCGGGCGGAGGACGGCACGGAGGCGGCGCGGGAGCTGATGTCGGACGCCGTCGGGGAGTGCGCCGACGCGCTGGAGGTCGCGGACGACGAGGAGACGCGTCTGCGGCTGGTCTTCGAACTCGGTCACACCCACCGCCAGTTCGGCGATCTCCTGGCCCGCTCGGCCGCCGAGGACGCCGACGACGACTCGATCCGTGCCGCCATGGACGAGGCGCTGTCCCAGATGTCGGAGGCGGTCGCGGTGTTCGTCTCCCTCGGGGCCGCCGCCCTGCCGCCGCGCACCGGCGCCGAGCTGGCCGCGGGCTGGCTGGAGACCGACCTGGGACGTCCCGCGGAGGCGGCCGCACGCGCGCGTGCGGTACTCGCGGCGTACGCGGACGCGGAGACGGACCCCGGCTTCGAGGGCGGGGACGAGGAGACCGTACGGGCGCGGCGGGCGGAGGCGGAGCAGCTGCTCCAGGCGGCGGCGGAAGCGGCGGAGCAGCAAGCGGCACCGGAGCGAGAGGCGCAGGAGTAAGGGCGCGGGAGTGACAGGAGCGAAAGGCGCAGGAGCAGGGCGGGCGGTGGAGCGGCGCTCACCGCCTCCCCGGCGGAGTCGACCGCTTGCCCGCGACCGTCATTCCACGCCGATCAGCAGCAGCGCGCCTTGCCGCCCCCCGCGGTACACCACCGTGTCGACGGCGAGGTACGCCACCCGCACCCGCGCCTCCAGCCGCTCGGCGACGCCTTCGGGAGCATCCTCGCCGAGGACGAGGGTGACGAGCTCCCCGCCCGCCGCCAGCATGCGGTCCAGGACCGTTTCGGCGACGGCGGTGACGTCGGCGCCGATGACGGCCACGTCGCCGTCGACGAGGCCGAGGACGTCGCCGGCCTGGCAGATGCCGGCCATGGTCCAGGACTGGCGTTCGGCGACGGCGACCTCGGCGTAGCGGGTGGCGCCTGCCGCCGAGGTCATCGCGACGACGTCCTCGTCGAAGCGGCGGTCGGGTTCGTGCACGGCGAGCGCGGCGATCCCCTGGACCGCGGAACGGGTCGGAATGAGGGCCACCCGGATACCCTCCGCGCGCGCCTGCTCGGCCGCCGCGGCCGCGGTGTGGCGCAGATCGGCGTCGTTGGGCAGCAGCACGACCTCGCGCGCGTGGGCCCGCCGTACGGCCTGGACCAGTTCACCGCTGGCGGGCGGCTCCCCGGGGCGCGCGAGGACGGTGGTCGCGCCGGCCTCGGTGTACAGACCGGCCAGGCCCTCGCCGGGCACGACGGCGACCACCGCCCGCTGGACGCGTTCGCGGGGCGGACTCCCGCCCCCGCGCGCGTGGACGTCGTCGGCGCCGAAGTGCGTGATGCGGATCCGATACGGCCGGCCGGCCTCGACGCCCGCCTCCACGGCCGCGCCGGCGTCGTCCACGTGCACGTGCACGTTCCACAGCCCGTCCCCGCCGACCACGACGAGCGAGTCCCCCAGCGCGTCGAGCCGCTCCCGCAGCCGGGCGACGGCGGCGTCCTCGGCCTCCAGCAGGTAGATCACCTCGAAGGCGGGCCCGCCGCTCCCGGCACCGTCGTCGGCGCAGGCCTCCACGCCCGTCGGGAGCCCGGGGGCCTGCGGGTCCGCCGGGCCTCCGGCGTGGTCACGCCCCTCGGCGGCCGCGGAGGGGACCGCCGTCGTCTCCCCCGTGAACGTCTCCACCAGCGCCGCGAGCACCGCCACCAGTCCCCGCCCGCCCGCGTCCACCACGCCGGCACGCTCCAGGACGGCCAGCTGGCCCGGCGTCGCGGCGAGCGCCGTGCACGCGCCCCGGTAGGCCGCCTTCGCGACCGCCCCGCAGTCGCCCTGGGCGTCCGCGGCCGCGTCGGCGGCGGCCGAGGCGACCGACAGGACCGTGCCCTCGACCGGGCGGCCCACGGCCTGGCGGGCGGAGTCGGCGGCGCGGCGCAGCGCCAGGCGCAGCCCCGCCGCGTCGGTGTGCGGGCTCTCCCCCTCGGCGGCGAGCACCTGGGCCATGCCGCGCAGCAGCTGCGCCAGGATGGTCCCGGAGTTCCCGCGCGCGCCTATGAGCGCTCCGTGCGCCATCGCGCGCGCGGTGTCGGCGAGGGAGGGGGTGCCGTGCGGGGCGGCGCCGGCCGCGTGACCGGTGAACACCGCCTCGACCGCGGTCGCGGCCGACTCCACGGTCAGGTACAGGTTGGTCCCGGTGTCCCCGTCGGCGACCGGGTACACGTTGATCGCGTCGATCTCCTCACGCGCGCGTCCCAGTGCCCGGAGCGCGAGACCACACCAGGTGCGCACCGCGAGAGCATCGAAGAATGTCTGCGGCACCTGCGGCACCTGGGCCTCCCTGAGCGGCTGGACTGGGACGCAGCGTAGACCGTGGGCGGGTGTGGGCCGGTAGCGGGCGAGGGCGGGGCCCCTGAGCAGCCATGGTAGTTTCGTTGTACTGGCGCAGCCGTTGTATGCTGCTCCGGTTGCCCGATCCCATCGGGCCATCCCCCTGGCACCGCCACTCAGATCTCTGATCCCACGATCTTGATCCCGGCATGCCGGGATCAACCGTAAGTGCATCTGAAGTCTTTGGAGTGACCCGTGGCTGCCAACTGCGACGTCTGCGGCAAGGGGCCGGGCTTCGGCAACAACATCTCGCACTCGCACCGCCGTACGCCCCGTCGCTGGAACCCGAACATCCAGCGCGTGCGTACCGTGGTCGGTGGGACGCCGAAGCGCGTGAACGCTTGCACCTCGTGCATCAAGGCCGGCAAGGTCTCGCGCTGACGCACATCCCCCACCTCTCGGCTCCGCCCGAGGCGGGGGGACCCCCGTCGCGCGCGGCCCTGCTGGTTGCTGAAAGAGCCGGTCCACCTCTGGTGGGCCGGCTCTTTGCCGTGCCCGGCGGCCCGTACGTCAGCGCCGGCGTCACCGCGCGGGACCGGCCCCCTCGTCGGCGGCGCGGACGCCGAGCCGCCAGCCGTGGTCCACGGGACCGATCCCGCCACCGAGGGGAAAGCCGGCGGTGATCGCCCCGGTGACGTACTCCTTGGCCGTCGCCACCGCCCGCGGCACGGTCTCCCCCTTGGCGAGTTGCGCCGCGATCGCCGAGGCGAGGGTGCAGCCCGTGCCGTGCGTGTGCCGGTTGTCGAGCCGGGGCGCGCGCAGCCAGTGCTCCTCGGAGCCGTCGGTGAGCAGGTCCACGGCGTCACCGGGCAGATGGCCGCCCTTGATCAGCACCCATCGCGGGCCGTACGCCAGGACGGCCGCCGCGGCCTGCCTGAGCCCGCGCTCCGACTCGACCCGTACGCCGGTCAGCCGGGCCGTCTCGTCGAGGTTGGGCGTGGCGACGGTGGCGACGGGAAGCAGCTTGGTGCGGACGGAGTCGAGGGCCGAGTCGGCCAGCAGCGGGTCGCCGTGCTTGGAGACGCCGACCGGGTCGACGACGACCGGGGCGTCGGTGCCGGCGATCAACTCGGCCACCGCTTCGACGAGTTCCGCGGAGGAGAGCATCCCGGTCTTCACGGCCTGGACGCCGATGTCGTCGACGACGCTGCGGTACTGGGCGCGCACCGCCGCGACGGGCAGGTCCCACGCGCCCTGGACGCCGAGGGAGTTCTGCGCCGTGACCGCGGTGATCACGCTCATGCCGTGCGTGCCGAGCGCGAGCATCGTCTTGAGGTCGGCCTGGATGCCCGCGCCGCCGCCGGAGTCGGAGCCGGCCACCGTCAGTACCCTCGGGGGGATCACGACTCCATGTCCCCGAAGTGGTCCCAGCCGCCCTTGCTGGTCCAGGGCGCCCCGTCGACCGTGACCTGCGGCAGGGCGGAGGGGTTGAGGACCTCGCCGATCACCTTCCAGCGGGCCGGGAGCTTCACGTCCGGCGGGAAGGTCGCCACGATGGCGTGGTCCTCTCCGCCGGTCAGCACCCACTGCATGGGGTCGACGCCGACGGCCTGCCCGATGTCGTTCATCTGGGTGGGCACGTCGATCGCGCCGGAGCGGATGTCGATGCGGACCTTGCTGGCCTCCGCGATGTGCCCCAGGTCGGCGATCAGCCCGTCGCTCACGTCGCACATCGCGGTCGCGCCGAGGGCGGCGGCCGCCGGACCGGCGTGGTACGGCGGCTCGGGGCGGCGGTGGGCCTCGACGAAGGCGCGGGGCGAGCGGAACCCGCGGGAGAGGACCGCGAATCCGGCGGCGGACCAACCCAGCCAGCCCGTCACCGCGACGAGGTCGCCGGGCTGGGCGCCGGAGCGGGTGATCGGCTCCTGGTTGCGCAGATCGCCGAGGGCGGTGATCGACACCATGATCGTGTCGCCGCGCACGACGTCGCCGCCGACCACGGAGGCGCCGGCGACCTGGCACTCGTCGCGCAGCCCGTCCATCAGCTCGGTGGGCCAGGTGACCGGCAGTTCGCCGGGTACGACGAGGCCGAGGAGCAGTGCGGTCGGCACGGCGCCCATCGCGGCGATGTCGGCGAGGTTCTGGGCGGCGGCCTTGCGGCCGACGTCGTAGGCGGTGGACCAGTCGCGGCGGAAGTGCCGGCCCTCCAGCAGGATGTCGGTGCTCGCCACGACCCGGCGGTCGGGCGCGGCCACCACCGCGGCGTCGTCACCGGGTCCGACCCGGACCGCCGGTGTGGTGGTGAGACGGGAGGTGAGCTCCCTGATGAGCCCGAACTCCCCGAGCTCACCAACAGTGCCCTTCATCGCCCCAGCTCCCCTTCTGTCCCAGTCCGTGCCCGCTCGCGCGTCACCGGTGTCCTCGATACGGTCGAGGGGACCGTCAACCTCTGTCGTGCCTGCACCCCGGCGCGCGAGCCGTGGTCCCCGCAGGTCTCCCCGCGGCGAGCGGCGACGCGATACCGTGGCGTTCCTTTTCCCCACATGATCCTCGTGGCCGCCCTGGAGGTTCCGTGGTACAGGCGTACATCCTGATCCAGACCGAGGTCGGCAAGGCCTCGACCGTCGCCGAGACGATCGGCAAGATCCCCGGCATCCTCCAGGCCGAGGACGTCACCGGTCCCTACGACGTGATCGTGCGGGCCCAGGCCGACACGGTCGACGACCTCGGCCGCATGGTGGTCGCCAAGGTGCAGCAGGTGGACGGGATCACCCGTACCCTGACCTGCCCGGTGGTGCATCTGTAGCCCCCGTCTACCCTTGGCCGGTGAACCTTTTCCGTCACCGGCTCAGTGGTGTGCCCGCCCTTGTTCTGCTCTGTGCCGCCGTGGGCTGCTCATCGGCAGACGACGGCGCGTCGGCCGCGGTTCCCAGTCCCACGACGAAGGTCGCGCGACTGTGCCGGAACCTGGACGAGGCACTGCCGTCGAAGGTGGACGGTATGGATCGCCGGGATCCCGAGCCCGCATCCGCGCTGACCGCGGGCTGGGGGAACCCGGCGATCATACTGCGCTGCGGTGTGGAGCGGCCGCCGAAGATGACGGATCCGAAGGTGGCCCAGGGCGCCGACCCGGACGCGGTCGCGGGCGGTGTGAACGGTGTCAGCTGGCTGATGGAGAAGCGGGACGGCGGGGGGCACCGGTTCACCACCGCCAGTCGCCTTGCCTATGTCGAGGTGACGGTGCCGGAGGGGACGGACAGTTCGTCGGCGCTGATCGACCTGGCGTCGGCCGTCAGGAAGGCGATCCCCGAGGGGATCGCCGACTGAGAACTACCGCAGTCCTGTGGACCTGCGGAGTGCTGCCTGGATCAGGCGGCCCACCAGTTCCTCGTAGGTGATCCCGCTCGCCTGCCACATCGCGGGGTACATCGAGATGGGCGTGAAGCCCGGCATCGTGTTGATCTCGTTGATGACGAACTCGCCGTCCTCGGTGAGGAAGAAGTCCGCCCGGACCAGCCCCTCGCAGGAGGCGGCCTCGAAGGCGTCCACCGCGAGCCGCTGCACCTCGGCGGTCTCCTGCGGTGTCAGTGGGGCCGGCACCAGCCCGGGGGTCGAGTCGATGTACTTGGCCTCGAAGTCGTAGTAGGCGTGCGCGTCCGGCGGCGGGATCTCGGCCGGTACGGAGGCACGCGGCCCGTCCTCGAACTCCAGGACGCCGCACTCGATCTCGCGGCCGCGCAGCGCCGCCTCGACGAGGATCTTCGGGTCGTGGCGCTGGGCCTCGGCGATCGCGTCGTCCAGTCCCGACAGGTCATCGACCTTGGTGATGCCGATCGACGAGCCCGCGCGCGCGGGCTTCACGAACAGCGGCCAGCCGTGCTCACCGGCGAAGTCGACGATCTTCTTCCGGGCGGCCGACTCGTCCCGCTCCCACTCGCGCGGCCGCACCACCACGTACGGGCCGACCTTGAGCCCGAAGGAGGTGAACACCCGCTTCATGTACTCCTTGTCCTGGCCGACGGCCGAGGCGAGCACGCCCGACCCCACGTACGGCACGCCGGACAGCTCCAGCAGTCCCTGCAGGGTGCCGTCCTCGCCGTAGGGGCCGTGCAGGACCGGGAAGACGACGTCGACGTCGCCGAGGGCCTTGGGCACCGATCCGGGCTCGCTGTAGACGACTTCGCGGTTCGCGGGGTCGACGGAGAGCACCACGGCGCCCTCCTGCGAGTCGGCCAGTTCCTCGACGCCGGGGGTACGGCGTTCGGTGATCGCCATCCGCTCCGGCTCGTCGGCGGTGAGCACCCAGCGGCCTTCCCGGGTGATGCCGATCGGCAGGACCTCGTACTTCGTCCGGTCGATGGCCTTGAGGACGGCGCCGGCGGTGACCGTGGAGATCCCGTGCTCGGAGCTGCGTCCGCCGAACACGACGGCCACACGCGGCTTACGAGACGGCTGCTCAGGGCTCTGGGGAAGGTTCTCGGTGCTCATATCGGCATGAGAGTACCCGGTGGTAGGGCGCGGATACAGCGTCGACTCAGGGGGGTCGCTCAGCGTCGTTCCGGCTTCGCGCTGCGCGACATCAGCTCCTTGAGGGCGACCACCGGCGGCTTGCCCTCGTGGACGATCCCGACGACGGTTTCCGTGATGGGCATGTCGACGCCGTGCCGGCGGGCCAGATCCAGCACGGACTCGCAGGACTTGACGCCCTCGGCGGTCTGCCTGGTGACCGCGATGGTCTCCTGGAGGGTCATGCCCCTGCCGAGGTTGGTGCCGAAGGTGTGGTTGCGGGAGAGCGGCGAGGAGCAGGTCGCCACCAGGTCGCCGAGGCCCGCGAGTCCGGAGAAGGTCAGCGGGTCGGCGCCCATCGCCAGGCCCAGCCTGGTGGTCTCGGCGAGTCCGCGGGTGATGAGCGAGCCCTTGGCGTTGTCGCCGAGCCCCATGCCGTCCGCGATGCCGACGGCCAGACCGATGACGTTCTTCACGGCGCCGCCGAGTTCACAGCCGACGACGTCGGTGTTGGTGTACGGGCGGAAGTACGGCGTGTGGCAGGCCGTCTGGAGTCGCCGGGCGACGCCCTCGTCGGTGCAGGCGACCACGGCGGCGGCCGGCCTGCGGGAGGCGATCTCCTTGGCGAGGTTGGGCCCGGTGACCACGGCGATCCGGTCCCGGCCCACCTCGGCGGCGTCCTCGATCACCTCGCTCATCCGCATGGTCGTACCGAGTTCGACGCCCTTCATCAGCGAGACGAGGACGGTGTCCGGGGCGAGCAGCGGGCGCCAGGCGGCGAGGTTGGCGCGCAGGGTCTGCGAGGGGATCGCGAGGACGGTGAAGTCGGCGTCGCGGGCGGCCTCGGCGGGGTCCGCGGTGGCGCGGAGGTTCGCCGGGAGCTCGATGCCGGGGAGGTAGTCCGGGTTGGTGCGCGTGGAGTTGACCGTGTCGGCGAGCGAGGCGCGGCGCGCCCACAGTGTCACCTCGCAGCCCGCGTCGGCGAGGACCGTACCGAAGGCCGTACCCCAGGAACCGGTGCCGAAGACGGCGGCCTTGACGGGCTTGCTCACGTGCTGCTCTCCCCCTTGTGGCCGGTCCGTGCCTGGGACCTGCCGTGACTGGTCTGGGCCTGGGTGCGGAGCCGCTGCTCGATCCGCTCCCGGCGCGGGTCGTAGGGCCGGTCGGGCGCCTTCTCGCCGCGGATCTCCTCCAGAAGGCGGGTGACGTCGGCCATGATGGCCTCCGTGGCCTCCTTCAGCAGCTCGGGAGTCATCTCCCGGTCGTAGAACCGGCCGAGGTCCACGGGCGGGCCCGCCAGGACGTGGTGGGTCTTGCGCGGCAGGAGGTCGGGCTTCCTGGCGTAGGGCGGCAGCAGTTCGTTGACGCCCCACTGCGCGACCGGGATCACCGGGCACCTGGTCTGCAGGGCGACGCGCGCGGCCCCGGTCTTGGCGGTCATCGGCCAGCCGTCGGGGTCGCGGGTGAGGGTGCCCTCCGGGTAGAAGGCGACGCACTCGCCGCGCTCCACGGCGTCGATCGCGGCCCGGAAGGCGCTGAGCGCGTCGGTGGACTCGCGGTAGACGGGGATCTGTCCGGTGCCGCGCATCGCGGCGCCGACGAACCCCTTGCCGAACAGCCCGCTCTTCGCCAGGAATCGCGGCACGCGGCCGGTGTTGTACTGGTAGTGCGCGTAGGCGAAGGGATCGACGTGCGAATTGTGGTTCACCGCGGTGATGAACCCGCCCTCGGCCGGCATGTGCTCCATTCCGCGCCAGTCCCGCTTGATCAGAATCACCAACGGCGGTTTGCAGAGCACCGCTGCGAAGCGGTACCAGAAGCCGATTCTGCGGCGGGGCACGCGGACACCTTCCTCTAGGACTTCCCTGACTTCCCTGACTTCTTCCGGGCCGGGGCCGGACAAGTGTCGCCCCGCGCCGCCGGTCTGTCGAGAACACCGTACGCCCCGATCGATGGGGCGCCGGAAGGACCGGGGGACAATGTCCGCGACGAGAGAGGGACGGTACGCCGGTGCAGTGGAGCTTGGTCATCCCCCTGAAGCCCTTGGCGCTGGCCAAGAGCAGGCTCGCGGACACCGCCGGCGACGCCCTGCGTCCGGGTCTGGCCCTGGCCTTCGCCGTGGACACCGTGGCGGCCGCGCTGGCCTGTGCCGCGGTGCGCGATGTGGCGGTGGTCACGGACGACGTGCTGGCCGGGCGCGAACTCGCGGCGCTCGGCGCGCGCATCGTCGCCGACGAACCCCGCGCGGGTCTGAACGCCGCGCTGGCGCATGCGGCGGCCGCCGTGCGCGCCGGGCGGCCCGACAGCGCGGTGGCCGCTCTCAACGCCGATCTTCCGGCGCTGCGTCCGGCGGAATTGACCCGCGTCCTGGACGCCGCCGCGGAATTCCCCCGCGCTTTTCTCCCGGATGCGGCAGCAATCGGTACGACTCTTCTCGCGGTGGCCGCCGGCCGTGAATTGCTTCCGGCTTTCGGTACCGATTCGCGCGCCCGTCACCGCGCGTCGGGCGCCGTGGAAATCCGGCCGACGGCGGTGGATTCCGTGCGCCAGGACGTGGACACCGGCGAGGATCTGCGGACGGCGCTGGCGCTGGGGGTGGGTCCCCGAACGGCCGCCGCGGTCGCGCGCCTGCTGATTCCGGGGCAGTAGGCTGCCGGTCATGCAGGCCACCGCATACACGTACGACCCCGGCACCCGCAGCGGCCAGGTGCTGTTGGACGACGGCACCCCGGTGCCCTTCGACGCGCCGGCGTTCGACGCGGGCGGGCTGAGGCTGCTGCGCCCCGGGCAGCGCGTGCGGATCGAGACCGAGGGCGACGGCGACTCCCGGCGCATCACCCTGGTCACCCTCCAGACCTTCTGACCTGGCAGGACTCCCGGAACCCGGCGGAAAACGCCGCGGGCCGGACTCCGGGGGGAGTCCGGCCCGGCGCGTGAGTGCCGTGAACGCTTGCGCCTCAGCGAGCGGTGGTCTTCTTGGCGGCGGTCTTGCGGGCGCTCGACTTCTTGGCGGGGGCCTTCTTGGCCGTCACCTTCTTCGCCGGGGCCTTCTTGGCGGCGGTCTTCTGGGCCGTGGCCGTCTTCGCCGTGGTCTTCTTCGCGGCCGCCGTCGCCGTCTTGGCGGTCGACTTCTTGGCGGTCGTCTTCTTCGCGGCGGCCGTCGTCTTCTTCGCCGGCGCGGCCTTCTTGGCGGCGGCCGTGGCCCTCTTCGCCGGGGCGGCCTTCTTCGCGGCGGCCTTCTTGACCGTGGCGGTGGCGCCGCCGGTCAGGCTGCCCTTGGGGGCCTTCTTGACGGCGACCTCGCCGCCGCGCGGGAGCTTCTTCGAACCGCTCACCAGGTCCTTGAAGCCCTGACCGGCGCGGAAGCGCGGCACGGACGTCTTCTTGACCCGAACCCGCTCGCCCGTCTGGGGGTTGCGGGCGTAGCGGGCCGGGCGGTCGACCTTCTCGAACGAGCCGAAGCCGGTGACCGAGACCCTGTCCCCCGCGACGGTCGCGCGGACGATGGCGTCCAGGACCGCGTCGACCGCGTCGGCGGCCTGCTGGCGACCGCCGAGCTTGTCGGCAATCGCTTCTACGAGCTGCGCCTTGTTCACGTCTTCCCCTTCGGAGACATTGCCAGAACGAAAGTGTTCAAGCGTTTTCGCACGTTAGGCAGATATATACCGCAAATCAAACACGAAACGGGCTAATCACCCTTGTGCCGCAACGAACTCGGCCGCTCCGGAGGCGATCAACGCTCCTCTTCCGGGACGCGTCCCGCGTCGAGGTCCGCCATGAACCGCTCCAGCCGCCTTGTCGCGTCGGCGAGATCGTGCTTGGCCGCGGCCGTAATGACCAGCAGCTTCCGGGTCAGCGCCATCCGTACGCCCTCCGGGACTTGCAGTGCGCGCACTCTTGCGTGCGCTTCCTTGAGCTGGTTCGCGACCGCCGTATAGAGCTCGAGTTGGCCGTCGTGTTCCATGCACAGATTGTGCCATCTGGGGCGAGTTGTCGCCCGCCCAGGGGGCAACTGGCGCCCGGCGCGGCGCGCCCGGCACCTCGGCAGATCACGTCCTCAGTGGCCGCCTACCCCGGCAACCACCGCCGTAACGTGGGAAGTTGCCGAAGGCGGCGCAGACCCGCGGGCCCGAACGGGCCCAGACACGGCCGTACCCCCGATCGGGCCGATCGGGGGTACGGAGGGGGTTCGCGGTGGCCGGAATTCGACCAGGGCCGGTCGTCCCGGCCGACGATCAGGCCTGGAGCGTCCTCGGCTTGTACGACGGCCGCTTGGCTTCGTAGGCGGCGATGTCGGACTCGTTCTGGAGCGTGATCGAGATGTCGTCCAGCCCGTTCAGCAGCCGCCAGCGGGCGTTCTCGTCGAGTTCGAAGGCGGCGGTGATGCCTTCGGCGCGCACCTCGCGCCGCTCGAGGTCGACCGTGATCTCGATCGTGGGGTCCTGCTCGGTGAGCTCCCACAGCGCGTCCACGATCTTCTGCTCCAGAAGGACCGTGAGCAGGCCGTTCTTCAGCGAGTTGCCGCGGAAGATGTCGGCGAAGCGGGAGGAGATCACGGTCTTGAAGCCGTAGTTCTGGAGCGCCCAGACGGCGTGCTCGCGGGAGGAGCCGGTGCCGAAGTCGGGGCCGGCGACCAGCACGGTCGCGCCCTGCCGCTCGGGGCGGTTGAGGACGAAGTCCCCGTCCTTGCGCCAGGCCTCGAACAGCCCGTCCTCGAAACCGTCCCGCGTGACCTTCTTGAGCCAGTGAGCAGGGATGATCTGGTCGGTGTCGACGTTGGAGCGGCGCAGCGGGACGGCCCGGCCGGTGTGCGTGGTGAATGCTTCCATGACTGATCAGACTCCAGCGGGCGTACGGGTCTCGGCGTCGGACAGGTCGGCCGGGGAGGCCAGGTGGCCCAGGACGGCCGTGGCGGCCGCGACCTGCGGCGACACCAGGTGCGTGCGTCCGCCCTTGCCCTGCCGGCCCTCGAAGTTGCGGTTGGAGGTGGACGCGGAGCGCTCACCCGGGGCCAGCTGGTCGGGGTTCATGCCCAGACACATCGAGCAGCCCGCGTGCCGCCATTCGGCGCCGGCCTCCTTGAAGACGACGTCCAGACCCTCGGAGACGGCCTGCAGACCGACCCTCGCGGAGCCGGGGACGACCAGCATCCGTACACCGTCGGCGACTTTGCGGCTCCGGACGATCTCGGCGGCGGCGCGCAGGTCCTCGATCCGCCCGTTGGTGCAGGATCCTACGAAGACGGTGTCCACCTTGATGGAGCGCAGCGGCTGCCCGGCCTCCAACCCCATGTACTCCAGCGCCTTTTCGGCGGCGAAGCGCTCCGAAGCGTCTTCGTACGAAGCCGGGTCGGGGACGGCGGCGGAAAGCGGCGCACCCTGGCCGGGGTTGGTGCCCCAGGTGACGAACGGCGACAGTTCGTCGGCCTTGATGACGACCTCGGCGTCGAACTCGGCGTCCTCGTCCGTCCTCAACGTCTTCCAGTACGCGACGGCGGCGTCCCAGTCCTCGCCCTCGGGAGCGTGCGGGCGGCCCTTGAGGTACGCGAAGGTGGTCTCGTCGGGGGCGATCATGCCCGCGCGGGCGCCGGCCTCGATCGACATGTTGCAGATGGTCATCCGGGCTTCCATCGAGAGCTTCTCGATGGCGGAGCCGCGGTACTCCAGGACGTAGCCCTGGCCGCCGCCGGTGCCGATCCTCGCGATGATCGCCAGGATCAGGTCCTTGGCGGTGACGCCGTCGGGCAGTTCGCCGTCGACGGTGATCGCCATGGTCTTCGGGCGGGCCATCGGCAGCGTCTGGGTGGCCAGCACGTGCTCGACCTGCGAGGTGCCGATGCCGAAGGCCAGGCCGCCGAAGGCGCCGTGGGTGGAGGTGTGCGAGTCGCCGCAGACGACGGTCATGCCGGGCTGGGTCAGTCCGAGCTGCGGGCCGACGACGTGCACGACGCCCTGCTCGACGTCGCCGAGCGGGTGCAGCCGGACGCCGAACTCGGCGCAGTTCTTGCGCAGCGTCTCCAGCTGGACGCGCGAGACCGGGTCCGCGATCGGCTTGTCGATGTCGAGGGTCGGGGTGTTGTGGTCCTCGGTGGCGATGGTGAGGTCGAGGCGGCGCACCTGCCGGCCGCTCTTGCGGAGGCCGTCGAAGGCCTGCGGGCTGGTCACCTCGTGCAGCAGGTGCAGATCGATGAAGAGGAGGTCGGGCTCGCCCTCGGCGCGCCGGACGACGTGGTCGTCCCAGACCTTCTCCGCGAGTGTCCTACCCATCGCTTTCCCTCCGACCGGCAGGCTGCGCCGGCCCAACTAGAGATCTTGTGGAGGCGACGACCCGTCCCTCCGGCTCACCGGCCGCCCCTGCTTCCCGGGCAGCCGCCGCCCGGCCCGTTGGTCCTCGGGCCGCTGTGTGTCCAAGGGTTGCGCGTCTCACGGAAAATTGAACTTGCGTTTCACAGAGTGAGACGGGAATATCGTTTCATGGACAACAGTAGCGGCGTCGGCGTTCTGGACAAGGCAGCCCTTGTCCTGAGCGCCCTGGAGTCCGGTCCGGCCACCCTCGCGGGCCTGGTCGCTGCCACCGGACTCGCACGACCCACGGCCCACCGTCTGGCCGTGGCTCTGGAACACCACCGTATGGTGGCGCGGGACATGCAGGGCCGTTTCATCCTCGGTCCGCGCCTGGCCGAACTGGCCGCGGCCGCGGGCGAGGACCGCCTCCTGGCGACCGCCGGCCCGGTGCTCACCCACCTCCGTGACATCACGGGCGAGAGCGCTCAGCTCTACCGCCGCCAGGGCGACATGCGCATCTGCGTCGCCGCGGCGGAGCGCCTGTCCGGCCTGCGGGACACGGTCCCGGTCGGCTCGACGCTCACGATGAAGGCCGGCTCCTCGGCACAGATCCTGATGGCCTGGGAGGAGCCCGAGCGCCTCCACCGCGGCCTCCAGGGCGCCCGTTTCACGGCGACGGCCCTGTCGGGCGTACGACGCCGGGGCTGGGCGCAGTCGATCGGCGAGCGGGAGCCGGGCGTCGCGTCCGTCTCGGCGCCGGTGCGCGGACCGTCCAACCGCGTGGTGGCCGCCGTCTCGGTGTCCGGCCCCATCGAACGCCTGACCCGCCACCCGGGCCGGATGCACGCCCAGGCGGTCATCGACGCGGCGGGCCGCCTGTCGGAGGCGCTGCGCCGCACCGGCTGACGCAGGAGACCGGAGCCCGGACACCGGAGAACGGACAAGCAGGGAACCGAGCGGGCCTCAACGCCGCGGCACGCCCGGTTCCCGGAACTCCTACGATGCCGGGGCGCGCCAGGCGAACCGGTCCTTCCCGGTCCGTCCCCGCTCCGCCAGCGGCACCTGACCGTGCGCCGCCGCGAGCCCGAACGGCGGCATGTCGCCGTAGACCGCCTCGTACCGCCCCTCCGGCACGACGTACGCCTCGTGCCAGATCCCCACGTGTCCCCGCACCTTCCCGCCCCGCTCCATGCGGTTGACCCGGGCCCACACCCGGTGGTGGAAGGCGTCGGGCGCGCTCGCGTAGGCGTACAGCTTCTCCGCAGACTCCCAGTACTGGACGACGTAGTACGTCCGCGGCGAGGCCGTCAGCAGCACACGGGAGAGCAGTCCGCGGCTCGGGTCCTTCTCCAGCTCGGCCAGCATGCGGAACATCGCCAGCACGACCGGGAGCCACTGGTGCACGGCCCGGAAGCGGTTGACGCGCATCCCGATGAGCAGGACGACGACGTCACCGCGGGCGTCGGCGGTGGTACGGCTGGCGGCGCGCTTCGCGGACATGTGCTCCCCCTTGTTGGCTAGCGGCGCTCTCCAAGAGTCCCTGATTGGATAGTGCCGCTAACCAAGGAGGGCCGCAAGGGATGCGACTGGCCGAGCTGAGCGAACGCAGCGGGGTGTCCACCGCGACGATCAAGTACTACCTGCGCGAGGGCCTCCTGCGGCCCGGCCGTCAGGTCAACGCGACGACCGCCGAGTACGACGAGGAGCACCTGCGCCGGCTGCGGCTGGTGCGGGCGATGATCCAGGTGGGCGGAGTGCCGGTGGCCACGGTCCGCGAGGTCCTCGGGCATGTCGACGACGACTCCCTGGGCCGCACGGTCCGCCTCGGCGCGGCCCTGTGGGCCCTCCCCCAGGTGCCCGAGCCGGACGCCGACGACGACTGCCTCCGGGCCGCCCACCGCGAGGCGGGCGAACTCCTGCGGACCCTGGGCTGGCGGAACGCCGAACTGCTCACCAGCATCTCGCCCGCCTACCGCTCACTGGTGGTGGCGGTGGCCGCGATGCGGCGGCTCGGCTACGACTGGGACGCCGAACTCCTGGTCCCCTACGCCCGGTTGATGCACCGCGCGGCCGTCCTCGACCTCGATTTCGTGGAGACCCGGGAATCGGAGGCGGAGCGGATCGAGGCGGCCGTACTGAGCGCGATCCTGGTCGAGCCGATGCTCCAGGCACTGCACCGGCTGGCCCAGGAGGAGGAGTCGGCCCGGCGGTACGGCTTCGAGTGAGCCCTGCCGAGCCGTGCCAGCGACAGCGACAGGAAACGGCGAAGGCCCTCCACCGAAGTGGAGGGCCTTCCCTGATGCGTACCCCCGACCGGATTCGAACCGGCGCTACCGCCTTGAGAGGGCGGCGTGCTAGGCCGCTACACAACGGGGGCGTGGACACTGCGTCTCCGCAGGTCCGAGCTGGTCTACCTGGACTCGAACCAAGACTAACTGAACCAGAATCAGTCGTGCTGCCAATTACACCATAGACCAAAGTGGTTTAGACCAGTCAGTACCCCCGACCGGATTCGAACCGGCGCTACCGCCTTGAGAGGGCGGCGTGCTAGGCCGCTACACAAC
This sequence comes from Streptomyces sp. NPDC051051, assembly GCF_040682975.1. Taxonomy (NCBI): domain Bacteria; kingdom Bacillati; phylum Actinomycetota; class Actinomycetes; order Kitasatosporales; family Streptomycetaceae; genus Streptomyces; species Streptomyces sp. NPDC051051. The sequence goes on from NZ_JBFBCB010000011.1 coordinate 28,853, forward strand.
GGGGGCCCTAGCGATCCTGCATCGACAACAACGGGTGCGACCCGGACTGCTACCGCGGGAAGGATCTGTACCCCCGACCGGATTCGAACCGGCGCTACTGCCTTGAGAGGGCAGCGTGCTAGGCCGCTACACAACGGGGGCTTTGCGGATGTGATCCGCGATGCAGATGCCGTGCTGGATTTCAAAGCATCTGCGAGCTGGCCTACCTGGACTCGAACCAAGACTAACTGAACCAGAATCAGTCGTGCTGCCAATTACACCATAGGCCACTGGAACTCAAGCCCCGGAGGGGATCTTGTTCTAGTTCGCTCCCCCGGGGCCCGGCCTTTCGGCCCGCTCCCCGGCGGCGCAGGAAGAACATTACCCGAAGGTGGACTGCGCTCCAAAACGGGTATCGGCGCCGAGGAGTGCGGGCAGTTCGGCGAGGGTGGCGATCCGGTGGTGCCCCGACGGGAGCTCGACGGTGGCCGTGCCGCCACTGCGGTCGATCCACACCGAGAGCAGGCCGGCGTCCGCCGCTCCCCGGCCGTCGATCTCCGGATGGTCGCCGACGTACGCCACCTCGTGCGGGGGCAGCGCCAGGGCCTCGCAGGCCGCGAGGAAGGCCGCGGCCTCGGGCTTGGAGACGCCCAGCTCGACCGCGCACAGGATGGACTCGAAGCGGTCGTGGACGCCGAGGGCCCGCAGCTTGCGGTCCTGGACGTGGATGGTGGAGTTGGAGAGCACCGCGTGCCGGTGACTGGCGGCGAGGGCGTCCAGGACGGGCAGGACGTCCGGGAAGAGGGCCCAGGCGGTCTCGTAGTGCACGAGGTAGCGCCGGAACCAGGCGTCGGCCTCGGCGTCGTCCATCTCCCGTTCCAGGAAGGCGCGGACCCGGTCGCGGCGCTGCTCCTCGAAGGTGAGACCGCCGGCGGAGAAGCGCGCCCACTGCTGGTGGGTGACCTCCCGCCAGCGCTTCAGGGCCCGCTCGGCGGTGCCGTACCGGTCGAGGAGGCCCTCCGCCGCGAGATGGCCGCGCATCCCCTCGCGGTCGGCGGTCGTGTAGTCGAAGAGAGTGTCGTCGACGTCCCAGACGACGGCTGTGATCGCCATGACACCGACGGTAACGCGCGGACGGGGTGCGCGTCCGGCGGAACGCGGAAGGTGCGGCACCCGGACGGGGTGCCGCACCTCACAGGGGCGGGGCGGTTCAGGCGGTGAGCCTGGCCAGCGCCGCGTCGATGCGGGCCAGCGCCTTCTCCTTGCCCAGGACCTCCAGGGACTCGAAGAGGGGCAGGCCGACCGTGCGGCCGGTGACGGCGACGCGGACCGGGGCCTGGGCCTTGCCGAGCTTGAGGCCGTGGGCCTCGCCGGCGGCCAGCACGGCCTCCTTGAGCGACTCCGGGCTGGTCCAGTCGGCCGCGTCCAGCTTCTCGCGGGCCGTGACGAGGAGGGCGTCCGAGCCCTCCTTCATCGCCTTCGTCCAGCTCGCCTCGTCGACGGCCGGCTCGGCGAGGAAGAGGAAGTCGACGTTGTCGGTGATCTCGGAGAGGACCTTGAGGCGGGTCTGGGCGTGCGGGGCGATCCGCTGCCACTTCGTCTCGTCGAAGTCCTCCGGCGCCCAGGGTGCGAACGGGGCCCGCAGCCACGGGCGGCAGCGCTCGGTGAAGTCCTTCGCCTCCAGCAGCCGGATGTGGTCGGCGTTGATCGCCTCGCACTTCTTCAGGTCGAAGCGCGCCGGGTTGGGGTTGACGTCCCCGATGTCGAAGGCCGCGACCATCTCGTCCATCGTGAAGATGTCCTGGTCGGCCGAGAGGGACCAGCCGAGCAGCGAGAGGTAGTTGAGCAGGCCCTCGGGGAGGAAGCCGCGCTCCCGGTAGAGGTTGAGCGACGACTCCGGGTCGCGCTTGGAGAGCTTCTTGTTGCCCTCGCCCATCACGTACGGCAGGTGGCCGAAGGCGGGGATCTCCCGGGCGATGCCCAGTTCGATCAGCGCCTTGTACAGGGCGATCTGGCGGGGGGTGGAGGAGAGCAGGTCCTCGCCGCGCAGGACGTGGGTGATCCCCATGAGGGCGTCGTCGACCGGGTTGACCAGCGTGTAGAGCGGGGCGCCGTTGGCGCGGACGATGCCGTAGTCCGGGACGTTCTCCGGGGTGAAGGTCAGCTCGCCGCGGACCAGGTCCGTGAAGGTGATCGTCTCGTCGGGCATCCGGAAGCGGACGATCGGGGTGCAGCCCTGGGCCCGGTACTCCTCGACCTGCGCGGCGGTCAGCTCGCGGCAGTGACCGTCGTAGCCGGAGGGCCTGCCGGCGGCGCGGGCGGCCTCGCGACGGGTGTCCAGCTCCTCCTGGGAGCAGTAGCAGCGGTAGGCGTGGCCGGCGGCGAGGAGCTTGTCGGCGACGTCCTTGTACAGGTCCATCCGCTGCGACTGGCGGTACGGCGCGTGCGGGCCGCCGATCTCAGGGCCCTCGTCCCAGTCGAAGCCCAGCCAGCGCAGCGAGTCCAGGAGCTGCTCGTAGGACTCCTCGGAGTCGCGGGCCGCGTCGGTGTCCTCGATGCGGAAGACCAGCGTGCCCTGGTGGTGCTTGGCGAACGCCCAGTTGAACAGGGCGGTGCGGACCAGGCCCACGTGGGGGTTGCCGGTGGGCGACGGACAGAAACGGACGCGTACGGGGGAGCCGGGTGCGCTAGCCACGCTTGACAACCTTGTTGGTGAGAGTGCCGATGCCTTCGATGCTGACGGAGACCTCGTCGCCGACAGCGAGCGGGCCGACCCCTGCCGGGGTGCCCGTGAGGATCACGTCGCCGGGGAGCAGCGTCATGGCCTCGGTGATGTTGACGATCAGATCCTCGATCGAGTGGATCATCTCGCTGGTGCGGCCGAGCTGCCGCTGCTGCCCGTTGACCGTCAGCTGGATGGTGAGGTCGCTCGGGTCCAGGTCGGTCTCCACCCAGGGGCCTAGCGGGCAGGCGGAGTCGAAGCCCTTGGCCCTGGCCCACTGCTTCTCGCGCTTCTGGACGTCGCGCGCCGTGATGTCGTTGGCGCAGGTGTAGCCGAAGATCACGTCCTTGACGCGCTCTCGCGGGACCTCGCGGCACATCCGGCCGATGACCACGGCCAGTTCGGCCTCGTGGTGGAGGTCCTCGGAGAAGGTCGGGTACTGGATGTCGTCCCCGGGTCCGACCACGGAGGTGGACGGCTTGAAGAAGGCGAACGGGGCGTCGGGGACCTCGTTGCCGAGTTCGCGTGCGTGCTCGGCGTAGTTGCGGCCGAAGGCCACGACCTTGCTGGGGAGCACGGGCGGCAGGAGCCGGACCTTGCTCAGCGGCACCTTCGTGCCGGAGAGCTCGTGCTCCGTGAACGGGATGCCCTTGATGATGTCGAGGACGAGCTCGTCCGGCTTGTCGCCCTCGACCGCGCCGAAGGCGACGTTCCCGTCGATGGAGAACCTGGCGATGCGCACGGGTTGGTTGGCCCCTTGATGAGCTGGCTGGAGTCTGACGCTCCAGGCTAACGCGGAAGGGCGCCCCCGGCCGGGGACGCCCTTGACATCCGGGGGCCGCCGCCTTGAGCATGCGGCGGCCGCTGCGCGTATCTACTCGGCGGAGGAGGTCACGGGGACCTCGACGAGGACGGTGCGCCTGGGGTTGGCGGTCTGGGCCGGAAGGTCGACGGAGTGCTCCTGCTGCTCCGGGAGCCGCAGGTCGTCGGCGTCCTTGAGGTGCGCCAGCGTCGTGCGCCGCGGGTTGGCGATCTTGTGGAACATCGTCGTCGTCTTCACTGTTGTGGTGAGCCCTGTCCTGTCGGGGCGCCGGGCGGCCGGGGGAGCCTCCGTGGGCGCGTCTTGTCGGATTTGCCATCTCTGTAAAGCGTCAGGCTAAACACGCGCTTCCCGGAGAAGGCGTGGAGGTCTCATGATCAGCGTGTGAGTTTGCTCACGAATCAGCGCTCAAACCGGTCAATCCAGGCCCTTGAGCGACTGCTACGAAGCGGACATTTTCCCCCTGAAGCTCTCATTCCGCTCCTGATCATGGCGACTGGGACACCCTCCCCGACCTGACCGTTCGCCCCTTTGCGCACGAATTGTCAAGGATCACTTTCTACGTCCGGTGATCCGTCACTCACCGGCTGTCACGGATGTCACAGCCCGGCCAACAAGCCTTGTTGGAGATCCTGCACTGTGCTGGAATTCCACGGACCGCCGCGGGAACGAGCCGGCGCGCAGGGCGCACAGCAGCGCCGAGCGGCGGCTGGAAGGGGGAGCCAGCGCCGGTACTCACGACCAATCGGGGGGCGTATTCAGGGCGCCCCTCAAGACGCCGACACCGTCCTTCCGTTCACGCGGAGGGGCGCCTGGTCCAGAGGTTGCGACGCTAGTGCAGGGACGTTTCAAGAGGGATGGCAGTGCTTCGGCCGAGCCGGAGCCGCACGGCGGGACTGGCCCGATGGCCGGCAGCTCCTCGCCCCAGCACGCCCAGAACCCGGGCCCGGCCCCGTCCGGTGACGGCGGTGAGCGTCCCGGGCGCCCCGGCGCGTCCGCGTCGCCGAGCACCCCGGCTCCCACGGTCAAGCCGCCGGCCGGCACCCCCGGCCCCGGACCGCGTGTGGCCCTGCGCAACTGGCGCATCTCCACGCGTCTGGTCGCGCTGCTGACGCTGCCCGTGGTCGCGGCCACCACGCTGGGCACGCTGCGCATCAACCAGTCCATGGACGACATCCAGCAGCTCGACAACATGAAGCTGCTGACGGACATGACCAAGCAGGCGACCGAGCTGGCCATCCGGCTCCAGGACGAGCGCGACAAGTCCGCCGGTCCGCTCGCCCACGGCAAGACCGCGGCCGACTTCACGGTCAAGGGCGCCCGCGAGAAGACCGACCAGTCGCTGGACGCCTTCAAGGACGCCTCCGAGGAGATCGACGCCTCCAGCACGGACGGCAACCTCCAGGGTGTCCGCGACAGCCTCGTGGGTCTCCTCAGCGACCTCGGCAACCTCGCGAAGGTCCGCAAGACGGCCTTCGCGGAGCAGAAGAACTCCACCCAGACGGTGGAGGCCTACCACCGCCTCATCACCCACCTGCTCGACCTCTCGCAGGACATGGCGCAGGCCACCAGCAACCCGGAGATGATCCAGCGCACCCGCGCGCTGTCCGCCTTCTCCGCCGCCAAGGAGTACGCCTCCGTCCAGCGCGCCGTCCTTGCGGCCGCGCTGCCGGTCAACGACGACGTCTACGGCGAGATATCGGAGAACGACCGGCAGTACGCCGAGGCCGCCCTGGAGAACCAGGACTCCGAACTCGCCAGCTTCCGCAGCATCTACGGCGACGAGGGCGCCGAGGAACTGCTCCAGCCCGTCGAGCAGGGCAGCCCGACCATCGAGGACGCCGACACGTACGCCACGCGTGCGCTCAGCTCCCCCACCGGTCTGCGGTCACTGGACAAGCGGTCGTACCAGGACTGGTTCGACGCCAGCACGACCAAGATCCGGCAGATGAACAACATCGAGACCACGCTGCTCGAGGACATGGAGCAGAAGGCCCGTGAACTGCGCGCCGAGTCCGAGCGCGAGGCGATCATCTCCGGTGCGCTGATCCTGCTGGTGCTCGGTGTGTCGCTGGTCGGCGCGTTCGTCGTCGCCCGGTCCATGATCCGCTCGCTGCGCCGGCTCCAGGAGACGGCCACCAAGGTCGCCCAGGACCGGCTGCCCGAGCTGGTCAAGCAGCTGTCCGAGTCCGACCCGCAGGACGTCGACACGTCCGTGGAGTCGGTCGGTGTGCACTCCCGGGACGAGATCGGCCAGGTGGCCGCGGCCTTCGACGACGTGCACCGCGAGGCCGTCCGCCTCGCCGCCGAGCAGGCCCTTCTGCGGGGCAACGTCAACGCGATGTTCACCAACCTCTCGCGCCGCTCCCAGGGCCTCATCCAGCGTCAGCTGTCGCTCATCTCCGAACTGGAGTCGCGCGAGGCCGACCCGGACCAGCTGTCCTCGCTCTTCAAGCTCGACCACCTCGCGACCCGTATGCGCCGTAACGGCGAGAACCTCCTCGTCCTCGCGGGTGAGGAGCCCGGCCGCCGCTGGACCCGCCCGGTCCCGCTGGTCGACGTGCTGCGTGCCGCCGCCTCCGAGGTGGAGCAGTACGAGCGCATCGAACTGTCCTCCGTGCCGACCACCGAAGTGGCCGGCCGGGTCGTCAACGACCTCGTGCACCTCCTCGCCGAGCTGCTCGAGAACGCGACGTCGTTCTCCTCCCCGCAGACCAAGGTCAAGGTCACCGGTCACGCGCTGCCCGACGGCCGCGTCCTGATCGAGATCCACGACACCGGCATCGGCCTCTCCCCCGAGGACCTCGCCGCGATCAACGAGCGGCTCGCGTCGCCGCCCACCGTGGACGTCTCCGTCTCCCGGCGCATGGGCCTCTTCGTGGTCGGCCGGCTGTCGCAGCGGCACGGCATCCGCATCCAGCTCCGTCCGTCCGACTCCGGTGGCACGACCGCGCTGGTCATGCTGCCCGTGGACGTCGCCCAGGGCGGCAAGAAGCCGCAGCCCAAGCCCGGTCAGGGCGGTGTGTCCGGCGGTCCCGCCGCCGCGCAGGCCGCCGCCGGTGCCGCCGCGGCCCGTCGTCAGAACGGCCAGGGCGGTGCCCTCGGCGCCGGCTCGGGCACGGGCGGCCGGCTCGCCGCCGGTCAGGGTCCCCGGGCCGCGCTGCCCGGCCGTGACGGCGGTGGCCGTCCCGGCGCGCCGCGCGGGCCGCAGGGTCCGGCCTCGCCCCCGCAGGGCCGCCCGGCTCCGGCCGGCGCCGGCTTCGGCGGCCAGGCCCCGGGTGCGCCGCAGGGTCTCCAGGCGGCCGGTGCCGGTACGCCGGGCCAGGGCCAGGACCTGTTCGGTGCCGGGCGTCCGTCCGCGCCGCGCCAGAACGACAACCGCGGTGAGCAGGGCGGTCGCGGCCGTGGCCGCCAGCCGCAGCTGCCGCCGCGCGGCGGTCCGCGCGCCGAGCTGCCGGGCGGCAACCAGCAGCCTCGCGGCACCAGCTGGGGCGACGAGAACGCCCAGCCGCCGGCCGCGCGCACTCCGCTGGACGCCCCGCGCGGCCACGACGAGCCCGACGTCGCGCAGACCTCGCGGATGCCGCGCATCGACGACCGCCAGGGTCCCGGCGCCACCGCCGAGATCCCGCGCATCGACGAGCACCAGGGTCCGGCCGGCCCCGCGGACTTCGCGCGCCCCGGCACGAGCGGCCCGCAGCACACCGGTCAGTACGAGGACATGGGCCAGTACACCGGCCTGAACGGCGCCCAGGACACGGGCCAGTTCCCGGTTCCGGGCGCGGACGGACGGCAGGACGGCTTCGTCCGCAACGACGTCTTCGGCACGCCCGGCGGACAGAACGCGCCGGCGGGTCCGGGCCGGTTCGCCGCTCCGCAGGCCTACGACAACGGCTCCACCGGTCAGTACCCGGCCCCGGGCCACGACGGTTCGGGCACCGGTCAGTTCCCGGTCCCCGGCCAGGACGGCTCCGGCACCGGTCAGCACGCGCTGCCCGGCCGCCAGGACCCCTCGTCCACGGGCCAGTTCGACCGCCCCCAGAACGCCGACGGCGGCAACGGCGGCGGCTACGGCTATCCGCAGCAGCAGCCCGTCGCACCGCGCCCCGCCGCCCGCCCCGAGCCGGAGGCTCTGCCGCCGGCCGGTCCGGGGGACGGGCGTACCCCGCTGTTCGACACACTGGAGACCAACTGGTTCCATGGACAGCAGGCAGGCGGAAACGGCAACGGCTCGGCCCCCACGCCGCAGCAACAGCAGCCGCAGGCTCCGGCTGCTCCCCAACGTCCCGCGGCGACCGGCGCCTCCTGGCGCACCTCGCCGAACGACGAACTCGTCCGTCAGGCCGAGCGCGTCCGGCAGCCCGCCGCGGGCGGCGTCACCACCTCCGGCCTGCCGCGCCGGGTGCCCAGGGCCAACCTCGTCCCGGGCACGGCTCAGCAGCAACAGCACCAAACCGGTCCGCAGGTCTCGCGTGCGCCTGACGACGTACGCGGACGGCTGACCAATCTCCGTCGGGGCATCGCACAGGGTCGGCAGGCCGGCAACGGCCAGCAGACCGGCAGTTTCCCCAGCCCCACTCACCAGCAGGAGCGTTAGTTGAGCCAGATGAGCCAGGCGGCACAGAATCTGAACTGGTTGATCACCAACTTCGTGGACAACACCCCCGGGGTGTCCCACACCGTTGTCGTGTCCGCCGACGGGCTCCTGCTCGCCATGTCCGAGGGCTTCCCGCGCGACCGTGCCGACCAGTTGGCGGCCGTCGCGTCGGGCCTCACCTCGCTGACGGCGGGCGCCTCCCGAATCTTCGAGGGCGGCAGCGTCGCGCAGACGGTCGTCGAGATGGAGCGGGGTTTCCTCTTCCTCATGTCCGTCTCGGACGGCTCGTCCCTCGCCGTGCTCGCGCACCCCGAGTGCGACATCGGCCTCGTCGGCTACGAGATGGCACTCCTGGTCGACCGCGCGGGCGCGGTACTGACGCCCGACCTGCGCGCCGAACTACAGGGCAGTCTGCTCCACTGACCCGCCCAGGTACCACCCGCCTCACGAAATCACCGTCCGGCCGACACAATCCCCCCCCACCGGCCTCGACGGACGGCACGACTGACCGAGACTTGCTGTCCCGCCCGGAGGATTCATGACCCCGCCCACCGCCTCTCATGATCCGTACGCGGAGCCGTACGGGGACGAGGGCGACCAGCCGCTGGTTCGTCCGTACGCGATGACCGGCGGCCGGACCCGGCCGCGCTACCAGCTCGCCATCGAGGCGCTGATCAGCACGACGGCCGACCCGGCAGCGCTCATGGGGCTGCTCCCCGAGCACCAGCGCATCTGCCACCTCTGCCGTGAGGTGAAGTCGGTCGCAGAGGTCTCGGCGCTCCTCGCCATGCCGCTGGGTGTGGCTCGGATCCTCGTGGCGGACCTCGCCGAAGCCGGACTGGTGGCCATCCACCAGCCGGGCGGCGACGAGAACAACGGTGGCGCACCTGACGTGACGCTGCTCGAAAGGGTGCTCAGTGGACTTCGCAAGCTCTGACGGAGGACGGGCCACCACCTCCGCGAAGATCGTGGTGGCGGGCGGCTTCGGCGTGGGCAAGACCACGTTCGTGGGCGCCGTCTCCGAGATCAACCCGCTGCGCACGGAGGCCGTGATGACGTCCGCGAGCGCGGGCATCGACGACCTCACCCACACCGGGGACAAGACCACCACCACGGTGGCCATGGACTTCGGACGTATCACGCTGGACCAGGACCTGATCCTGTACCTGTTCGGTACGCCGGGTCAGGACCGCTTCTGGTTCATGTGGGACGACCTGGTGCGCGGTGCCATCGGCGCGGTGGTGCTGGTGGACACCCGCCGACTGGCCGACTGCTTCCCTGCGGTCGACTACTTCGAGAACTCGGGTCTGCCGTTCGTCGTCGCCCTCAACGGCTTCGACGGTCAGCAGCCGTACCAGCCGGAGGAGGTCCGCGAGGCCCTGCAGATCGGGCCGGACACCCCGATCATCACGACCGACGCCCGGCATCGTTCGGACGCCAAGTCGGCGCTGATCACGCTGGTGGAGCACGCGCTCATGGCCCGCCTGCGGTAGGCAGGACCCCTGTATCCAGCGCCGTACGCCGGTTGTCGTAGGCGCTCCGGAGCCGGCTGTGGACTTGGACACGGCCGGCTCCGGTGTTCATAACGTTTCGGCAGAGGAATCGGGTGATGCCGCCACGCGTCGCGGTCGCCTGGTGCCACTGCGCACACGAAGGCCCCGCCATTTGGCGGGGCTCGCTCTTTTTGACCGTTTTATCTGGGGCTTACATCACTTCGAACCGACACTTCTCCATGTTTGGAACTGCACTGGTCGTCGTGCTGGAATGCCTGAACTGCCCAATAGTCAATGACGTACTCATGGTCGATGGCTGACCGGGCTCTGAGACACTGCGGCACGACGAAGGTGCCGACCGCCGAGAGGTTGTTGGTCGAGTGAGGCGAAGCAAGAAAAGTCCCGAGCCGGCGGCCCGGGGCAACTTCACCCCGCCGCCGCGCGGAGCGGCGCCCGCCCCTGTGCCCGGCTCGGAGCTGTCGGCCGCACCCGCCAAGAGCGGCGGCCGCCTCTCCCCGCGCAACTGGCGGGTGCCCACCAGGCTGAACGCGATCCTGCTCATACCCGTGCTGGTCGGCCTCGTCATGGGCGGCTTCCAGGTGAAGAGCTCGATCGACACCTGGCAGGAGGCGGAGGACGCGCAGAAGACCGCGCAGCTGGTGCGGGCCTCCCTGCTCTACGCCGACGCCCTCTACGACGAGCGCGACGTCAGCGCCGCGCCGCTGCTGCTGAACAAGGACAAGGACGTCGTCACCGACGCCCGCAAGAAGACGGACCAGGCCGCCGACGCCTTCGACCAGGCCGCGCAGAACATGCCGCAGAAGGCCGGTCTCCAGCGCCGTCTGCAGCTGTTCCGCGCCGAGGAGCCCGCGCTCCAGACGCTGCGGGCCGGCGCCTACGTCTCCCCCAAGCTCACCGGCGTCATGACCGAAGAGGGCTACACCACGATCGCGCACCCCTTGATGGAGTTCGCGAACGAGCTCGGTCTGGGCACCGGAAACATCACCAGCTACGGCCGTACGGTCTACGCGATCTCGCTCACCAAGGCGGCGCTGTCGCTGGAGCGCTCCATCGGCATGCACCTGCTGGTCAAGCCCGGTCCCAACAAGAGCAGTTTCGCCAGCCAGAAGGTCGCCCTCTCCTCGTACGCCTACCTCGAGCGCATCGCCCTCGAGGAGTACACCGGCGGTGGCACCGCGGCCGACGCGCAGAAGCTCGAAGAGGCGAAGGCGAAGATCAAGACGGACGGCGCGGCGATGGCCAAGGAGGCCGAGGCCGAGAACTCGGACTACGTGGCTCCGCCGTCCGACCCCACCGACATGATCTCGGCCGTCGCGACGCTGCCGTCCACGGACGCGAGCGACCGCCAGGCGCTCGCAGCGAACGGCGTCACCGCGGAGAACTGGTGGGCGGTCAACACCCTCAAGTACAACGCGTACCTGAAGATCGAGACGGACCTGACCGACAAGGCGGTGAGCGAGGCCGCCCAGATCGCCGACGACGCCAAGCAGTCGGCGATCATCACCGGCGCCGCCGTCGTGATCGCCCTGCTCGCCGCGTTCATCCTGGCCGGCATGGTGGCCCGCCAGATGAGCCGCTCCATGCGCCAGCTGCGCAACGCCGCCTTCGGCATCGCCGAGCAGCGGCTGCCGATGCTGGTCGACCAGCTCTCGCGGACCGACCCCGGCCGGGTCGACACCCGGGTCACGCCGATCCCGATCACCACCACGGACGAGATCGGCGAGGTCGCCCGCGCCTTCGACCAGGTCCACCGTGAGGCCGTCCGGCTCGCCGCCGAGCAGGCCCTGCTGCGGGGCAACATCAACGCGATCTTCACCAACCTGTCGCGCCGCAACCAGTCCCTGATCGAGGGCCAGCTCACCCTGATCACCGATCTGGAGAACAACGAGGCCGACCCGGACCAACTGGAGAACCTCTTCCGCCTGGACCACCTCGCGACACGCATGCGCCGCAACGGCGAGAACCTCCTGGTCCTCGCCGGCGAGGAGCCGGGCCGCCGCTGGGACCAGCCCGTCCCGCTGGTCGACGTGCTGCGCGCCGCCTCCTCCGAGGTGGAGCAGTACGAGCGCATCGAGCTGTCGGGCGTACCGGAGGCCGAGATCCACGGCCGTGCCGTGACCGACCTCGTGCACCTGCTGGCCGAGCTCCTCGAGAACGCCACCACGTTCTCCTCACCCCAGACCAAGGTCCGGGTCACCGCGACCCGTCTGCCCGACGGCCGGGTGATGATCGAGATCCACGACAAGGGCATCGGCCTCACCGCCGAGGACTTCGCGGACATCAACCACAAGCTGGCCAACCCGCCGACCGTGGACGCCGCGATCTCGCAGCGCATGGGCCTGTTCGTGGTCGGCCGGCTGTCCGACCGGCACGGCATCCGGGTCCAGCTGCGTCCCTCGGGCGAGCAGGCCGGCACCACCTCGCTGGTCATGCTGCCCGACGCGATCACCCACGGTGGCGGTGGCGAGCAGCCCGAGCGCACCGACTTCACCGTCTCGCAGATCATCCCGGAGCAGCGGTTCCAGGGTGAGGACTTCAACCACCAGCCGCTGCGCACGGCGGCCGAGCTGGGCTTCGACGACAGCCAGTACGCGGAGGTCCCCGACGACCCGCGCGACCTGGACCCGGTCGGCCGCTCCCTGATGCGCGAGGAGCGCCGGGCGGCCCTGGACTCCCCGGCGCCTGAAGGGCCCGACCAGCAGCGGTCCGCCGCGACGCCCGCGTACGGCGACGGTTTCGACCAGCCGCAGCAGCAGCCCGCGTTCGACGCCTCCCCCGACGGCTACGCCCCGGCGCAGAACGGCTACGACGACGGCACGACCGGCTATGCCGACCAGTCGCCGGCGTACGACCGGCAGACGGCGTACGAGGAGCGGCAGCAGACGGCGTACGAGGACCCGTACGGCACGTCCAACGGCGGTGTGCCGCAGGGCGAGGCCTTCCCTGCGGGCGGCACGGGGTCGCAGAACGGTGCCTTCGGGCAGCACGGCGGCTACCCCGACCCCGCGTATGCGGAGGCCGCCCAGGAGGAGCGGGCGCCGGAACGGCAGACCGCGCCGGAGGGCTTCCCGTCGTACGAGGAGCAGCCCTACCAGGACGACTGGCCGCAGCAGAACAGTTATCAGAACGGCTACCCGGACCAGTACGCTCCGCAAGCGGAATCCGCGCAGGCCGCTGACGCCGGTGAGCAGGACGGCGTAGGCTTCGACCGTCCGGGACCGGGTCCCGCCGCCCACGAGCTAACCGACGCCGGACTGCCCCGCCGCGGATCCCCCGCGGCGAGCGGTGCGAACGGTGCGCGGTCCGTGGCCCAGGAAGCGCCGGCCCCCGTCGCGGACGGCCCCGCCGACTGGCGTTCGGCGAACGACGAGCGCTGGCAGCAGGCCGCCCAGCTGAAGAAGCCGAAGGCGGGCGGAGTCACCTCCTCCGGTCTGCCGCGACGGGTGCCCAAGGCCAATCTGGTCGAGGGCACCGCCGAGAGCACCCCCCAGGGAGGCCCCCAGGTCTCCCGCGCCCCGGAGGACGTCCGAGGCAGGTTGAGCAACCTGCGTCGAGGCGTTCAGCGCGGACGCAACGCAGGAAGTGAACCGAACGGTCAGGCCAGAAACCAGCACAGTGGTCCTGACAGCACCTACAACCAGGAGCGTTAGTGTGAGCCCGATGAGCCAGGCGGCACAGAACCTGAACTGGTTGATCACCAACTTCGTGGACAACACCCCGGGGGTGTCCCACACGGTGGTGGTCTCCGCCGACGGACTCCTTCTGGCGATGTCCGAAGGCTTCCCCCGCGACCGTGCCGACCAGCTCGCGGCCGTCGCCTCCGGTCTGACGTCGCTGACGGCAGGCGCCTCCCGGATCTTCGAGGGAGGCAGCGTGAACCAGACGGTTGTGGAGATGGAGCGGGGATTCCTGTTCCTCATGTCCATCTCCGACGGTTCGTCGCTCGCGGTCCTCGCCCACCCCGAGGCGGACATCGGCCTCATCGGGTACGAGATGGCCCTCCTGGTGGACCGAGCCGGTACGGTCCTGACGCCCGACCTTCGTGCGGAGCTCCAAGGGAGCCTTCTCAACTAACAGACGGACGGTGCGTTTTGGCGTCCCGAGGCCGTAGGGTTTCGGGACGCGGCTTCCACGTGGTGGGTGCCAGGCACAGTCGGAGGAGGAGAGAAAGTGGCAACACCCCCAGACGGTTCCCATTCGGGTAACTGGTCGTACGGCCCTGTCCAGGGCCAGGGCGACGGTTCGCAGAACCCGAACCGTTACGCCTTCCCCTCCGCTCCGAACCAGCGTCAGCCGTACGCGCCCCAGGGTCCGCAGGGCCCCGGGCCGTCGCCGTACGACCAGCCGCACCAGCCGCACATCCAGCCCGTGCAGCCGCAGCGCCACGCCCCCGAACCGGCGCCGGCCGGGGGGGCGCACAACCCTTTGGTGCGTCCGTACGCCATGACCGGCGGCCGGACTCGCCCGCGGTACCAGCTCGCCATCGAGGCACTGGTGCACACCACCGCGGCTCCGCACCAGATGCAGGGGCAGCTGCCCGAGCATCAGCGGATCTGCAACCTCTGCCGGGAGATCAAGTCGGTGGCCGAGATCTCGGCCCTCCTGACGATCCCTCTCGGTGTGGCCAGGATCCTCGTCGCCGACTTGGCGGAGGCGGGACTGGTCGCCATCCATCAGCCCGGCGGCGACGAGAGCGCCGGCGGCCAGCCAGACGTGACACTGCTCGAAAGGGTGCTCAGTGGACTTCGCAAGCTCTAGCGGCGGTCCTTCCCGCTCCACCACCTCGGCGAAGATCGTGGTGGCGGGTGGCTTCGGCGTGGGCAAGACCACGTTCGTCGGGGCCGTCTCGGAGATCAACCCGCTGCGTACCGAGGCCGTCATGACGTCTGCTTCGGCAGGCATCGACGACCTCACCCACACCGGGGACAAGAAGACCACCACGGTCGCCATGGACTTCGGACGCATCACGCTGGACCAGGACCTGATCCTGTACCTGTTCGGTACGCCCGGCCAGGACCGCTTCTGGTTCATGTGGGACGACCTGGTGCGCGGCGCCATCGGCGCGATCGTCCTGGTGGACACCCGCCGTCTCGCCGACTGCTTCCCGGCGGTCGACTACTTCGAGAACTCGGGTCTCCCCTTCGTGATCGCCCTCAACGGCTTCGACGGCAACCAGCCGTACCAGCCGGACGAGGTGCGCGAGGCCCTCCAGATCGGCCCCGACACCCCGATCATCACGACCGACGCCCGCCACCGCGCGGACGCCAAGTCGGCGCTGATCACGCTGGTGGAGCACGCGCTCATGGCGCGCCTGCGGTAGGACTTCCGTGAAAAGGCCCCTGTGCCCCTCCTCGGGGAGGCACAGGGGCCTTTTCGCGTCACCGGTCACCCGTCGCCGGGGGCCGGCGGGAGTGGCCGGAAGCCCTCGGGGGTCCCGCCCGCCCCTGCGTCGTCGACGAGCCCCGGCCCCTCCCGCGACACGGGCGAAGGCCCCGGCCGCCCGTGGGGCGTCGGGGCCTTCGTCGTGCTTGCGGGCCGGTCAGCGCCAGCTGTGCGGGGCACGGAAGCCGCCCTCGCGCTCGAGGCGGCGCCAGCCGGCCTTGAGGCGGCCGTGGTTGGCCTGGGTGGGCTCGGAGGAACGGGAGGCGGCACGGGCCAGCAGGATCGCCGTGAGGGCGGCGACCTCCTCGGGCTCGGCGTGGCCCTTCTCGACGCGGATGTCAGGCATGGTCATGGATGTCAGTCTCCGTGAGAGAGGTTTCCGCAAGGGTGGCGCGGAAAGTCCGCTGGGTTACTGCGGGGGGTTGCCGTGCTTGCGCGAGGGCAGGTCGGCGTGCTTGGTGTGCAGCATCGCCAGGGACCTGACGAGGATCTCGCGGGTTTCGGCGGGGTCGATGACGTCGTCGACGAGGCCGCGCTCGGCGGCGTAGTACGGGTGCATCAGCTCGGACTTGTACTCCTTGACCATGCGGGCCCGCATGGCCTCGGAGTCCTCGGCCTCGGCGATCTGGCGGCGGAAGATGACGTTGGCGGCACCCTCGGCGCCCATGACGGCGATCTCGTTGGTCGGCCAGGCGAACGTGAGGTCGGCCCCGATGGACTGACTGTCCATGACGATGTAGGCACCTCCGTACGCCTTGCGCAGGATCAGGGAGATCCGGGGCACGGTCGCGTTGCAGTAGGCGTAGAGGAGCTTCGCGCCGTGGCGGATGATCCCACCGTGCTCCTGATCGACGCCGGGCAGGAAGCCGGGTACGTCCAGAAGAGTGATGATCGGGATGTTGAAGGCGTCGCACATCTGCACGAAGCGGGCGGCCTTCTCGCTGGCCTCGATGTCGAGGACGCCGGCGAGGCTCTGCGGCTGGTTGGCGACGATGCCGACGACCTGGCCGTCGAGCCGGGCCAGGGCGCAGATGATGTTGCGCGCCCAGCGCTCGTGGACCTCGAGGTACTCGCCGTCGTCGACGATCTCCTCGATGACCTTGGCCATGTCGTACGGCCGGTTGCCGTCCGCGGGGACCAGGTCGAGCAGGGCGTCGCTGCGGCGGTCGGCCGGGTCGGAGCACTCGACGCGCGGCGGGTTCTCGCGGTTGTTCTGCGGGAGGAGGGAGAGGAGGTAGCGCACCTCCGCGATGCAGGTCTCCTCGTCGTCGTAGGCGAAGTGGCAGACGCCGGAGGTCTCGGCGTGCACGTCGGCGCCGCCGAGGCCGTTCTGCGTGATCTCCTCGCCGGTCACGGCCTTGACCACGTCGGGACCGGTGATGAACATCTGCGAGGTCTCGCGGACCATGAAGACGAAGTCGGTGAGGGCGGGGCTGTAGGCCGCGCCGCCCGCGCACGGGCCGAGCATCACGCTGATCTGCGGGATGACGCCGGACGCCCGGGTGTTGCGCTGGAAGATGCCGCCGTAGCCGGCGAGCGCGGAGACGCCCTCCTGGATACGGGCGCCGGCGCCGTCGTTCAGCGACACCAGCGGGGCACCGGCCGCGATGGCCATGTCCATGATTTTGTGGATCTTGGTGGCGTGGGCCTCGCCCAGTGCGCCGCCGAAGATGCGGAAGTCGTGGGCGTAGACGAAGACCGTACGGCCCTCCACCGTGCCCCAGCCGGTGATGACACCGTCGGTGTACGGCTTCTTGGCCTCCAGGCCGAACCCGGTCGCCCGGTGCCGGCGCAGTTGTTCCACCTCCTGGAAGGACCCCGGGTCCAGCAGCAGCTCGATCCGCTCCCGGGCGGTCAGCTTGCCCTTGGCGTGCTGCGCCTGGGTCGCCTTCTCGCCCGGCCCGGCCAGCGCCTGCGCACGGATCTCGTGCAGCTCGGCGACACGCCCGCGCGCGTCCGTGGGCTCGGCGGTCGGCTCACCGGTCGTCTCTTCCAAAACGGTCATGTAGTGACCTTACGAAGACCTTCAAGGAAAGTGAGACGTCGACTCCGTACAGTCTCCGGCGCGTTTTCCTGGTACCCCTGAACAGAACCATGCCGACATGCAGGCGTTCCGACTGCTCAGGGCCCGTACCGCTTGTGGAGGTCGCACAAAGAGTGAAGGTGAGATCAACTTCACATCATCGCCCGACGGACGCCGCCCAGTGGAGTGACGGGGCGTGCGGGACCCCCGGGGAGGCGGTCCCGCGCGACGATGGAAGGGCGTCCGGCAAGCCATGCGCGAATGAAGTTGAAAGTTGAACGGAATGGGTCTACGGTCCGCCTTGTTGAAAGTCTCGTTGAACATTCAACATCATCGCCCGTTTCATCGATCCGTTGATCGATCCGTCCCCAAGGAGCACGACATGGGCATCTTCGGCCGCAAGAACACCGACGAGACCACCACGACGACGGCCGCCGCCGCCGTGAACCCGGACCTCGCCGCCCTGACCGGCGACTACACGATCGACCCGGCGCACTCGACCATCGGGTTCGTCGCCCGGCACGCGATGGTCACCAACGTCAAGGGCAAGTTCAACGAGTTCACCGGCTCGCTGCACCTCGACGGCGCCGCCCCGGCCAGGTCCACCGCCACCATCGACGTCGTGATGCAGAGCGTCGACACCGGGTCCGCCGACCGCGACAACCACCTCAGGACCGCGGACTTCTTCAAGACCGACGAGTTCCCGACGATGACCTTCCGCTCGACCGGCGCGGAGGCCCTGGGCGGCGACGACTACCGCGTCACCGGGGACCTGAGCATCCTCGGCATCACCAAGCCGCTCACCATCGACCTGGAGTTCAACGGCTCCGCCAAGGACCCGTTCGGCAACGAGCGCGTCGGCTTCGAGGGCAAGGCGGAGATCCTGCGCTCCGAGTGGGGTCTGACCTGGAACGCGGCGCTGGAGACCGGCGGCGTCCTGGTCTCCGACAAGATCAAGCTGAACTTCGACATCTCGGCCATCAAGAACGCGTGACGCGTCACCGACGCCACGCATCCCGAGCGCGCCCGTCCTCCACCCCCGTGGGAGGGCGGGCGCTCGGCATGTCCGGGCGGGGGTGCGGATGCGGGGCCAGGGGGCAGCGGGGTGCGGGTACGGGGACCGGGTGTGCGCGGGGCGCGGAGCGGGCCCGAACGCTCGGGGCGCGGGCACGGGGCGGGCACCGGCGCGCGAAGCGCGGGCGTGGGGCGGGTGGGCGCCGGCGCGGACGGGACGCGGGCACGGGCCGCGGCGCCGGAGCGGGCGGGGACCGGGACATGCCCGCAGGTCCGGACGCGGACGCGGGACCCGGCACGTGCCCGTGCTCGGCGTGGACGCGGGCGCGGACGCCGGTGCGGGGCGGGGTCCGGGCGCCCGGCGGGGCGGGGCGCGGGGGCAGGACGGACCCGGACACAGGTGCGGGGCCGCCGGGTGCGCGACGGTCGCGGGTGTCGGTCGTTCATCAGGGCGCCCCCGCCAACGCGGCCGGGGATCGTGACCGAGGAGGCGCCATGACCAGGACCGGACCGCAGCACTACCCCGGCGCACACCGTGACCACTGGTACCAGGACGACTTCGGCGGCGACCGGATGGAGGTCAACGTCGTCGTCCTGCACACCACCGAGGGCCGCTCGCTGCCCGGCTACCAGGGCGGGGCCTCCGCACCCAACCTCACGGCGGTGCCGGACCTCGCGGCGAAGAAGCTGACGTGGTACCAGCACTTCGACATCGACGTCTCCTCCCGCGCCCTGCGCAACAGGCCCGGCGGGGTGGAGACCAACACACTGAACGTCTGCCAGGTGGAGCTGGTCGGCACCTGCGACCCCGAGGTGCACACCAAGTGGCAGACGAGCGGGAAGGCCCACGTCTACTGGCCGAAGGCGCCGGAGTGGGCGCTCCGCGGACTCGCCCGCTTCCTGGCGTGGGCGCACGAGGAGCACGACGTACCGCTGCGTGGCCCGGCGCTGTGGCCGGCGTACCCGAAGTCCTACGGGAACGGGGCCGGGCAGCGGATGAGCGGGACGCGTTGGAACGCCTTCAAGGGCGTGTGCGGGCACATGCACGTGCCGGAGAACGACCACGGCGACCCGGGAGCCATCGACTTCGACGAGCTGATCCGGCTGGCGAAGGCGGCCGCGCAGGGCTGACCGCGCCCGCCGGGGGACCCGCGGCGCGTCACCCGCCGTCGGCCGCGGCCTCCAGCCGCGCGACGGCGGCCGCCGCCCGAGCGGTCCGCCCCTGCGGGGAGCGGGCGCGGAGCACGCCGAGCATGGCGAGGTACCGGTCGGTGCGGCCCAGCCGCTCGAAGACCGCGCGGGCCCGTGGGCTGCGTTCCAGGGCGGTCTCGAGTTCCGCGGGGACGGTGGCGTGCTGCTGGGAGGCGTACGCCGCCGCCCACCGTCCGTCGGCCCGTGCCGCCGCCACCTCGGCGAGCCCGGCCGGCCGCATCCGGCCGGCCGCGGTCAGCTCCCCGACCCGGCGCACGTCGACCGCCGACCAGAGGCTGCCCGGCCGGCACGGGGTGATCCGCTGGAGGAACCGCACCTCGTCGAGGCCCTTGCGCTGACCGGTGATCCAGCCGTGGCAGAGGGCCACGTCGTTGACCTCGGCGGCCGTGACGGAGTCCACCCCGGACCCCTTCCTGGCGACCTCGACCCGGAGTCCGGGGCAGGGCGCCGGGTGCGCGGTGAGCCAGGCGTCCAGGTCGGCGGCGGTGGGGAACGCGAGGGGCGTGAGGGGCCCGGTCATGGGCCCAGGCCAGGAGCCCCATAGGTCAATTGCTGCCCTCGCTCGGGCGATCGTCCTCCGCGGGTGGGTGGGCGGGCGGGTGCGGATCGCCCGTCGCTTGGACAGTCCTGACCGCCGTACCGCATGATCCATCCCATGATCCGAAACGCCACCGTGGACGACGTCGCCGAGATCCGGGCGATGATCCGTGAACTCGCCGCGTACGAACGGGCCGTCGAGCAGGCCCGGGCCACGGAGGAGCAGGTGCGGGAAGCGCTGTTCGGCGAGCATCCCGCGGCGCGGGTGCTGATCGCGCAGGACGACGGCAGCGGGGAGGTCGTCGGCTTCGCCCTGTGGTTCCCCCGGTTCTCGACCTGGACCGGGACGCGGGGCATGCACCTGGAGGATCTCTACGTCCGTCCGCACGCCCGTGGCGGCGGGTACGGCAAGGCGCTGCTGGCGGCCCTCGCCGCGATCTGCACGCGCAGCGGTTTCGAGCGGTTCGAGTGGTGGGTGCTGGCCTGGAACGAGCCGGCCATCGGCTTCTACAGGTCGCTCGGCGTGGAACTGCTGGAGGAGTGGAAGGTGTGCCGGCTCAGCGGCGGGCCGCTCACCGATCTCGCCGCCCTCGCGCCGGCCGTCGACGGCCGGACGCCCGCGTAGGCGAGGACCGGCCCGGCGGCGGACGCCCGCGTGGCCGAGGGGTCCGGCGGGGTGCTCGGGCGTGGCCGGATCGCACCCCTTGTGCGAAGGCTTGCGGCGTTCTCATAATCCAGCAACAGATTTGACCTGCCCATGCCAGCAAATGGGCGTCTCTTTGTTGCCGCTGTTGTCATGCGCGCGTCAATTCCGTGTTTCGGGCACCACCAGATCCCCCCGACTCCGGGTCACCCCCCACGGAAGGCATCACGTTGAAGAAACTCCTCACGGCGCTCAAGAGACTCGCGGCCGTCGGCGCCGCCGCCCTCGCGATCGCCAGCCTTCAGCCCGTCTCGTCCGCCCAGGCCGCGCCCTCGCCCGTCGTGGGCGGAACCCGCGCCGCACAGGGCGAGTTCCCGTTCATGGTCCGGCTCTCCATGGGGTGCGGCGGCGCGCTCTACACCCAGCAGATCGTGCTCACCGCCGCGCACTGCGTGGGCTCGACCGGCGCCAACACCAGCATCACCGCCACCGCCGGCGTCGTGGACCTCCAGTCCACCACCGGCCGGGTCCAGGTCCGCTCCACCTACGTCTACCGAGCTCCCGGCTACAACGGCAACGGCAAGGACTGGGCCCTCATCAAGCTGGCGCAGCCCATCAACCTGCCGACGCTGAAGATCGCGACCACCACGCAGTACAACACCGGCACCTTCACCGTCGCCGGCTGGGGCTCGGCCACCGAGGGCGGCGCCCAGCAGCGGTACCTGCTCAAGGCGACCGTGCCGTTCGTCAGCGATGCCACCTGTCGTTCCTACAGCGGTTACAGCGGCCTGATCGCGAGCGACGAGATCTGCGCCGGGTACGCGGCCGGCGGCGTCGACACCTGCCAGGGCGACTCCGGGGGCCCGATGTTCCGCCGCGACTCGGCCGACGCGTGGATCCAGGTCGGCATCGTCAGCTGGGGCATCGGCTGCGCCCGGCCCAACGCGCCCGGCGTCTACAGCGAGGTCTCCACGTTCGCCTCGGCCATCGCCTCGGCGGCGGCCTCGCTCTGACCCACCCGTACCCCACCGCGTCCGTACGACGTCCACGGGCCCGGCGCTTCCGGCGCCGGGCCCGTGCAGGACGGTGGGCGATCCGCGGCAGGCGGCCGACGGTGGACAGCCGGCCGGCCGGAAAGCGGCGGCGACGCCGGCGTCAGAAACCTCCGCCGAAGTCCCCGCCGCCCCCGAAGTCCCCTCCCCCGCCGCCGCCGCCGAAGTCACCGAAGCTGCCGGGGTCGAAGTCCGCTCCGGACACGTCGCCGCCCTCGTAGCCGCCGCCGAAGTCTCCGTAGCCGCTGCCGTAGTCGGAGGCGTAGGAGGGGGTGGCCATCAGGCCGCCGAGCATCGTGCCGACGAGCAGGCCGGGCAGCAGGCCGCCGCCGAAGTAACCGCCCGCCCAGGGGCCGTAGGCCGGTCCCGCCTCCCAGTAGGGGCGGCGGCCGTAGTCGGTGTCGACCTCGCGGACCACGGGGTCGCGGCCGTCCTCGAGGCGGGTGCGGTCCGCCGCGCAGACCGGGACCTGGCGGACGGCCCCGCCGGGCGGGGTCCAGGCGGCGTCGACGACGGAGGGGCCGTGGCGCGGGTCGAAGAAGCACGGCGGGCGGCGCTCGGGCAGCGGTTCGCCGGCCCGGCGGGCGGCGAGCCGGGCCAGGGCGAAGCGGCCGTCCTCCAGGACCTCGGTGACGGGGCGCACGTCCTCCGGTCTCGTCGCGTCCGCCATGAACGACTTGGCCTTCTCGTAGGCGTCGAGGGCGTGCTCGTAGTCGCCGCGCATCGCGTCGTCGGCGCCGGGCTCGGCCGGGTGGAAGTCGAGCCGGTCGAGTTCCTCGCCGAAGGCGGTGATGTCCTCGTCGACGACGACCCGGAGCCGTTCCAGGGCGACCCCCTGCTCCTGCGCGTGCCGCCGGCGGTTGCGCCGTACGAGGGTGTACGCGCCGGCGCCGCCGACCGCCACCAGCACGCCCGCGGTGACCAGGCCGGCCGTCGACACCCCGCCGCCGTCCGGGGAGTCCCAGCCCGTGGGGGCGGAGCCGCCGATGTTGGCGAGGGCCCGGTCGGTGAAGTCGTTCAGCTGGGCCGTGGCGTCGCTCTCGCCCTGGACACCGGTGACGAGGTTGCGCACGGCGGCCGCAGGCAGGACCGAGGAGTCGGCGCGGGCGTCGAAGCGGTCGCCGAGGCGGATCGCGTAGAGGCCGGTGACGCCGGTGGCGGTGCGCAGGTCGGTGAAGAGGTTCTCCGTGGGGTAGCCGGCGGGGAGGACGGCGACGAAGACGGGTTTGTCGGCGTCCTCGATCTTCTTCTGGAGGGCGTGGGCGTCCGCCTGGGAGAGCTGGGCGGACGCCGCCGGGTCGACGTAGACGGGGCTCTCGCGCAGGGCCGCGGCGATCGTCGACACACTGGTCTCGGCCGCGGCGCGCGGGGCGCCGGCCGACAGCAGGGTCAGGGCGGCGAGCGCCAGCGCGAGGAGCAGTCCGGCGAGACCTCGGGTCGAAAGTGCGACCTTCATACTTCGAAGTTACCTCCTACGACGACAAAGCAGGGCAACCGGAGCGGGAGCCGCCCCCTCCTCCCCCGCTGCCCGCATACCCGGGTGCCGCCGCTTTTGGCATGGACCTTTCACTGATGCTCTGGTTCACTCGGAACCCCCGCGGTTCGCTCACGCCTTAGATCACGGTGTGATTTAACCCGCGCCCGCACACCCGTCAGGACGTCCCGTCAGGGAAGGGCGAGGCATCATGAGGAGTTCCCCCCGCTGGGCCCGGCTGCTGCTGGCCGGGCTGCTCACCACGGTCGGCCTCGGCGCCGCCGTACCCCCCGCGCAGGCGGCCGGCGAACAGGTCACCGCCTGGCTGACCACCACCGACGACACCGGCGGTCGCCATGTCGTGCGCGGACTCCAGCAGCAGACCCCGTTCGCCTTCGCCTCCGGCACCGGTGGCGGGGGCGAGAACATCACCGTCGACGAGAACACCCGCTACCAGACCTTCACCGGCGGCGGCGCCTCCTTCACCGACACCGCGGCCTGGCTGATGAACGGCAGCGGGGCCCTCACCCAGGCCACGCGGGACGCGACCATGCGCAAGCTGTTCTCGCCGACCGAGGGCATCGGGCTGTCGTTCCTGCGCAACCCGATGGGCGGCTCGGACCTGGCCCGGTTCGGCTACACCTACGACGACCTGCCCGCCGGGCAGACCGACCCCGGGCTCACCCGGTTCTCGATCGCGCACGACCTGGCGGACGTGCTGCCGCTGACCAGGCAGGCGCGTCAGCTGAACCCGGACCTGACCGTGACGGCCTCGCCGTGGACCGCGCCCGCCTGGATGAAGGACAGCGGACGGCTCGACGGCGGCTGGCTGAAGGCGGAGCACTACGGGGCGTACGCGTCGTACTTCGTGAAGTACCTCCAGGCCTGGCGGGACCAGGGCGTGCCGGTCGCGTACGTCACCGCGCAGAACGAGCCGACGTGCTGCCCGGGTTATCCGTCGATGAGCTGGAACGCCTCCGGGCTCGCGTACTTCACCAGGAGCGAGCTGCTGCCGAAGCTCGCCGCGGCCGGCCTGCCGACGAAGGTGCTGGCGCACGACTGGAACTGGGACGCCTACGACGCCTACGCGGCACAGACGGTGGACGACGCGGCGGTGCGCTCGCACCCCAACTTCGGCGGGATCGCCTGGCACGGCTACGGCGGCGACGTCGCGCAGCAGACCGCCGTGCACGACCGGTACCCGCGGCTGGACGCCTTCGGCACCGAGCACTCGGGCGGCACCTGGATCGCCGACCAGCAGCGCGAGGACATGCTGAACATCGTCGACTACACCCGCAACTGGGCGAAGTCGGTGACGAAGTGGTCGCTGGCGGTGGACCAGAACCGGGGCCCGCACAACGGCGGCTGCGGCACCTGCGACGGCCTGATCACCGTGCACAACGGGGACTCCCGGCACGGACAGGTCGACTACACCGTCGAGTACTACACGATGGGCCACCTGACCAAGTTCGTCCGGCCGGGCGCGCAGCGGATCGCCTCGACGGCGTCGGCGGCCGTGCCGAACGTGGCCTGGCGCAACCCGGACGGCTCGAAGGCCCTGATCGCGTACAACGGCTCCGCCTCCGCCCGCACGATCACCGTCACCTGGGGCGCGCGGCACGCCACCTACTCGCTGCCGGGCCGGACGTCGGCGACGTTCACCTGGTCGGGCACCCAGTCGGGCGGTGGCGCCGCCACCGGCTCCCTCGTCGGCCTCGCGGGCAAGTGCCTCGACGTGGCCGGCGGTTCGACCGCCGACGGCACCGCGGTCCAGCTCTACGACTGCAACGGTACGGCGGCCCAGCGCTGGACGGTCCAGCCCGACGGCTCCGTCCAGGCCCTGGGCAAGTGCCTGGACGTGACCTCGGCGTCCACGGCCGACGGCGCCGAGGTGCAGCTCTACGGCTGCAACGGCTCGGGCGCGCAGCGGTGGTCGTACGACGCGTCGACCGGGGACGTGGTGAACACCGCCGCGGACAAGTGTCTCGACGTGAGCGACAACTCCTCCGCCAACGGCGCCCGGGCCCAGATATGGAGCTGCACGGGCGCCGCCAACCAGAAGTGGGCCCTGCGGTGATCCCGGTGGCCCCGCCCTACTCGGCCGGGGCCACCCCCGCCCGCAGCAGCCCGTAGGTGTAGGCGTCCTCCAGGGCCTGCCAGGACGCGGCGATCACGTTCTCCGCGACGCCCACCGTGGACCACTCGCCGCTGCCGTCGGTGGTGGAGATCAGGACGCGGGTCGTGGACTGGGTGCCGTGCACGCCCTCCAGGATGCGGACCTTGTAGTCCACCAGGTCCAGCTTGGCGAGCTGGGGGTAGATCTTCTCCAGGGCCACGCGCAGGGCACGGTCGAGGGCGTTCACCGGGCCGTTGCCCTCCGCGGTGGCGACGATGCGCTCGCCCTTGGCCCACAGCTTGACGGTGGCCTCGTTGGCGTGGGTGCCGTCGGGGCGGTCCTCGACGATGGCCCGCCAGGACTCGACGTCGAAGTACTTCAGCGGCCGGCCCTCGACCTCGGCGCGCAGCAGCAGCTCGAAGCTGGCGTCGGCCGCCTCGTACGTGTAGCCCTTCAGCTCGCGTTCCTTGACCCGGTCGACGACGCGGCCGACCAGCTCGCGGTCGCCGCCCAGATCGATCCCGAGCTCCTTGCCCTTCAGCTCGACCGAGGCGCGGCCGGCCATGTCGGAGACGAGCATCCGCATGGTGTTGCCGACCAGCTCGGGGTCGATGTGCTGGTACAGGTCCGGGTCGACCTTGATGGCGGAGGCGTGCAGGCCGGCCTTGTGGGCGAAGGCGGAGACCCCCACGTACGGCTGGTGGGTGGAGGGCGTGAGGTTGACGACCTCCGCGATGGCGTGCGAGATGCGGGTCATCTCGCGCAGCCGGCCCTCGGGGAGGACCTTCTTGCCGTACTTCAGCTCCAGTGCGGCGACGACCGGGAACAGGTTGGCGTTGCCGACGCGCTCGCCGTAGCCGTTGGCCGTGCACTGCACGTGGGTCGCGCCCGCGTCGACGGCGGCGAGGGTGTTGGCGACCGCGCAGCCGGTGTCGTCCTGGGCGTGGATGCCGAGGCGGGCGCCGGTGTCGGCGAGGACGGTGGAGACGACGGCCTGGATCTGGGCGGGGAGCATGCCGCCGTTGGTGTCGCAGAGGATGACGACGTCCGCGCCGGCCTCCGCCGCCGCCCGGACGACGGCCTTGGCGTACTCGGGGTTCGCGCGGTAGCCGTCGAAGAAGTGCTCGCAGTCGACGAAGACGCGGCGGCCCTGCTCCTTGAGGAAGGACACCGTGTCGCCGACCATCGCCAGATTCTCGTCGAGCGTGGTGCGCAGGGCCAGTTCCACGTGCCGGTCGTGCGACTTGGCCACCAGCGTGATCACGTCGGCGCCCGCGTCGAGGAGCGCCTTGACCTGGGGGTCCTCGGAGGCCTTGGCGCCGGCCCGGCGGGTGGCGCCGAAGGCGACGAGCTGGGCGTGCCGGAAGTCGATCTCCTGCCGCGCCCGGGCGAAGAACTCGGTGTCGCGCGGGTTGGCGCCGGGCCAGCCGCCCTCGATGAAGCCGACGCCGAACTCGTCCAGGTGCCGTGCGATCGCGAGCTTGTCGGCGACCGTGAGGTTGATGCCCTCGCGCTGGGCGCCGTCGCGCAGGGTGGTGTCGAAGACGTGGAACGAGTCGTCGAGCTCGCTGGTTTCCGTCATGGTCTCAAGGCTCCTGTTTTGGATCTCGGTCTACCGGAATGACCGGCTCCACCGTCCCCCCATGGTCCCGCGCGCCTGCCTCCCGGCTGAAGGTGGGCCAGGAAAACGAAAAACCCCTCGCGGGTGCGAGAGGTCTGCGCGCGGGTCGAGGACGACGATGGCCGCCCGTACCTGGTCGTACGTGGCGGTCACTGCGGACCGGCGCGCCTGCTGCCAATAATCGTGGCGAACGAGAGCACGAGGGGAGTCTGACACAGGGCAGCCCTCCGCTCACCGACCGTCTCAGGATGCGAGCAGAGTGTCCGTCACGAACTCCGTCACGTGCCCGATGACCTGCTCGCGGTCGGTGCCGCGCAGCCCGATCGCCACGTGGATGGAGAAGCCGTCGAGCAGCGCCCGCAGCCGGGCGGCGAACCGGTCGGGGTCGACGGGGCGGAACTCGCCGCGGGAGACGCCCTCCGCCAGCAGTGCCACCAGGTCGCGGTGCCAGGCGCCCTCGATGGCCGCCTGCCGGTCGCGGGCGTCCGCGTCGGCGGCGGCGTTCTGCGAGCGGTTCCAGACCTCCAGCCACAGCGTCCAGTGCGGGTCGCGGTGGCCGTCGGGGACGTACAGGTCGACGTAGGCGTCGAGCCGCTCGCGGGCCGTGGCCCGGCCGGTCAGCAGTCGGCCGCGCTCGGCGCCGAGGCGGCCCTCGCTCCACTCCAGGGCCTGCAGGAGCAGTTCGTCCTTGGAGCGGAAGTAGTAGAGGAGGTGCCCGCTGCTCATCCCCACCTCGCGTCCGAGCGCCGCCATGGTGAGCTTCTCCAGACCGCGCTCGGCGATCATCGCCATGGCGGCGGCGAGGACGTCCTCGCGGGGCGGGGCGTGCCTGCGCTCACGTGCCGCACCGGGCATCGGGACTCCTGTGGATCTTCGGCTGCTGTTGCGTGATGCAGTGGATGCCACCGCCACCGGAGAAGATCGTACGGGCGTCGACCAGCGTCACCGTCCGGTCCGGGAACAGCCGGCGGAAGACGCCGGCCGCGATCTCGTCGCGCGGGTCGTCGAAGCCGCACAGGACGACCCCGCCGTTGCAGAGGTAGTGGTTGATGTAGGAGTAGTCGGCCCAGTGGCCGTCGGCCTCCAGGACGGTGGGCGCCGGGACCTCGACGACCTCCAGCCGGCGCCCGCGGGCGTCGGTCTGCGCCCGCAGCAGCCCGACGACCTCCTTCGTCACCTCGTGGTCCGGGTGCGCGGGGTCCGGCTGGCTGTGGGCGACGACCACGCCGGGACGGGCGAACGCGGCGACGATGTCGACGTGGCCGAGGGTGCCGAAGCCGTGCGGGGGGTAGTCGCCGGTCAGGCCGCGCGGCAGCCAGATCGCCTTGCGGGTGCCGAGCTGGGCGTGGATCTCCGCCTCGACCTGTGCGCGGGTCCAGTGCGGGTTGCGCTCGGGGCCGAGCTGGACGGTCTCCGTCAGCAGCACCGTCCCCTCCCCGTCGACGTGGATCGCCCCGCCCTCGTTGACCAGGCTGGAGGCGTACGTCTTCGCCCCCGTGAGGTCCGAGACGTACGCGGCGATCTTCGCGTCGTGCTCCCAGCGGGCCCAGTCCTGGGCGCCCCACCCGTTGAACGTCCAGTCCACGGCCGCCAGTTCGCGCCCGTTCGTGAGGAACGTGGGGCCGATGTCGCGCATCCAGGCGTCGTCGAGTTCGCGCTCGACGGTGTCGATGCCCGGCCCGAGCACGGCTCGCGCGTGTGCCGACCGCCCCGGTCCGCACACCACCGTCACCGGTTCGAAGCGGCGGACCGCACGGGCGACCGACGCCCAGGCGGCACGGGAGGCGGCGAGGTCCTCGGGGTCGTCGAAGGTGGGGTTGGGGCCGGGCCAGGCCATCCAGGTGCGCTCGTGCGGGGCCCATTCGGCGGGCATCCGGAAGCCGTCGTCGGCGGCCTTGCTCATCGGGAGGTCCTCA
Organism: Streptomyces sp. NPDC051051; assembly: GCF_040682975.1. Taxonomy (NCBI): domain Bacteria; kingdom Bacillati; phylum Actinomycetota; class Actinomycetes; order Kitasatosporales; family Streptomycetaceae; genus Streptomyces; species Streptomyces sp. NPDC051051. The sequence continues at coordinate 57,475 of NZ_JBFBCB010000011.1, forward strand.
CAGGAAGTAGAGGCGGCTGAGGGAGACGGAGTCGGCCGGCTCGGAGCGGAGCGGTTCTCCGTCGAGGGTGACCAGGCCGGTGCGCTGGTCGACGTCCACCGCTCCGGTACGGGAGTTGAGCCGCAGGTCGGCGGGGCCGATGCCACGGGTGCCGCGGACGGCGACCCGGCGCCGGCGGGTCGGCATCCGGTCGTTGCCCCGGTCCAGCGCGGCCCGCGCGACGAAGGCCACCGAGAGGTCGGCGGGCGTGGCGCCGTACGCGCCGAACTGCGGTCCCAGGACGAGGGGTTCGCAGGTGTCGGTGGCCGCGCCCGGGTCGCCGACGACGCCGTACGCCGGGAAGCCGGCCTTGAGGACGAGCTGCGGTTTGGCCCCGAAGTACTCGGGGCGCCACAGCACGATGTCGGCGAGCTTGCCGGTCTCTAGGGAGCCGACCTCGTGCGACAGCCCGTGCGCGATGGCGGGGTTGATGGTCAGTTTGGCGATGTAGCGCAGGACGCGTTCGTTGTCGTGCTCGGCCGGGGCGCCGAACTCGGCCTTCATCTTCCCGGCCATCGCGAACGTACGGCGGACGGTCTCGCCCGCCCGGCCCATGCCCTGCGCGTCGGAGGAGGTGATGCCGATCGCCCCCAGGTCGTGCAGGACGTCCTCGGCGCCCATGGTTCCGGCGCGGATGCGGTCACGGGCCATGGCGGCGTCGCCGGGCAGGTCGGTCTTCAGGTCGTGGACCGAGACGATCATGCCGTAGTGCTCGGCGACCGCGTCCCGGCCGAACGGCAGGGTGGGGTTGGTGGAGGAGCCGATGACGTTCGGGACTCCCGCCATCTTCAGCACGTTCGGCACGTGTCCGCCGCCGCAGCCCTCGATGTGGAAGGCGTGGATCGTGCGGCCCTCCAGCACGCGCAGGGTGTCCTCGACGGACAGGCACTCGTTCAACCCGTCGCTGTGCAGGGCGACCTGTACGTCGTGCTCCTCGGCGACCCGCAACGCCGTGTCGAGCGCCCGGGTGTGGGCGCCCATGTCCTCGTGGACCTTGAAGCCGGACGCGCCGCCCTCGGCGAGCGCCTCGACGAGCGGGTCCGGTGAGGAGGAGGAACCCCGGCCCAGGAAGCCGATGTTGACCGGCCAGGCGTCGAAGGCGTTGAAGGCGTGCCGCAGCGCCCAGGGCGAGTTGACGCCGACGCCCCACACCGGCCCGAACTCCTGCCCGATGACCGTGGTCACGCCGGAGGCCAGCGAGGCCTCCATGATCCGCGGCGACAGCAGGTGGACGTGCGTGTCGACGGCACCGGCGGTGGCGATCAGCCCCTCGCCGGACACGATCGACGTGCCCGTGCCGACGACCACGTCGACCCCGTCGAGGGTGTCGGGGTTCCCGGCCCGCCCGATCGAGTGGATCCGGCCCTCCCGGATGCCGATGGACACCTTGCGGACGCCCTGCACGGCGTCGATCACGACGACGTTGCTGACGACGACGTCGCAGGTCTCGCGCACGGCGGCGGCCTTCAGGTGCAGTCCGTCGCGGGCGGTCTTGCCGAACCCGGCGAGGAACTCGTCGCCGGGGCGCTGGGAGTCGGACTCGACGCGGATCACCAGACCGGAGTCGCCGAGCCGGAGACGGTCGCCCGCACGCGGGCCGTGCGTGGCGGCGTACTCGTACGGGTTCACAGTCCGGCCCCCTCGGTCCCGGCGTCCGGGGTCACGGCGTCCGACGCCTCGGCACCCGGCGCCGTGGCGGGCGGCGTCCCGGCGCCCAGGTATCCGCAGGCGGCGGCCCTGCGCAGGGCTTCTTCCCGGGCCCCCGGCGCGTCCAGCGGCCCGTCGACCAGGCCGGCGAAGCCGATCGCGATCCGGTCGCCCCCGAGGGGGACCAGCCCGACCTCGTCGCGCTCGCCCGGTCCGAAGCGCACGGAGGAGCCGGCGGGAACGGCGAGCCGCATGCCGTAGGCGGCCGAGCGGTCGAAGCTCAGGCGCGGGTTGGCCTCGAAGAAGTGGAAGTGCGAGGTGACGGAGACGGGGACGCCCGCGGTGTTGGTGACCGTCAGCCGGACCGCCGCCTCGGGTTCGGCGTGCCCGGGCCCCGGCAGCAGCGCGCCGGGCGCCCCGGCTCCGAGACCGCCCCCGATCGGGTCGGAGACCACCGCGAGCCGGGAGCCGTCGTCGAAGACGGCCTCGACGTGCACCTCCGTGACGACGTCGGCGACGCCCGGCAGGACGTCGTCGGGGCCGAGGACCGCGCGGGCGCGCTCGATCGCCTCGGCGAGCCGGGCGCCGTCGCGGGCGGCCTCGCAGACGGCGTCCGCGATCAACGCGGTGGCCTCCGGCACGTTCAACCGCAGGCCGCGGGCGCGGCGGGCACGGGCCAGCTCGGCGGCGCCGAACAGCAGCAGCCGGTCCCGTTCCGTCGGGGTCAGCCTCACGCCGGGACACCTCCTCACATCCTCTGGTTTAGAGCGTCACTCTAACTTATGTGGCCACGCTTTACGGCTTTTCTTGACGTTGATGCGCACATCACATTGAGCAACACTCAAACAGGGTGCGAGGGCATACGAAAGAGCCGCCCCGGACTCGTGTCCGGGGCGGCCCTGGCGGGGACGGGGGCGGTCAGCCGATCGTGTGCATCCAGCCGTGCCGGTCCTCGGTCTTCCCGCGCTGGATGTCGAGAAGCGCCTCGCGCAGCTTCACGGTGACCGGGCCGGGCTCGCCGCCGGAGTGCTGCCACTCGGCGCCGGCGCGCTTGACGGTGCCCACGGGGGTGATGACCGCGGCCGTGCCGCAGGCGAAGACCTCCGTCAGGGTGCCGTTCACGGCGTCGCCCTGCCACTGCTCGAGGGAGACGCGGCGCTCCTCGGACTCGAACCCGAGGTCGCGGGCGACCTGGAGGAGGGAGTCGCGGGTGACGCCCTCCAGGATGGAGCCGGTGAGGGTCGGCGTGACGATCTTGTCGCCGTACACGAAGTACAGGTTCATGCCGCCGAGCTCCTCGACCCAGCGGTGCTCGACCGCGTCGAGGTAGCAGACCTGGTCGCAACCCTTGGCGGCGGCCTCGGCCTGGGCGAGCAGGGAGGCCGCGTAGTTGCCGCCGGTCTTGGCGTCGCCCATGCCGCCGGGGACGGCACGGACGCGGTCCTCGGAGACCCAGATGGAGACCGGCTTCACCCCGCCGGCGAAGTAGGCGCCGGCCGGCGAGGCGATGACGAGGAACAGGTACTCGTTCGCGGGCTTCACCCCCAGGCCGACCTCGGTCGCGATCATGAAGGGACGCAGGTAGAGGGACTCCTCGCCGCCGTGCGCGGGCACCCAGGCCTCGTCCTGGCCGATCAGCGCGTCACAGGCCTCGACGAACGTCTCGACCGGCAGCTCGGGCATGGCGAGACGGCGGGCGGAGCGCTGGAATCGCTTGGCGTTCTGGTCCGGGCGGAAGGTGGCCACGGAGCCGTCGGGGCGGCGGTAGGCCTTGAGGCCCTCGAAGATCTCCTGGGCGTAGTGCAGGACGTTCGTCGCCGGGTCGAGCGGGATCGGCGCGTACGGGACGAGCTGGCCGTCGTGCCAGCCGCGGCCCTCGGTCCACTTGATCGTCACCATGTGGTCGGTGAAGTGGCGGCCGAACCCGGGGTTCGCCAGGATCGCCGCGCGCTCGGCGTCGGAGAGCGGGCTGGCGGAGGGCTTGAGCTCGATCGTGGGCGTCGTCATGAGTGGTTGTCCTTCACCGGTGTTGTAGTGACGGGCCGCTTTCGTTCCTGTACGCCCAGTGCTGGGACGTCCGAGCATTCCCTCATTCCGCGGCTCCGCGTTCGATTATCGCGCGAGGTCGGCGAGGGAAGAAACGGGGTGAAACGCGGCCCGGGGTCGATGGTGGCACCCGGCGGGGGACATGCGAAAGCCGCCGGGTGCGGATGCGACCCGGCGGCTTCGAATGGTTTCGAGGTGGCGCGGGCGTCAGCCGGCTACTCGTACGGCGAGCGCGTCGCCGATCTCGGTGGTGCTGCGGGCCGGCCTGCCGGTGCGTTCCGCCAGGTCGGCGGAGACGGCGGCCTCGATGCGGGCGGCCTCGGACTCGTGGCCGAGGTGGCGCAGCAGGAGGGCGACGGACAGGACCGTGGCGGTGGGGTCGGCCTTGCCCTGACCCGCGATGTCCGGGGCCGAGCCGTGCACGGGCTCGAACATGGACGGGAAGTCGCCGGCGGGGTTGATGTTGCCGCTCGCGGCGACGCCGATGCCGCCGGAGACGGCCGCGGCGAGGTCGGTGATGATGTCGCCGAAGAGGTTGTCGGTGACGATCACGTCGAAGCGGGCGGGGTCCGTGACCAGGTAGATCGTCGCGGCGTCCACGTGGATGTAGTCCGTGGTGACCTCGGGGAACTCCGCGGCGACCTGGTGGAAGATGTTCGTCCACAGGTGGCCCGCGAAGGTCAGCACGTTGTTCTTGTGGACCAGCGTGAGCTTCTTGCGGGGGCGGGCCTGGGCGCGGGCGAAGGCGTCACGCACCACGCGCTCGACACCGAAGGCCGTGTTCACGGAGACCTCGGTGGCGACCTCGTGCTCGGTGCCCTTGCGGATGGTGCCGCCGTTGCCGGTGTAGGGGCCCTCGGTGCCTTCGCGGACGACCACGAAGTCGATCTCGGGCTCACCCTTGAGAGGGGTCTCCACACCGGGCAGCAGCTTGCTCGGCCGCAGGTTGACGTGGTGGTCGAAGGCGAAGCGGAGCTTGAGCAGGAAACCGCGCTCCAGGACGCCGGACGGCACCGACGGGTCGCCGATCGCGCCGAGCAGGATCGCGTCGTGCTTCTTCAGCGCGTCGAGGTCGGCGTCGGTGAGGGTCTCACCGGTGGCGTGGTAGCGCCGGGCGCCGAAGTCGAATTCCTTGGTCTCCAGCTTCACATCCTGCGGAAGGACGGCGGAGAGGACCTTGAGACCCTCGGCCACGACCTCCTGGCCGATGCCGTCACCGGGGATCACTGCGAGATTGATGCTGCGAGACATGTGAGCACCCTACTCGGCGTCCCATGGAATGACACGGAGCGTCCGCGATGCGGACAGGGACGGGTGACGGGTGCGGGCTGCGGCGCGGGGCCCGAAGTCCCGTTCGGGGTCCCGCGCCGCAGCCCGTGCGGGTGCGGCTCCCGGACTTCCGGGCGGCCCGACCTGCGGCCGGTCGACGACCGGCGCCTCGGCGGCCACCGGCGGGTGAGGGCCGGTCAGTGGCCGGTCTCGCCGCCGTTGTCACGGCGGTCGAGGGCGCGCTGGAGGGCCGCGGCGGCGTTCTTGCGGTCGGACTCGCTCGTGCGGGAGGTGTGGCGGACCCGGCGGCGGACGGTCGTCTCGGCCATGGGAAATCGACTCCTTCGAGAACCAGGGAGTGCGGAAAAGGGGTACGAGACGCCGGGTCGGGCGGGGAGCGGGGCCGCAGGGGTTGCCTGCGCGGGGCCCGGCCCTCGACCGCCATTCGCTTGATCGAGCGAGACGTTCGGCTCCTACAAAGCTAAGGGAGCTGCGCGCGACTGTCTCCACAATTACTCGGACTTCCTACTATCTGAGACGGCGCGGCGGGTCCCCCGGCGCTGAGCTGCGGTTCTCCGGGGGGTGTCGCCGGGGCGGCCCGGGGCGCGGCCCTGCGCACGGGGCCCGCGGACCGGTCGGCGGACGGGCCCGTTCACGGCGCGCCGAGCACTGCCTTGCGGAAGCCCTCCGCGTCCTCGGCCCACGGCGGGTGCCCGGCCGTCGGCAGCCGTCACCCGGCGCACCCTCGGCAGCGCCCGGTCCAAGGAGTCCACGGCCGAGCGCGGGCGGATGTCCCGCGCCCCGTCCACGATCAGCACGGGTACGCCGAGGGACTCGCAGGCGGTGTGCGGCGCGGGCGTGCCCCGGAGGCGCTTGCGCTCCTCGTCGAACATGTCCCACGGGCCGGGCCCGCCGTGGCGCAGGACCAGCGGCTCGCCCGCGCCCGCGCGGTGCGGTCCGGAGCCGTACCCCGTCGTCGGCGGTCACCCTCTCCTCGGTCCACGTCATACGGCCGGTCTGCCCGCCCGGACATGCCGACGGGCCAGGTCGGGGAAGACCTGGCCCGTGCGGGGTGCCGGGGGCGTCAGCCCATGTGCGGGTACGTGTAGTCGGTCGGCGGGACCAGCGTCTCCTTGATGGCGCGGGTCAGGGTCCAGCGCATCAGGTTCTGCGGAGCGCCGGCCTTGTCGTCGGTGCCGGAGGCGCGGCCGCCGCCGAAGGGCTGCTGGCCGACGACGGCGCCGGTCGACTTGTCGTTGATGTAGAAGTTGCCGGCCGCGTAGCGCAGCTTCTCCATCGTGTGGGCCGCCGCGGCACGGTCGTTCGCGATGACCGACCCGGTGAGGGCGTAGTCGGACACCGACTCCATCTGGGTGAGCATCTCGTCGTACCGGTCGTCCTCGTAGACGTGGACGGCGAGGAACGGGCCGAAGTACTCGGTCGTGAAGACCTCGTTCTCCGGGTCGGTGCACTCGACGACGGTCGGGCGCACGAAGTAGCCGACCGAGTCGTCGTAGCTGCCGCCCGCGACGATCGTGCAGGCCGGGTCGGCCTCGGCGCGGTCGATCGCGGCCTTGTTCTTGGCGAAGGCCCGCTCGTCGATGACCGCGCCCATGAAGTGCGACAGGTCGGTCACGTCACCCATGGTGAGGGAGTCGACCTCGGCGGCGAACTCCTCCTTGAAGCCCGAGTTCCACAGGGACGCCGGGATGTAGGCGCGCGAGGTCGCGGAGCACTTCTGGCCCTGGTACTCGAAGGCACCGCGGGTGAGGGCGGTCCTCAGCACGGCCGGGTCGGCGCTCGGGTGGGCGACGACGAAGTCCTTGCCGCCGGTCTCACCGACCAGGCGCGGGTAGGAGCGGTACTTCTCGATGTTGGCGCCGACCGTCTTCCACAGGTACTGGAAGGTCTTCGTCGAGCCGGTGAAGTGGATGCCGGCCAGGTCCCGGTGGTCCAGGGCGACCTCGGACACCGCGATGCCGTCGCCGGTGACGAGGTTGATGACGCCCTTGGGCAGCCCGGCCTCCTCCAGGAGCCGCATCAGCAGCACCGCGGCGTGGGTCTGCGTCGGGGACGGCTTCCAGATCACCACGTTGCCCATCAGCGCGGGCGCGGTGGGCAGGTTGCCCGCGATCGCCGTGAAGTTGAACGGCGTGATCGCGTAGACGAAGCCCTCGAGCGGACGGTGGTCCAGCCGGTTCCACACGCCCGGGGAGTTCGCCGGGGGCTGCTCGGCGAGGATCTGGCGGGCGTAGGCGACGTTGAAGCGCCAGAAGTCGACCAGTTCGCAGGGGGTGTCGATCTCGGCCTGCTGAGCGGTCTTCGACTGGCCGAGCATGGTGGAGGCCGCGAGGGTCTCGCGCCAGGGGCCGGCCAGCAGTTCGGCGGCGCGCAGGATGATCGCTGCGCGGTCGTCGAAGGACATCGCGCGCCAGGCGGGCGCGGCGGCGAGGGCCGCGTCGATGGCGTCCTGGGCGTCCTGCCGGGTGGCGTTGGCGTAGGTGCCCAGACGCGCCTTGTGGTTGTGCGGCTGCACGACGTCGAAGCGCTCGCCGCCGCCCATCCGCTTCTCGCCGCCGATGGTCATCGGCAGGTCGATCGGATTGTCGGCCAGCTCCTTGAGCCTGGCCTCGAGCCGGGCACGCTCGGGCGAGCCGGGGGCGTAGCCGTGCACCGGCTCGTTGACGGGGGTGGGGACCTGGGTCACAGCGTCCATGAGATCCGTAACTCCTTGTACGTGAGCGGGTGGTGCGGGGAGGCGGGCGGGAGGGGGCCGCCTCAGCCCTTGCTGACCATCGAGCGCAGGAAGAACCGCAGGTTCGCCGGCTTCTCCGCGAGACGACGCATGCCGTGTCTTCCCGGGGGACAACCCCCGGGCCCCCGGCCGAAGCCGCGGCACAGCCTCGTCGCGTCAGCCATGACTGATCATGCTCCGCAGGAAGAACCGCAGGTTCGCCGGCTTCTCCGCGAGACGACGCATGAAGTAGCCGTACCAGTCGGTGCCGTAGGCGGTGTAGACGCGCATGCGGTGGCCCTCCGCGGCCAGGCGCAGGTGCTCCTCGCCGCGGATGCCGTAGAGCATCTGGAACTCGTACTCGTCGAGCTTGCGCCCGGCCTTGCGCGCGAGTTCCTGGCCGATGGAGATCAGGCGGGGGTCGTGCGAGCCGATCATCGGGTAGCCCGCGCCGTCCATCAGGGTCTTCAGGATGCGGACGTACGCCTTGTCGATCTCGTGCTTGTTCTGGTACGCGACCTCGGCGGGCTCCTTGTAGGCGCCCTTCACGAGCCGGACGCGGCTGCCGCTCTCCGCGAGGCGGCGGGCGTCGGCCTCGGTGCGGAAGAGGTAGGCCTGGATGACGCAGCCGGTCTGCGGGAAGTCCTTCCGCAGCTCCTCGTGGATGGCGAACATCGAGTCGAGGGTGGTGTGGTCCTCGGCGTCCAGGGTGACGGTCGTGCCGATGGCGGCGGCGGCCTCGACGACCGGGCGGACGTTGGCGAGGGCCAGGTCGTGGCCGTCTTCCAGCGCCTGGCCGAACATGGACAGCTTGACGGACATCTCGACCTTCTCGCCGAGGCCGAGGTCCTTGAGGCGGTCCACCAGTTCCAGGTAGGCGTCGCGGGCGGCGGCGGCCTGTCCGGGGGTGGTGATGTCCTCGCCGACGACGTCCATCGTCAGTTCCAGGCCCTTGGCGGTCAGCTCCTCGACGATCGGGACGATGTCGTCCACCGTCTCACCGGGGATGAAGCGGTCCACGACCTGCTTCGTCACCGGGGCCGCCGAGATCAGGCGTCGCATCCGGTCGCTGCGCGACGCGGCGAGAATCACGGGACCCAGCACGGGGCACCTCCACATACCAACCCATACGAGGCCGCTTCCCGACGATTCGGGAACGGCACGGAGAACCACCGTGAAACCTAAGGATCCCTCCGATCGTCGGCCATCGACAGCTGTCACGCATCCGTGCCGCGGATCTCAGACAGATGTATGAAGCGATCGCGGGGATGCGGGAGAATGACCGGGTGACGGCGGATTTCAAGGGCGAGTACCAGGAGCTGGTCGACGAGATCTCGGAGCTGCTCGGCGCCCCGGCGACCCTGGAGAACCGCGACTTCGAACTGATCGCCTTCGGCGCCTACGACAGCGAGGACGAGCTGGACGCGGCCGCCCTGGACCCGGTGCGCACCCGTTCGATCCTCACCCGGCGGTCCACCCCGGCGGTCCGGTCCTGGTTCGAGGGTTTCGGCATCACCCGCGCCACGGCCCCGGTCCGCATCCCGCCGACCCCGGAGGCCGGCGTCCACCGGGGCCGCGTCTGCCTCCCGGTGCGCCACCGGGGGGTGGTCCTCGGCTACGTCTGGCTGCTGGACGGCGACCCGGGGCCCTCGGACGACCAGCTGGCGGGCGCGATGGAGGTGACGGGACGGATCGGCGCGCTGCTGGCCGACGAGGCCCAGCACGGCGCCGACCTCACCCGCGAGCTGCGGGCGGTCCTGGCCGCGGACCGGGGCTGGCAGCGGGACATGGCGGTGGCGGAGCTGCGCACCGCGCTCGGCGCCCGCGCGGACGGCCCGCACGCGGTGGTGTGCGTGGCGCCCTGGCCCTCGGCCGACCCCGACGACGCGCCGTCCCTGCGCACGCTGCCCGGCGCGGAGGCCCTGTGCACGGTGCCGTGGGGGGTGAGCGGCCAGTGCCTGGCGGTGCTGGTCCGGCTGCGCTCGGCGGAGGCCCCGGCCCCGGCGACCACGGTGGCGGGGCGGCTGCTGGAGCGGGCCGGCGGGGCGGCCGCCGCCGGGGTCGCGGCGGGGCGGGCGGGCCTCGCGGAGCTGGGGGCGGCCTGGCGGGAGGCGTCGGCGGCGGCCCGGGCGGCGCTGGCGGAGCCGCGTCTCGGGCCGACCGCCGCGTGGGCGTCGATCGGGCCCTACCGGCTGCTGACCTCGCTGCCGCCCGGCTCCGCCCACGACCCCGCCGTACGGGCCCTGTCGACCCCGGCCCATCGTGAACTGGCCCGCACCGCCGAGGTGTACCTGGACTGCGCGGGGCAGGCGGGGCGCACGGCGGCCGAGTTGGGGATCCACCGGCAGACGTTGTACTACCGGCTGTCGCGGGTGGAGCAGCTGACGGGACTGGACCTGGACGACGGCGAGGACCGGCTGCTGCTGCACATGGCCCTCAAGGCGCAGCGGCTCTGAGTCCACCGCCCGTCCGGGGTCGCGCGGCCACGCCGGGAGCATTATTGAAAACGATTGTCATCGTGCTACGGTCGGCGCACCCTTGAACATTTGACGACCTCTCCGGAGTGTTCCGTGCGCCTGCCCGCCCGCCGTCTGCTCCCCGTACCGGCCCTCGCGGTCGCCTCCACGCTGCTCGGCGGCTGTTTCGCCGGGGACGGGGCCACGACCGCGACCGGCGGTGCGGACGGCAGGCGGGTGCGGCTCGCGATGATGCAGCCGCCGCGCTCGGGCCTGTCCCCGCTGTCCGACGACGCGTTCAAGCTCTCGCGCTGGTCGACCGCCGAGACCCTGGTGAAGCTGGACTCGGCCGGTGACGCCCGCCCCGCGCTCGCCACCTCCTGGCGGCAGGACGGCCGGACCTGGAGCTTCGAGATACGCACCGGCGTCACCTTCCACGACGGCACGAAGCTGGACGCCGAGGCCGTCGTGCGCTCGCTCACCCGGGCCGCCGGCGCCTCCCCCAAGCCCCGCATCCTGGACGGCGTCGAACTGACCGCGCGGGCCGCCGACGCCGACACCGTCACCGTCACGACCGCCGCCGCCGACCCGCTGGTCCCGCAGCGGCTCAGCTCGCCGCAACTGGCGGTCCTCGCCGCGAAGGCGTACGCGGGCAGGACGGTGAACCCGGTCGGCGCCGGCACCGGCCCGTTCGAGCTGACCGCGGTGAACGGCACCTCGTCCGCCACCCTCGACCGCTACGACGCCTACTGGGGCGGCCGGGCCAAGGCGCCCGGCATCGACGTACGGTTCGTGCCCGACGGCACCGCACGCGCCGCCGCCCTGCGCAGCGGGGAGGCCGACATCGTCGAGGCGGTCCCCGTCTCCCAGGCCGCGCTGCTGGACGAGGACCTCGTCACCGAGGTGCCCATGCCGCGCACCAACACCCTGTACCTCAACACCCGCAAGGGCCCCTTCGCGGACTCCTCGCTGCGTGCCGCCGCCCGTGCGGCGATCGACGCCGAGTCGATCGTGAAGGGCGTCTACGAGGGCCGCGCCGACGTCGCCGAGGGGCTGCTCGGCCCGGCCCTGCCCTGGGCGGCAGAACTGCGCACGCCGGTCACCCGCGCGAAGCCCGGCGACCCGGCCGGCCGGACCGTCACCCTCGGCACCTTCACCGACCGCGCCGAACTCCCCGAGGTCGCCGCCGCCCTGCAACAGCAGCTCCAGAAGGCCGGGTTCACGGTGAGGCTGGACGTGCGCGAGTACGCCAACATCGAATCCGACGCGCTGGCGGGCGAGTTCGACGCCTTCGTCCTGTCTCGCGCGACCGTGCTGGACTCCGGCGATCCGGCCGCCTACCTCTACAGCGACTTCGCCTCCGACGGCTCCTTCAACATCGCCCAGCTCGACGACCCCTCGGTGGACGCCCGGTTGGGGAAGGCGGGCGAGACGCCCACCGGCGACGCCCGCCGCCGGGCCGTCGTCGCCGCCGAGGCCGCCGTCCTCGCGACCGACGCCGCCGTGCCGATGCTGCACGAGCGGGTGATCCAGGGCGACGCGGCCGACGTCGTCGGCGCCGCCCACGACCCGCGCGAGCGGGAGCTGGTCACGGCCGCCACCCACGTCAGGTGAAACCCCCCGCCGCCGGGCTGACCCGGTCCCTGTCCCTCCTCGCGGTCCTCGCCGCCGTCGGCCTGCTGCCCTGGCTCTCCGGCCGCGACCCCGCCCTGTCCGTGCTGCGGGCCCGCTCCGCCGAGCAGGAGCCCACCCGGGAGGCCCTGGACGCCGTACGCCGCGACCTCGGCCTGGACGGGGGGCCGCTGTCCCTGCTGGGCGGCTGGGCGGCCGGCCTGGTCCGCGGCGACCTCGGGACCTCCTGGGTGTCGGGCGCCGACGTGGGACCCTCCGTGCTGGCCGGGCTCCAGGTGTCGCTGGCCCTGATGGGCGCGGCGCTCGGGGTGGCCGTACTGCTCGGCGTCACGCTCGTCGCGCCGGTGCCGGTGCGCGGGCGGGCGTCGGCCGGCGCGGGCGCCGCCATGCTGGCCGCCGTCCCGGAGTTCCTGCTGGCCACGGTCGGGCTGCTGGTGTGCGGAGTGTGGCTGGGATGGCTGCCGACGTCCGGCTGGGAGGGTCCCTCGTCCATGGTGCTGCCCGCCGTCGCGCTCGGCGTCCCGGCGGGCGGCCTGCTGGGCCGCCTGGTCGCGGACGCGCTGCCGGCCGTCCTGGAGGAACGGTGGGTCGAGCTGTGGCGGGGCGCCGGAGTGAGCCGCGCGCGGATCTCGGCCGCCGCCGTGCGCCGGGTACTGCCGCCGCTCGTCCCGCAGTTCGGGATGGCCGCCGTCGGCCTGACCGGTGGCGCGGTGGCGGTGGAGACGGTGTTCGCGGTCCCCGGCATCGGCCGTACGGCGCTGGGGGCGGCCAAGTCGCAGGACCTGCCGCTGCTCCAGGGCACGGTCCTGGCCCTGCTGCTCCTCGGCCTGGTCGCCGGCGCGCTGTCGACGCTGGTACGGCGGCGGCTCCTCGGGCCCGCCCTGCGGGACGCCTCGCTGGCGCTGCCGCCGCCCCTGCCGGCCCGCGTCCGTCCGGCGGTCCCGCTGTCCCTGGCGGCGTTGCTCACCACGGTCGTCGGGTGGGGCCTGCTGCGCGACCCGTACGCGGTGGACACGGCGGTCCGGCTGGCCCCGCCGTCCTGGGCGCACCCGCTCGGCACCGACGGACTCGGCCGTGACGTCCTGGCCCGCCTCGGCCACGGCGCGGCGTCGACGGCCGGTACGGCGGTGGCGGTCTGCCTGCTCGGCCTGCTCCTCTCCCTCACGCTGGGCTTCCTGCCCGGCGTCGCGGCCGGGGCGGCGGACATCGCCAACGCGCTGCCCCCGGTGATCGTCGGCATCCTGGTCGCGGCCGTCTCGGGCCCCGGCGCCGGCGGGGCGGCCCTCGCGGTCGCCCTGATCTCCTGGCCGCCGCTGGCCGCACACGCGGCGGCACTGGTCCAGGAGGTTCGGGCGTCGGGGTTCCTCACCGCCCAGCGGGCCATCGGCGCGCCCCCGTCGTGGATCCTCACCCGGCACGTCCTGCCCGCCGTCGCCGCGCCCGTGGCCCGGCACGCCCTGCTCCGCCTGCCCGGGATCGCCCTGGCCCTGGCCTCCCTGGGCTTCCTCGGCCTCGGCGCCCAGCCCCCGGCCCCCGAGTGGGGCCTGCTCCTGGACGAGTCCCGCGCCTATGTGGAACGCGCTCCGTGGGCCGCCCTGTCCCCGGCGATCGCCCTGGCCCTGCTGGCGGGGCTGGCGGTCTCGGGGGCGGCGTACGCCCAGGGCGTCACCCGGACCACCGGAAGGAGAAGAGACCTTGAGGCCTGATCCGACGACCGGGCGGCCGGGGCCGCCCACCACCCTGCTCTCGGTCCGCGACCTGCGGATCTCCTTCGGCGGCACCGAGGCCGTGCGCGGGCTCTCCTTCGACGTCCGTCCCCGCGAGGTCCTGGCGCTGGTGGGCGAGTCGGGTGCGGGAAAGTCCCTCACCGCGCGGGCCCTGCTCGGGATGCTCCCGCGCGGCGCGGCGATGGCCGGTGAGATCCGGCTGGACGGTTCCACGGACCTCGCCGCCGCCCGGGGCCGCCGGATCGCGCTCGTGCCGCAGGACGCCCTGTCCGCGCTCTCCCCCGTGCACTCCGTGGGTGACCAACTCGCCTCCGCCATAAGGTCGTTGTACCGGGTCTCCCGCTCCGAGGCCCGTGCCCGCGCCGTCGCCGCGCTGGACCGGGTGGGCATCCCGGACGCCGTCCGCCGGGCACGGGCGTATCCGCACGAGTATTCGGGCGGGATGCGCCAGCGGGCGGTGATCGCGATGGCGACGGTGGGCGCACCCGATCTCCTGGTCGCCGACGAGCCGACCACCGCCCTGGACGCCGAGCGCCGCGCACAGGTGCTGCGGGTGCTCGCCGAACAGCGGGAGGCGGCCGGCGCCGCGCTGCTCCTGGTCACCCACGACCTGGACGTCGTGCGCGAGCACGCGGACCGGGTCCTGGTGATGTACGCGGGCCGGACGAGCGAACTCGGTCCGGCGAAGGCCGTGTGGGACCGCCCGCGCGCCCCCTACACCGCGGGACTCCTCGCCTCGCTCCCCCAGGACGGCCCCCGGCGCCGTCGGCTGCCCGCCCTCCCCGGCACGCCTCCGGCGCCGGGCGCCCTGCCGCCCGGCTGTGCGTTCGCACCGCGCTGCCCGCTGGTGGCGGACCGCTGCCGCACCGAGGAACCCGAGCCGCGCGACGTGGAGGGACGGCTCGTCGCCTGCCACCGGACGGACGAGGTCCCCGCCGACCCCGTCACGTTGTTCCAGGAGGGACGACCGGCATGACCCATATGCTCGACGTGCGCGGCCTCGTGGTCCGCTACGGCGCCGTCACGGCCGTGGACGGCGTCTCCTTCACCCTGGAGGCGGGCGAGACCCTCGCCCTCGACGGCCCGTCCGGCTGCGGCAAGTCGACCACGGCCCTCGCCGTCCTCCAGCTGCGCCGCCCGGACGAGGGCGAGGTGCGCTTCGAGGGAAAGGAGCTGACGGCGCTCACCGCACGCGAACTGCGTCCCCTGCGCCCCCGCATGCAGCCGGTCTTCCAGGACCCCTACGGCTCCCTCGATCCCCGCCACCGCATCCGCGACGCGGTGGCGGAACCCCTGAAGGTCCAGGGCCGCTGGACCGCCGACGACGGCCCCGCCCGCGTGGCCGCGCTCCTCGACCGCGTCGGCCTGGACCCGGCGTACGGCCGGCGCCGCCCCCACGAGCTCTCCGGCGGGCAGTGCCAACGCGCCGGCATCGCCCGCGCGCTGGCCTCCGAGCCCCGGCTGCTGGTCCTGGACGAGCCGGTGTCCGCCCTGGACCCGTCGGTCCGCGCCGGGGTCCTGAACCTCCTGGCCGACCTCCGGGACGACCTCGGCCTCGGCTACCTCTTCATCTGCCACGACCGGGCCGTGGTCCGGCACTTCGCGGACCGGGTGGTGCGGATGCGCGACGGCCGGGTCAGCCCTTCGCCGCCGTCATGATCCGGCGCAGCCCCTCGGCGAGCTGGTCCGCCTCGGGCGCGCTCTTCGGGTCGAAGGTCCACTGCGCGATGAGGCCGGTCATCAGGGTCACGTAGAACAGGCCGACGGTGTCCGCGGTCTCGTCGGACACGTCCTCCTCGCGGCCGCCCATGAGCAGCGGGACGAGGCCCCGTCCGGCCTCCCGCTGGGCCCGCGCCAGATGGTCGCGCACCTCGGGCAGCTGGTCACCCATGACGATGATCTCCACGCTGAGCCGCCACAGCGAACCGGGCTCGCGCATGGTGTCGATGATGTTCGCCCACACGGAGCGGAAGCGTTCCAGCGAGCCGGGCTCCCCGGCCGGTCCCGCCCCGTCGCCTCCCGCGAAGGCGTCGCCCATCCCCTCGACCAGCGCCACGTAGGCCTGCGCCAGGAGCGCGTCCTTCGAACCGTAGTGGTAGCCGATCGAGGCCAGGTTGGTCCCCGACTCCTTGACGATGTCCCGCGCGGTGGTGCGCGCGAACCCCTTCTCCAGCAGGCAGCGCTTGGCGCCCTCGAGCAGATCCTCACGGTGTCCCATGCGGGGCAGCCTACTCCGCCGTCCATACAAGCGTCCTAGACGATTGATTAATACAAGCGTTCTAGACACTTGTTTAATACGTCCGTACAGTCACCGGCATGACGAACTCGACGAGCACCTCCCCGGGCGTCCGCGCCGGGCGCCGCGAATGGACCGCCCTCGGTGTGCTGATGCTTCCGCTGCTCCTGGTCTCGATGGACGTCTCCGTCCTCTACTTCGCCGTCCCGGCGATCAGCGCCGAACTGGAGCCGACCGGCACCCAGCAGCTGTGGATCTTCGACATCTACGCGTTCGTCCTGGCGGGCCTGCTCATGACGATGGGCTCGCTCGGCGACCGCATCGGCCACCGTCGGCTGCTGCTGATCGGAGCCGCGGCCTTCGGGACCGCCTCACTGGTGGCGGCGTACGCGAACAGCGCCGGGACCCTGATCGCGGCCCGCGCGGTCCTCGGCCTCGGAGGCGCGACCCTGATGCCGTCGACGACGGCCATGCTCCGCACGATGTTCACCGACCCGGGCCAGCGCGCGAAGGCGATCGGTCTGTGGTCCGGCGTGATGACGGCCGGGATCGCGCTCGGTTCGGTGATGAGCGGGGTGCTCGTCGAGCACTTCTGGTGGGGCTCGGTCTTCCTGGTCAATCTGCCCGCCATGGCGCTGCTGCTGGTCCTCGGCCCGCTCCTGCTCCCCGAGTCCGGGAACCCCCGCTCCGGCCGCTTCGACCTGCCGAGCGTCCCGCTGTCCATGGCCGCCGTGCTGCCCGTGGTCTACGGCCTGAAGGAGATCCCCTCCGAGGGCTGGAACGTCCGCTACGTCGTCTCGATCACCGTCGGCCTGCTCTTCGCGGCCCTCTTCGTCCACCGCCAGCGCACCTGCGCGGCACCGATGATCTCCCCGGACCTGTTCCGCGGCCGGGGCTTCGCCCCCTCGGTCGCCCTGAACCTCGTCTCGGCGTTCGGCATCATGGGCTCGGCGTACTTCACCACGCAGTACCTGCAGTCCGTGCTCGACAAGAGCGCCCTGGAGGCGGCCCTGTGGGCACTGCTGCCCTCCCTGCCGATCGGCGCGGCGGCACCGGTCGCGACCCGACTGGTACACAGGGGCGTCGACCGCGCCCACGTCGTGACCGCGGGCTTCGTGATCGCCGCGGCCGGCTTCGGTCTGCTGGCCCTCGCCGGTACGGACGCGATGTGGCTGGTGCTGGCCTCCTGCGCGGTGCTCGCGGTCGGGAGCGTGGTGGTGATGTCCCAGATCATGGACCTCGCGATGGGCACCGCCCCGGTGGAACGGGCCGGCGCCGCGTCCTCCCTGATGGAGACCGGCTCGGAGTTCGGCGGCGCGCTCGGCATGGCGGTCCTCGGCTCCGTCGGTACCGCGATCTACCGCCACGAGATCCCGGCCGCGGCCCCCGGACCGGCGCGCGAGACCCTGGGCGGCGCGCTGGCGGTGGCCGACCGGATGCCGGGCCTCGCCACGGCCGCCCGGGAGGCGTTCACCAGCGGGATGCAGGGGGCGGCGGTCACGGGGGCCGTGCTGCTGGCGGGTGCCGCGGTGCTGGCGGCGGTCACGCTGCGACGGGCCGAGGTGCGCGGGCGGACATGCGAAACCCCGGACCGGTCGAGCGCGCTCGGCCGGTCCGGGGAAGCCTGAGGACGAGGGCCCGGTCCGGGGCCGGTGCAGGGGTCCGGGGGCAACCGCCCCGGACCCCTGCGCACACGTCAGACCAGATTCACCGCACGCGCGGACGTCGCGCCGATCTCCGCGGCGACCTCGCCCAGCACACCGGCGGGCACCGCGTCGTCCACGGTGAGAACGGCCAGCGCCTCGCCGCCGACGGCCGCGCGGGCGACCTGCATGCCGGCGATGTTGATGCCCGCCTCGCCGAGGATGCGCCCGACGGTGCCGACGACACCCGGACGGTCCTCGTAGCGCAGCACCGCCATGTGGTCGGCGAGCGCGAGGTCCACGTCGTACTCACCGACCGCGACGATCTTCTGCAGGTGCTTGGGGCCGGCCAGCGTGCCGGACACCGACACCTCCTCGCCGTTGCCGAGCGTGCCGCGCACGGTGACGACGTTGCGGTGGTCGGCCGACTCCGAGCTGGTCGTCAGCCGCACCTCGACGCCGCGCTCCTGGGCGAACAGCGGGGCGTTGACGTACGACACGGTCTCGTCGACGACGTCCTCGAAGACGCCCTTGAGGGCGGACAGCTCCAGCACCTTCACGTCGTGCTGGGTGATCTCGCCGTAGACCTCGACGTCCAGGCGGACGGCGACCTCACCGGCGAGGGCGGTGAAGATGCGGCCGAGGCGCTCGGCGAGGGGCAGGCCCGGCTTGACGTCCTCGGCGATGACGCCGCCCTGGACGTTCACCGCGTCCGGGACCAGCTCGCCGGCGAGGGCGAGACGCACCGAGCGGGCGACGGCGATGCCGGCCTTCTCCTGGGCCTCGTCGGTGGAGGCGCCGAGGTGCGGGGTGGCGACGACCTGGTCGAACTCGAACAGCGGGGAGTCCGTGCAGGGCTCCTTCGCGTACACGTCGAGGCCGGCGCCGGCGACCCGGCCCTCCTTCAGCGCCGAGTACAGCGCCTCCTCGTCGACGATGCCGCCACGGGCCGCGTTGACGATGCGCACGCTCGGCTTGACCTTGCGCAGCGCCTCGTCGCCGATCAGGCCGACCGTCTCGGGGGTCTTGGGCAGGTGGACGGTGATGAAGTCGGAGACCTCGAGCAGCTCGTCCAGCGACAGGACCTTGACGCCCATCTGCGCGGCGCGCGCGGGCTGCACGTAGGGGTCGTAGGCGACGACCTTCATGCCGAAGCCGGACATGCGCTGGGCGACGAGCGCGCCGATGCGGCCGAGGCCCACGACGCCGAGCGTCTTCTCGGCCAGCTCCACGCCGGTGTACTTGCTCCGCTTCCACTCGCCGTTCTTCAGCGCGGCGTTGGCCTGCGGAATGTGGCGGGCGGTGGCGAGCAGGAGGCCGCAGGCCAGCTCGGCGGCGGTCACGATGTTGGAGGTGGGGGCGTTGACGACCATCACGCCGGCCTTGGTGGCGGCGGAGACGTCCACGTTGTCCAGGCCGACGCCGGCTCGCGCGACGACCCTCAGCTTGCCGGCCGCGGCGATCGCCTCGGCGTCCACCTTGGTGGCGGAGCGGATCAGGATCGCGTCGACGTCGGCGATGGCCGGGAGCAGTTCGGCTCGGTCCGCTCCGTTGCAGTGCCGGATCTCGAAGTCCGGGCCGAGCGCGTCCACGGTCGCGGGCGACAGCTCTTCAGCGATGAGTACGACAGGTTTCGAGCTCACGTGAGTCCTCACAAGTCATGGAGGCACCTCCCATGCCCTCCAGGCTATGGGGGCGCGTGCGGACGGCCGTCCCGACGGCCGCAGGCGGAGGAGGGGCTAGCCGCGTGGAAGACGCACGACGCTGTGGGCCTGACGCGTATTAGTGCAGCAGTGTAGTGCCGCGACGAGGAGCGTCTTGCGCCTCTGCGGAAGGATCACCCGTCCGTGGCTGGACTGGTTGGACAACACCATGGCACACGGCATTACCCGGGGTCAGCCGAAGGGGCCGGAGCGGTCCGCTCCGGCCCCCGGCGTGAGGCTTACGCCTCCTCGTCGACCCAGCTCATCAGCTTGCGGAGCTGCTTGCCGGTGGTCTCCAGCAGGTGCTCGGAGTCGGCCGTCTTGTACTCGTCGTACTTCTTCAGACCGCCGTGGTACTCGTCCATCCACTGCTGGGCGAAGGTGCCGTCCTGGATCTCGGCGAGGACCTGCTTCATCTCGGCCTTGGTGGCGTCGGTGATGATGCGCGGACCGGTGACGTAGTCGCCCCACTCGGCGGTCTCGGAGACCGACCAGCGCATCTTCTCCAGGCCGCCCTCGTACATGAGGTCCACGATCAGCTTCAGCTCGTGCAGGCACTCGAAGTAGGCGATCTCCGGCTGGTAGCCCGCCTCGACCAGGGTCTCGAAGCCGGCCTTGACCAGCGCCGAGGTGCCGCCGCACAGCACGGCCTGCTCACCGAACAGGTCGGTCTCGGTCTCCTCGGTGAAGGTGGTCTTGATGACACCGGCGCGGGTGCCGCCGATCGCCTTGGCGTACGACAGGGCCAGCGCGAAGGCGCCGCCGGTCGCGTCCTGCTCGACGGCCGCGATCGCGGGGACGCCGCGGCCCTCCTCGTACTGGCGGCGCACCAGGTGACCCGGGCCCTTCGGCGCGACCAGGGCGACGTCCACGCCGGCCGGGGCCTTGATGAAGCCGAAGCGCACGTTGAAGCCGTGCGCGAAGAACAGCGCGTCGCCGTCCTTCAGGTTCGGGGCGATGGACTCCTCGTAGACCCGGGCCTGGATCGGGTCCGGGATCAGGATCATGATGAGGTCGGCCTCGGCGGCGGCCTCCGCCGGGCTCACCACCCGCAGGCCCTGCTCCTCGGCCTTGGCCTTGGACTTGGAGCCCTCGTGCAGACCGACCCGCACGTCCACACCGGAGTCGCGCAGCGACAGGGCGTGGGCGTGGCCCTGGCTGCCGTAACCGATGACCGCGACCTTGCGGCCCTGGATGATGGACAGGTCGGCGTCGGCGTCGTAGAACAGCTCGGCCACTTTGGGTTCTCTCCTTGGTGTGCGGGTGTTGCGTCCCACCGTATGACGGCGGGGGGAAGGGAAGTTTCGGGGTCTCGGTATACGGGCGGCCGGTGTCGGCCGCCCGTATACCGTCGTTACGCCGACCGGTCGAGTGCGCGCAGGGAGCGGTCGGTGATCGAACGGGAGCCGCGACCGATCGCGATCGTGCCGGACTGGACCAGCTCCTTGATGCCGTACGGTTCCAGCATCTTGAGCATGGCGGAGAGCTTGTCGCTGCCGCCGGTGGCCTCGATGGTCACGGCCTCCGGGGAGACGTCCACGGTCTTGGCGCGGAACAGCTGGACGATCTCGACGATCTGCGAGCGCGTCTCGTTGTCGGCGCGCACCTTCACCAGAACGAGTTCGCGCTGAACGGCGGATCCGGGTTCCAGCTCGACGATCTTCAGCACGTTGACGAGCTTGTTGAGCTGCTTGGTGACCTGTTCGAGCGGCAGTTCCTCGATCACGTTCACCACGATGGTGATGCGCGAGATCTCGGGGTGCTCGGTGACGCCGACCGCGAGCGAGTCGATGTTGAAGCCGCGGCGGGAGAACAGGGCGGCGATCCGGGCGAGGATGCCGGGCGTGTTCTCCACCAGGACGGAGAGCGTGTGCTTGGACATGTCTCTTGGGTCTTCCTCGCTCAGTCGTCTTCGTTGTCGCCGAAGTCGGGGCGGACGTCCCGTGCGGCCATGATCTCGTCGTTGGAGGTGCCGGCGGCGACCATCGGCCACACCATCGCGTCCTCGTGGACGATGAAGTCCACCACGACCGGGCGGTCGTTGACGGAGTTCGCCTCCTCGATGACCTTGTCCAGGTCGTCCAGG
Source organism: Streptomyces sp. NPDC051051 (assembly GCF_040682975.1). Taxonomy (NCBI): domain Bacteria; kingdom Bacillati; phylum Actinomycetota; class Actinomycetes; order Kitasatosporales; family Streptomycetaceae; genus Streptomyces; species Streptomyces sp. NPDC051051. Next base: position 78,693 of record NZ_JBFBCB010000011.1, read on the forward strand.
GACTCGCAGCGGATCGCGTAGCAGCCCATGGCCTCCGACAGCTTCACGAAGTCGGGGACGCGGGTGCCGGCGTTCGGCGCCGCGGCGCCGTCCGCGTCCGGGCCGCTGTGCAGCACGGTGTTGGAGTAGCGCTGGTTGTAGAAGAGGGTCTGCCACTGGCGGACCATCCCGAGGGCGCCGTTGTTGATGATGGCGACCTTGATCGGGATGTTGTTCAGGGCGCAGGTGGTCAGTTCCTGATTGGTCATCTGGAAGCAGCCGTCGCCGTCGATCGCCCAGACGGTCTTCGAGGGGACGCCCGCCTTGGCGCCCATCGCGGCCGGGACCGCGTAGCCCATCGTCCCGGCGCCGCCGGAGTTCAGCCAAGTGGCGGGCTTGTCGTACTTGATGAAGTGCGCGGCCCACATCTGGTGCTGGCCGACGCCCGCCGCGAACACCGTGCCCTCGGGCGCGAGCTGCCCGATGCGCTCGATGACCTGCTGGGGGGAGAGCGAGCCGTCCGCGGGCTGGTCGTAGCCCAGCGGGTAGGTCTCGCGCCAGCGGCTCAGGTCCTTCCACCAGGCGCTGTAGTCGCCCGGACCGGTCTCGGTGTGCTCCTTCTGCACGGCCTGGATCAGGTCGGCGAGGACCTCGCGGGCGTCGCCCACGATCGGCACGTCGGCGGCGCGGTTCTTGCCGATCTCGGCCGGGTCGATGTCCGCGTGCACGATCTTGGCGTACGGCGCGAAGCTGTCGAGCCTGCCGGTGACGCGGTCGTCGAAGCGGGCCCCGAGGGCGACGATCAGGTCGGCCTTCTGCAGTCCGGTGACGGCCGCCACCGAGCCGTGCATGCCGGGCATGCCCAGGTGCTGCGGGTGGGTGTCGGGGAACGCGCCCAGCGCCATCAGCGTGGTGGTGACGGGCGCGCCGGTCAGCTCGGCGAGGACCTTCAGCTCGGCGGTGGCGCCGGCCTTGAGGACACCGCCGCCGACGTAGAGGACCGGCCGCTTGGCGGCGGTGATCAGCTTGGCGGCCTCGCGGATCTGCTTGGCGTGCGGCTTGGTCACCGGGCGGTAGCCGGGCAGGTCCATGATGGGCGGCCAGGAGAAGGTGGTCTTCGCCTGGAGGGCGTCCTTGGCGATGTCGACCAGGACCGGGCCGGGGCGGCCGGTGGAGGCGATGTGGAAAGCCTGCGCGATGATCCGCGGGATGTCCTCGGCCTTGGTGACGAGGAAGTTGTGCTTGGTGATCGGCATGGTGATGCCGACGATGTCCGCCTCCTGGAAGGCGTCCGTGCCGATCGCCTTGGACGCGACCTGGCCGGTGATCGCGACCAGCGGCACCGAGTCCATGTGCGCGTCGGCGATCGGGGTGACCAGGTTGGTGGCGCCGGGGCCGGAGGTCGCCATGCAGACGCCGACCTTGCCGGTGGCCTGCGCGTAGCCGGTGGCGGCGTGGCCCGCGCCCTGCTCGTGACGGACCAGGACGTGACGGACCCTGGTCGAGTCCATCAACGGGTCGTAGGCGGGAAGGATCGCGCCGCCGGGAATGCCGAATACCGTGTCGGCGCCGACCTCCTCGAGAGAACGGATGAGGGACTGCGCACCCGTCACGTGCTCGACGGACGCGGAGTGCTGTCCTCCGGATCGGGGCCGCGGCTGCGGGTGATGGGCCCCGGTGGCCTGCTCGGTCATCGGCATTCTCTTCTCGATGCTGAGGGTTTTTGCGAGGTTCGTGCGGTGTCGGACTGCTGGACGGCAGGTGCTGGTGCAACAAAAAACCCCTCGTGCCGAAAGGCAAGCGAGGGGAGCGCGCCGGTGTGGTCGCTGGGGATTCCGGATCGTCCTCCGGTGGGTCCCAGCTCAGCCGACGCGCTGTCCAAGTACGAGAATTCGGGTGCGCATGGCATTGACCCTCCCCCCGGCACGCACCGACTGTCAAGTGGGTGGGACGGGGGTCTCATCATGTGAACGGAGGGCCGTGCCGCCACCGCGGCCTCCGCCTCCCAGGACCGCCGGCACGCCCCCGGTGTACACCCCCGCGCCGCCCCCGGCGAACGCGGGCTCGGCGGGTCCGTGCGGCAGCGGACAGCTGCCCCGGCCGAGCGCCCTGCGCAGCCGGTACTCGTCGAGCGGCCCGGCGAACGCCATGCCCTGCCCGTGCGTGCAGCCCATCGCGCGCAGGGCGACGACCTGCTCCGGCAGGTCCACACCCTCGGCCACGGACTGGAGCCCCAGGTCGCCGGCGATCCGCAGCAGCCCACTGGTGATCTTGTGCAGGCGCGCGGACTCCACGACCCCCTCGACCAGAGCGCGGTCGAGTTTCAGTACGTCCACGGGGAGCCGGCGCAGGGCCGTTATGGCCACGCCGCCGCCGAAGCCGTCCAGCGCGATCCGGACGCCGAGGCGCCTGAGCGCGGCGAGCCGGCGCTCCAGCTCCTCCAGCGCCACCCCGGCATCGATGTCGGACAGCTCTATCACCAGCGAGCCGGACGGCAGCCCGTGCCGGGTGAGCAGCGCCTCGACGGACCGCGGCGGCAGCGAGCGGTCCAGCAGGCGCCGGGCGCCCACCTGGACCACCACCGGTACGTTCAGCCCGCTCGCGGTGCGGTCGGCGGCCTGCTCGACGGCCTGCTCCAGCACCCAGCGGCCCAGCTCGGCGGTCCGGTCGCCCTCGTCCGCCACCCGGAGGAACTCGGCGGGGGTGAACAGCACGCCCTGGGAGGACCGCCATCGGGGCTGCGCCGCGACCGACGAGATCCGGCCGTCCTCCAGCCGCACCACGGGCTGGTGCAGCAGCGCGAACTCGCCGTCGTGCAACGCGGCCCGCAACCGCGTCGCCAGCGCCGCCTTCCGTACGACGTCCTGCTGCATCTGCGGCTTGTACAGCTCGACCCGGCCCTTGCCGGCCGCCTTGGCCCGGTACATCGCGAGGTCGGCGTTGCGCAGCAGTTCGCCGGCGCCGAACCCCGCCTCGGCGAAGGCCACCCCGATGGAGGCGGCGACCCGCACCTCGTTGCCGTCGATCAGATAGGGCTGGGAGAGCGTGATGCGCAGCCGGTCGGCGAGTTCCAGTATGTGGCCCTCGTGGGCGCCGCGGTCGCGGGTGCCGTCGCCGACGATCAGAGCGGCGAACTCGTCACCGCCGAGCCGGGAGGCGGTGTCCCCCTGCCGGACGGCGTCCTGGAGCCTGCGGGCGGCCTGGACGAGGAGTTCGTCACCGGCCTGGTGGCCGATGGTGTCGTTGACGGCCTTGAAGCCGTCGAGGTCGATGAAGAGGACCGCGGTGTTGCGCAGGGCGGTGCCCCGGTCGGAACTGCGGCGGCCGGAGAGCGCCTGCTGCACGCGCCGGGTGAACAGGGCGCGGTTGGGCAGGTCGGTGAGCGGATCGTGCTCGGCGTTGTGCTGGAGCTGGGCCTGGAGGCGCACCCGCTCGGTCACGTCCCGGCTGTTGAAGATCAGGCCGCCGTAATGCCGCTTGACGGTGGACTCGACGTTCAGCCAGCCTCCCCCGCTCCCGGCTGCGCTCGAGCGGGAGGTGCCCCCGTCGCCGGAGCGGAAGCGGCACTCGATGCGGGTGGTGGGTTCCTCCTGGGGGTCGGCGGCCAGGAAGCGGCGCACCTCGTGCACCACGCACCCCAGGTCCTCCGGGTGGATGAGGTCGGCCAGCTCGGTGCCCACCAGGTCCTCGGCGGGGCGTCCGTAGACGCCGGCGGCGGCCGGGGAGACGTAGCGCAGCACACCGCTGGGGGCGGCGATCATGATGACGTCGCTGGAGCCCTGCACCAGGGAGCGGAAGTGGTTCTCCTTCTGGGCCAGTTCCTGGGTGAGGGTGATGTTGTCGAGCAGCATGATGCCCTGGCGCACCACGAGGGCCAGCACCACGGCGCCGCCGGTGAGGAGGACGACCCGGTCGACGCTGCGGCCGTTGAGGACGTTGTAGAGGATCCCCAGGGTGCAGACGGCGGCGGCGAGATAGGGCGTGAGGGCGGCGAGGGAGCCGGTGATGGGGCGGGTGCCCGGGAAGCGGCTCGGGTCGGCTCCCCGCGCGGGGGTCCGCACGGGCGGCCGGGCCTGCCGGCCGCCCGTGCGCTGTCCGGGCAGGTGCTCGTGCACCACACGCGTGTACCCCGCGGCGCTCGCCCGGCGGTGCCGGCCGGCGGCCCAGGGGGCGTAGGCGAGGAGCAGGGAGCCGGCGAACCAGCCGGCGTCGAGGAGCTGGCCCGAACGGTAGTTGTTGTGCATCAGCGGCGAGGTGAACAGGGCGTCGCACATCACGGTCAGCGCGAGGGCGCTGACGGCGGTGTTGACCGGCGTGCGGTTCACGGGCGAGCGCCGGAAGTGCAGCACCAGCACCATGCTGACCAGGGCGATGTCGAGCAGCGGATACGCCAGGGTGAGCGCCGCGTGCGCCACGCTGGGCCCGTCGAGTTCCGCGGCCTGGGCGAGCGCGAGGCTCCAGGAGAGGGTGAGCAGCGAGCCGGCGATCAGCCAGGCGTCGAGCGCGAGGCAGACCCAGCCGGCCTTGGTCACGGGCCGGGCGGCGAGCACCAGCAGGCCCACGATCGCGGGCGGCGCGAAGCACAGGAAGAACACGTCGGCGTAGCTGGGGCTGGGCACGGGACGCTCCAGGACGACCTCGTACCACCCCCAGACCAGATTGCCCAGGGCCGCCATCGCCGAGGAGAACGAGAACAGCAGCCAGGCCGGGCGCAGGCGGACGCGGCGGGTGCGCCCGTAGAGGAAGCAGGACACGGAGGCGGCGGTCGCGGCCGCGGACAGTCCGAAGTCGCCCATGATGAGCGCGACGCGGTCGGACCCCCAGCCGAACGCGGAGCCGACGGCGTATCCCGCGCAGATCAGGGCCAGCAGGAGTTGGTGGACCGTGTTCGATCCGGGGCCGCCGGGGGACGGCGGCTTGGCGGGCGGCGTTCCCTTCGGGGCCTGCGTCCGCAGCGCTCCGTCGAGGAGGGTCGTGGAGGTCGGCGGCGAACTCACCGGGGCCTCCCGGTCCGTACCGCTCCCGCGTCCCGCACGCCCCGGTGCGCCGGGTGCGCGTGAGTACGGTGGCCGCCGTGCCCGCGGCGGTGACGCCCGCCGTGCCGACTTCGGCGACCGGTGGGGCCATCGCTCGCGCGCCTGGCCGTGCAACAGGGTCGTCGGCGGCGACTCCGCCGCGTCGGGTCGTTCGTCCATAGGCCGTGCATCGCCCGTCGCCCCCCTCACAGTCTGAGATGTCCAACCCCGGCGCCGAACGGTGCGCGGCGCAGCCCCTGTCGGGACGATACACCAGGATCGTCACTCAGGGACATAGCTTCTCTACGCTCAGTGACGAGCAGCGACTATGCCCGTACGGAACGCGTCCGGGGGACTGCGGAGGGTGCCCGGAACGCGTCGCGCGCGTGCCGTGGTCCTCACGCCTCGTCGGCGGCGCCCGTCGTGAGGATCACGTTGCGCAGGGGCTCCCGGTTCACGAACCGGCCCAACTGGTCGGCCAGCAGCCGCTTGGCGCGCGGCAGGAAGGCGGAGGTGGGCCCGCCGACGTGCGGGCTGATCAGAACGCCGGGTGCCCGCCACAACGGGTGCCCCGGGGGCAGGGGTTCGGGGTCGGTGACGTCAAGGGCGGCGGTGAGGCGGCCGCTCTCCAGCTCGGTGAGCAGGGCCTCCGTGTCGACGACCGCGCCGCGGGCGACGTTGACGAGCAGCGCGCCGTCCTTCATCCGGGCGAGGAAGTCGGCGTCCACCAGGCCGCGCGTGGTCTCGGTCAGGGGCGTGGAGAGGATGACGACGTCCGCCTCGGGCAGCAGTGCGGGCAGTTCGGTGAGTGGGCGCACGGGGCCGCGCTCCGTAGCGCGCGCGGAGCGCGCGACGCGCGCCACCCGCGCGACCTCGAACGGCACGAGCCGGTCCTCGATCGCCGAGCCGATCGCGCCGTACCCGACGATGAGGACGTTCCGGTCGGCGAGCGCGGGGTGGAACTCGCCCTGCCAGTGGCCCTGTTCCTGGGCGCGCACGAACTTCGGGATGCCGCGCAGGGAGGCCAGCGTGAGGGTGAGCGCCAGTTCGGCGGTGCTCGCCTCGTGCACCCCGCGCGCGTTGCACAGCCGCACGCCGGGCGGGAGGTCGGCCAGGCGCGCGGTGACGTCGTCGACGCCGGCGGTGAGCGTCTGGACGACGCGGACCCGGCGCAGCTCCGCCAGCGGGCGCACCTTCACGTGCTGCCGCTTCATGTAGGGCACCACGTAGAAGACGCAGTCGGCGGGGTCGCCGGGGAACTCCTGCTCTCCGTCGGGGCCCCCGTCCCAGAAGAGGGGGTTGAGCCCCTCGGGGAGTCCTTCGATCTCGTCCGGCGGAATGGGCAGCCACACGTCAGCAGTCATGGTCAGGAGGCTATGTCAGGCACGCGCGCGTGCAGAGGTTAGGTTTGTGGGCCGGGCGAGGGAGGGTCACGAGCAGGTGGAGCGCAGGACGATCGGCGCGGCGGCGCTCGCGGTGGGGGCCGTCGGACTCGGGTGCATGCCGATGAGTTGGGGGTACAGCGGGTCGCGGCAGCGGGGCGACGAGTCGCTGCGGGCGTTGCACCGGGCGCTGGACCTGGGCGTCTCCCTGCTGGACACCGCCGACATGTACGGGCCGTTCACCAACGAGCTGTTGCTGGGAAGGGTGTTGAAGGAGCGGCGCGGGGACGCGTTCGTGTCGACGAAGGTGGGGCTGCTGGTCGGCGACCAGCACGTCGTGGCCAACGGCCGCCCCGGGTACGTGAGACGGGCGTGCGACGCGTCCCTGCGGCGGCTCCAGACGGACGTCATCGACCTCTACCAGTTGCACCGCGCCGATCCCGAGGTCCCGGTCGAGGAGACCTGGGGCGCGATGGCCGACCTGGTACGGGCGGGCAAGGTGCGGGCGTTGGGGCTGTGCGCGGTGGGCGCGCGCGGCGGGCGCCGTGCGGGCGGTCGGCTGTACGACGCGACGATCCGGCAGCTGCTGCGGGTGCAGCAGGTCTTCCCGGTGAGCGCGGTGGAGGCGGAGCTGTCGGTGTGGTCGCCGGAGGCGCTGGACGCGCTGCTGCCGTGGTGCGAGGCGCGCGGCATCGGCTTCCTCGCGGCCATGCCCCTGGGGAATGGTTTCCTCACCGGCACGCTGACCCCCGGCGAGGGCTTCGAACGCGATGACATGCGGGCCCGGCACCCCCGGTTCACCGCCGAGATGATGGCCGCGAACCAGCCGATCGTCGTCGGTCTGCGCCGGGTGGCGGCCCGGCACGGCGAGGACGTGACGGCCGCGCAGGTGGCGTTGGCCTGGGTGCTGGCGCAGGGCCGGCACGTGGTGCCGGTACCGGGGGCCAAGCAGGAGCGGTGGGTGGCGCAGAACGCGGGCTCGGCCCGGCTGCGGCTGACCGGGCGGGACCTGGCCGAAGTGGCGGCGCTGCCGGCGGCCCAGGGCTCGTGGGACTGAGTCCGTGAGCCGGCCGCGGGGCGGGCGGAGGCTCGCGGAAGCCGGGCTCACAGGAGTCGGGGCCGTCGCCGGGTCGGGTTCCGGAGATCGGGAACCCGTGGGGCGCGAGCGGTGTATGACAAGGAGAACCTGCCGCTGGACCGCCGTGTCGAAGGGACCAAGATCGTGCAACGTCGCGCAGTGACGGCCGTACTGGCCGCGAGTGTGCTCCTGCTGACGGCGGGCTGCTCCTCGGACGACGGAGGGGCCCCGGGGGCCGCCCCGAGCCTGTCGGCCAGCCCCACGGCCGCGGGCTCCCCACCGGCGGCCGAGGAGACCCCGCCCGCGAAGGGCACGGTCGAGGTGGTGCGTACCGTCGCCGAGGGGCTCGACACCCCCTGGGGCCTCGCGCCGCTCCCCGAGGGCGGCCTGCTGGTGGCCTCCCGTGACCGGGCGACGATCACCCTGGTCGACACGGACAGCGGCAGGAAGACCGAGCTGGGCGAGGTGCCGGGCGTCTCGGCGGCCGGTGAGGGCGGCCTGCTCGGCATCGCCCTCTCCCCGGACTACGCCTCGGACCACATGGTCTACGCCTACTTCACCTCGGCGTCCGACAACCGCGTCGTGCGCATGCTGTACGACGCCGACCGGCCCGCCGGCGACCAGCTGGGCGCGCCGGACACAGTCTTCCGGGGCATCCCCAAGGGCATGATCCACAACGGCGGGCGCATCGCCTTCGGCCCGGACCGGATGCTGTACGTGGGCACCGGCGAGAGCGGACAGCAGGGTCTGTCCCAGGACAGGGACTCCCTGGGCGGCAAGATCCTGCGGCTGACCCCGGAGGGCGAGCCGGCCACGGGCAATCCCTTCCCCGACTCCCCCGTGTACTCGTACGGCCACCGCAATGTGCAGGGCCTCGCCTGGGACGCCAGGCAGCGCCTGTTCGCGGCCGAGTTCGGCCAGAACACCTGGGACGAGCTGAACGCGATCGTGCCGGGCGGCAACTACGGCTGGCCGGAGGCCGAGGGCAGGTCCGGCGACGCGAAGTACCGCGATCCGGTGGCCCAGTGGAGCACCGACGACGCCTCGCCCAGTGGTGTCGCCTACGCCGAGGGCTCGATGTGGCTGGCGGGTCTGCGGGGGCAGCGCCTGTGGCGCGTCCCGCTGAAGGGCACGACGGCGTCGGCCGACCCGCAGGCGTTCCTGGAGGGCGACTACGGCAGGCTGCGGACCGTGGTGGCGGCGGGCGGCGACAAGCTGTGGGTGACGACCAGCAACACCGACGGCCGGGGCACGCCGAAGAAGGGCGACGACCGGATCCTGGAGCTGGAGGTGAGCTGAGGCGTGCGGGCGCCCGGGGCCTCGCTCTCAGCCGCGGGGCTCCTGCGGCGGGGCCGCGTCCGCCCCGTCCGCGGGATCGGGCGGTCGCACGACGGCCTTTCCGGACGCGAGGTCCGTCGGCCCGTGTCCGGGGCCGGCGTCGCCGACGTCCTCCCTGGTCGGCTCCAGCCGGTTCTGCTCGTCGCCGGTGTGCCCCCGGTCGGGTGCGAACAGTTCGTCGAGCACGGTGGACACGGCGCCTCCCCTGCCGGTTCCCGCCGGCGTACGCCTCACCGCGCGGGCGGCGCCTGGAGGGCGTCGGCCGGGAAGAGTTCCAGCCGGTGGGCCACCGCCGCCGCCTCGCCCCGTCCGGAGACGCCGAGTTTGGCCAGGATGTTGGAGACGTGCACGCTCGCCGTCTTCGGGGAGATGAAGAGTGCCTCGGCGATCTGGCGGTTGGTGCGGCCGGCCGAGACCAGGCGCAGGACGTCGCGCTCCCGGCCGGTGAGGCCGAGGGCCTCGACGGGGTCGGTGGCGGCCGGGGCCCGGCGGGGACCGGGCGTGAGGGGCAGCCGGGCGCGCCGGCCGAGCCGGCCGACGGCGTCGCCGAGCGGACGGGCGCCGAGGTGGGCGGCGACGGCGTGGGCGAGGCGGAGCAGCTCGGCCGCGCGGTCGCGCTCGTCGTCACCGCCCTCGGTCAGCAGGGCCTCGGCCAGGCGGTACCGGGTACGGGCGAGGTCGTAGGGGCGCTCCATCGTCTCGAAGGCGGCGACCGCCGCCGCCCAGTCCTGCGGACCGCCGCGGCCCTCGGCGCGCAGCAGTTCGGCGCGCAGCCAGAGTTCGTGGGCCCGCCAGACGGGGACGACGGCGACGATCTTCTTCGCGGCCTCCCGGACACGTGCGAGGAGTTCGGCGCGGCCCCGTTCGGCGGCGGGCAGACCGCGGGCGTCGCCCTCGGCGGCGGTCGCGGTGAGGAGGAGGGGCCAGGCGTACCGCTGGGCGCCGGGCGGGAAGCCCAGGTCGAGGGCGCGGGTGAGGTGGGCGCGGGCGTCGGGGAGGCGGCCCTCGGCGGCGGCGAGGGCGATGGCGAGGCGGGTGAGGGGGAGGTCGTGCTGGGGCGCGCGGCCGTGGGAACCGAAGAACCCCTGCGCCAGCGCCAGTTGGTGTCCGGCCTCGGTGTGGTCGCCGCGGTGCAGGGCGAGTTCGGCCCGCAGGGAGGCGTGACCGCCCCGGATGCCCACGCCCTGGCCGATGCGTGCGACGGTGGCGCAGGCGCGGTCCGCCTCGTCCCAGCGGCCGAGCGACAGCAGGGACTCGGCGAGGTTGCCCCAGATCCAGGCCTCCGTCTCGGACAGTCCGTGCCGTCGCGCGTAGGCGACGCCCTCCTCCAGGATCGGCAGGGCCTCGCCGGAGCGGCCGACCGCTTCGAGTTCGGAGGGGAGGTTGACGTAGGCGTTCAGCGCGACGGACGGGATGTCCTCCGCGAGCGCCCGGCCCTTGACGTCGTACAGCTCCGTGAGGCCGGTCTCGACGTGGCCGGCGTCGACCATGAGGACGCCGAGGATCTGGCGGGCGTCGAGTTCGATCTCTCGGACGCCGACCATGCGGGCGTACTCCACGGCGTGCTCGGCGGCGGCGTAGGCGTCGGGTCCGGGGGCGTGCAGCATGGTCCAGTTGGCGACATGGGTGAGCACCTCGGCGTGCACCTCGCTGGGCGGCAGGCCGCGCACCAGGTCCTGTGCGGTGGTCAGCTCCTCCCGGCCGCTGCCACGGCCCAGTGAGCGCGTCAGCCGGGAGCGCTGCACCCAGAACCAGGCCGTGCGCAGCGGGTCGTCCTCGTCCGCCAGGAGGCGCAGCGCCCGCTTGGTGATCTTCAGGGCGCGTTCGCGTTCCCCGCACAGGCGGCCGGCGACGGCGGCCTCGGCCATGAGGTCGAGGTAGCGCAGCGGGGCGGTGTCCGGATCGCAGCCGCAGGCGGGATAGGCCTCGGCGTAGTCGAGGGGGCGCAGCCGGTGCCGTACGTCCTCGGGGGCGGCGTCCCAGAGTTCCATCGCGCGTTCCAGGAGCCGCAGTTGCTCGCTGTAGGCGTGGCGGGAGCGAGCGGTGACGGAGGCGTCGAGGACGGCGGGGAGGGCCTTGGCCGGGTCGTGGGCGTGGTACCAGTAGCTGGCCAGGCGGGTGACGCGTTCGTCGGCGGGCACCAGCGTCGGGTCGGCCTCCAGGGCTTCGGCGTAGCGGCGGTTGAGGCGGGAGCGTTCGCCGGGCAGCAGGTCGTCGCCGACGGCCTCGCGGACCAGGGAGTGGCGGAAGCGGTAGCCGTCGCCGCCGGGGGCGGCGAGCAGGAGGTTGGCGCCGACGGCGGCGCGCAGGGCCTCGATGAGGTCGTCCTCGGTGAGCCGGGCGACGGCGGCGAGCAGCCGGTACTCGACGGTGGAGCCGCCCTCGGCGACGATCCGGGCGACCTTCTGGGCGCTGTCCGGCAGCGCCTCGACGCGGACCAGGAGCAGGTCGCGCAGGGTGTCGGTGAGGCCGGTGCAGCAGCCCTCGTGGGCGGCGACGGCGAGTTCCTCGACGAAGAAGGCGTTGCCGTCGGAGCGTTCGAAGATGGCGTCGACCTGGGCGGGATCGGGTTCGGCGGCGAGGATGCCGGCGATCTGGCGGCCGACCTCCTCGCGGGTGAGGCGGGCGAGTTCGAGGCGGCGGACGGTGCGCAGCCGGTCGAGTTCGGCGAGCAGGGGGCGCAGCGGGTGGCGGCGGTGGATGTCGTCGGAGCGGTAGGTGGCGAGGACGACGAGGCGGCCGGTGCGCAGGGTGCGCAGCAGGTAGGAGAGGAGGTGGCGGGTGGAGGCGTCGGCCCAGTGCAGGTCCTCCAGGGCCACCACGACGGTGCGGTCGGCGGCGACGCGCTCCAGGAGACGGGCGGTGAGTTCGAAGAGGCGGGCCATGCTCTCCTCGTCGTGGCGGCCTCCGCCCGTCTCCCCCACCTCGGGCAGCAGCCGGGCGAGTTCCCCCTCCTGGCCGGCCGCGGCGGCGGCCAGGTCGTCCGGCAGGGCCCCGCGCAGGGCGCGCAGCGCGGTGGAGAAGGGGGCGAAGGGCAGCCCGTCGGCGCCGATCTCGACACAGCCGCCCAGCGCGACGACGGCTCCCCGGCGGTCGGCGGCGGTGGCGAACTCCTCGACGAGCCGGGTCTTGCCGACCCCGGCCTCGCCGCCGATCAGCAGGGCCTGCGGCTCCCCCGCGGCGGCGCGGTCGAGCGCGTCGTTCAGGGTGTCCAACTCGTCGGTGCGGCCGACGAAGACGGGGCTGACGGACCTGTTCTCCACGGGGGCGAGCATCGCACGGCGGTGCGAGGGGGGCCCAGTCGTTATCGGCGGCGCGGTCGCGGTCGGCGGCGCCGGCGAGGTGGTCGTCGCCGGCCCGACGACCGCCGTCACCGGTCCGGTCGTGGGCGTGGGAGGGCGGCCGACCCCCGTGCGGCCGCCCTGCCGTGCCCCGGTGTTCACGCGGTCCGGGCGGACCGCGGCCGACGGGGGCGGTGGGTATGCGGTTCGCTCTCGGGGGTCGCGGTGCGGGCGGCCCGCTCCGCGGCCTCCCGGCGGGCGGCGCGGCGGCTGCGGACGACCTCGCGGGCCAACCGCTCGTCCGCGGCGCGGCGGAGCAGTTCGGCGGAACGGGCCTGCTGGAGTTCGTACTCGTACATGGTGGACTTCCCCTGAAGGTCGGTGGATCCGGCGCCGCTCACCGCGACGCTCTCGATGCCTCGACCTTCGTCTCCCAGGGGGGTCCGCCGCATCGGGAGAGTTCCGCATCTTCGGGTCCGGGCGGGGCCTTAGACGCGCGGGAGGGGCCCCCGGTACGGCCGTAAGGTGCTTACCGGCCGTCCTGGGACCCCTCGTGAACCGCGCCGGCTCAACCGGCGGACGGCAGTCCGAGCAGGGCGTCGGTGTACTTGAGGACGGCCAGGAGCAGGCCGATCACGCCCAGGGTGACGCCCGCCCAGGCGACGGACTTGATCCAGGGGGCCTGCACCCTGCCGGGAGCACCGAAGGCGGGCCGGGCCAGCACCACGACGCCGGTGACGAGCGCGGCCAGCGCGAACAGGCCGGCCCACAGGGCGGTGGTCTGCCAGGCGTCGCCGTAGACGGCCTGGATCTGGTGGGCGACGCTCGCGGTCGACGACGTCTCCAGCTGGCCGACCAGGGTCTGGCGCGCGGAGGCGACGGTCCCGATCCAGCCGCCGCTGAGCGACACCAGGCCGAGCGCGGCGGAGACGACGGCGCCGGCGCCCAGGCCGACGGCCGGGCGGCTCTCCTCGACGGCGTCGCCGTCCTCCCCCTCCTGGCGGGCCCCGCCGTCCTCGCCGTCGCTGTCGTCGCCGCCCTCGCCGTCCCGCACGCCGTCGGCGGGCGCGGAGGCCGGCGTCGCCCCGTCCTTCGCGTCGGTCCCGGTGACGTCCACCGTCTCCTCGTCGCGCTTCGCCTCGGCGGCCTCGGCGCCCGTGCCGGCACCGGTCTCGTCCACTGTCCTGGTTCCCATGTCCCGCACCGTACGGACGCTCTCTGAGAGGTTCCTTAACGATCGCTGTGAGCGGCACGCGCGCGTGCCGCCCGCCACTCGTGGGCCAGCACGGACCACACTTCCAGGTCGTGGCGCACCCCGCGGTAGGGGTAGGCCTCGCGGCGGACGCCGTCGCGGGTGAATCCGAGCCGCCGGGCGACGTTGAGGCTGGGTACGTTGCCCGCGGAGGCGACCCACTCGACGCGGTGGATGCCGCGCTGTTCGACGGCGTGGTCGATGAGCACCCGCATCGCGCGCGTGACGAGGCCGCGCCCGGTTCCGGCGGGCTCGAGCCAGCAGCCGACCTCGCAGTTGGCCTGCCCGGCGTCGAAGTTGAGGAAGAGCACGCCGCCGACCAGCTCGCCCGCCAGCCAGATGCCGTGCAGCGAACCGGTGTCGGCGGCGCGCATGTCGGCGTACCGCTGGAGCACCTCGCGCGCCCCGGGCACGTCGGTGGCCTTGGCGGCGAACGGGATGTACTGGTTGATGAACTCCCGCCCGCGCTCCAGGTGCGTCAGGAACTCCTCGTCGTGCCAGGGCTCCAGGGGCCGCAGTTCGGCCCCGTCACCCAGCGGTATCGCGTACATCCGGCTGTCGCTCCCTCTCCAGTTCCGCCACGGCCCCGGTGAGCCTCTCATGGGCGGCCCGGCATTCGGGAGGCTCGATGCTGATCCGCGGCAGCCACCGGTCGAGCCGGCGGGGCAGCCACCAGTTGGCGCTGCCGAGCAGGTGCATCAGTGCGGGCACGAGGAGGGTGCGCAGGACGAACGCGTCGAGGGCGACGGCGGCGGCCAGCGCGATGCCGAACATGGCGATCACCCGGTCGCCGCTGAGGACGAAGGCGAGGAAGACGGAGATCATGATGACCGCGGCGGAGTTGATCACCCGGCTGGTCTCGGCGAGTCCGACGCGCACGGCCCGCCGGTTGTCGCCGGTCCCCAGCCACTCCTCGTACATCCGGCTGACCAGGAACACCTGGTAGTCCATGGAGAGTCCGAAGAGGACCGAGACCATGATCACGGGAAGGAAGGGCTCGATCGGCCCGGCCCGGCCCAGGCCCAGCGCCTCGCTCCCCCAGCCCCACTGGAAGACCATGACGACGACCCCGAAGGCGGCGGCGACGGCGGCCACGTTCATCACTGCGGCCTTGACCGGGATGCCGACGGAGCGGAAGGCGAGCAGGAGCAGCAGGCAGCCGAGGCCGACGACGACACCGACGAACAGCGGCAGCTTGCCGACGATGACCTCGGCGAAGTCGTCGTAGCCGGCGGTCACCCCGCCCACCTGCACGTCGAGGGAGGTGCCCGCCTCGGCCCTCGGCAGCACCTCGCCGCGCAGCAGGTCGACGAGGTCGCTGGTCCGTCCCGACTGCGGCGCGGACTCCGGTACGACGGTGAGGTACGCGGTGTCTCCGCCCGCCCCGTAGGTCACCGGGGCCACCGCGGCCACGCCCTCGGTGCCGCGCAGGGTGGCGTCGAGGTTGTCCAGGGCGAGCCGGTCCTCGGCGCCGGCGACGCGGGTGACCAGGGTCAGCGGGCCGTTGACGCCGGGGCCGAAGCCTTCGGAGAGGAGGTCGTAGGCCTGGCGGGTGGTGGTGGACTCGGGGCTGTTCCCCTGGTCGGAGGTGCCGAGGCGGAGGGAGAGCGTGGGCAGGGCGAGCCCGGCGATCACGGTGAGGGCCAGCGCGCCGAGCAGCTTGGGCCGGCGCTCCACGAACGCCGACCAGCGGGCGGCGAAGCCGGCCGGCAGCTCGGGTTCGGGCCCGTGTTCGGCGAGGCGGCGCCGTTCGCGGCGGCTGAGGGCGCGCGGGCCGATGAAGGACAGCAGGGCGGGCAGCAGGGTGACGGAGGCGGCGACCGTCAGGACGACGGTCAGGGAGGCGGCGATCGCCACGCCGTTGAGGAAGTCCAGGCGCAGGATCAGCATGCCGAGCAGCGCGATGCACACGGTCGCGCCCGCGAAGACGACGGCCCGGCCGGTGGTGGCGACGGCGTTCGCGGCGGCCTCGGCGACCGGCAGCCCGCGTTTGAGTCCGCGCCGGTGCCGGGTGACGATGAACAGCGCGTAGTCGATGCCGACCCCGAGGCCGACGAGCATGCCCAGCATGGGCGCGAAGTCGGCGACGGTCATGGCGTGCCCCAGCAGCACGATCCCCGCGTAGGCGGTGCCGACGCCGACCAGGGCGGTGGCGATGGGCAGCAGCGAGGCGGCGAGCGAGCCGAAGGCGAGGAACAGCACGACGGCGGCGACGGCCACGCCGACGACCTCGGCGAGGTGCCCGCCGGAGGACTCGGTGAGCGCGACGGCGCTGCCGCCCAGCTCCACCCGGAGCCCCTCCGTCCGCGCGGACGCGGCGGTGTCGACGACGGCCCGCGCCTCGCCCCGGTCGATGTTCTCGGCGCTGTCCTCGAACGTGATGGTGGCGTACGCCGTGCGGCCGTCGCCGCTGATCCGGTCGGCGCCCTGATCGTCGTAGGGGCCGGCGACGGAGGCGACGCCGGGGAGGTCCGCGATCCTCGCGAGGGTGCGGGTCATGGTCTGTTCGACGGCGGCGGCGCGGACGGTGCCCGAGTCGGTGCGCCAGACGACGGTGTCGCTGTCACCGCCGAGGCCGGGGAAACCCTCCGCGAGCAGCCGGGCGGCCCGGCCGGACTCGGTGCCGGGGACGTCGTAGTCGTTGGAGTACGACGATCCCGCGATCACGGCGGCGCCGGCCGTCCCGCCGAGGGCGAGGAGCCAGAGCAGGACCGCGAGGAGGCGATGCCGGACACACCATTGTGCAAGGGCTGCCACGAAACGTGCTCCCGGGGACTATGGGGATCTTTGACCGGGAACATCCGTACGCGAAAGGAACAGCCCGCAAAGAACGCATGAGCGAATCAAGGTCACTCTGGCAGGCATGGATGATCGTTTGAGCGGTTCGTGGGCTTATTCACAGCAAAGCGAGAAATATCGCGGGAAGGTGACGGCGCACTGCGGTGAACGCCCGCCGTCCGGCGAGGCCCGCCCGGCCGGGCCGGTCCCGTGCCCCCGTCAGTCCGACTGGTCGCCGACGGCCATCACCATCACCCCGACGATCAGCAGCCACAGCGCGCGCCGGGTGCGGCCGCGGGAGCCCAGCAGCGCGGCGAGCGCGCACACGGCGGCACCCAGGGCGTAGGCGGCGGGCACCAGGGCCGGGGCGGAGCCGGTGAGGCGCAGGAGGGCCGCGGCGAACCCGGCGAGGGTGAGCAGGGCGCCGGTGCCGGCCGCCGTCCAGCGGGCCCGCCGGGCGTCCTCACCGGCGTGCTCGTCGTCGTGCTCGTCGTCGTGCTCCCGGGCGTCGTGCTCCCGGGCGTCGGAGTCGTCCGCGCCGGTGTCTTCGGCGAGCGGGTCGGGATGGGGCATGTCGTGCGCCTCGGTCGCGTCGGTCCGTATGCCGTCCTGGGTGTCGGAGTCGGTACGTCCACTCATGGCGGGCGAGCGTAGCGCCTCGGTCCCGGAGACGGAGAAGGGGGATGCGCCCGGGTCGGCGCATCCCCCCCGGGGGCCGGGGTCCGGGCTCAGCCCTCGCTGACGCCCAGCTTCTCCAGGATCAGCTCCTTGACGCGGGCCGCGTCGGCCTGGCCGCGCGTGGCCTTCATGACCGCGCCGACCAGGGCACCGGCCGCGGCCACCTTGCCGCCGCGGATCTTGTCGGCGACGCCCGGGTTGCCGGCGATGGCCTCGTCGACCGCCGTGCCGAGCGCCGAGTCGTCGGAGACGACCTTCAGCCCGCGCTTGTCGACGACCTCGTCCGGGGTGCCCTCGCCCGCGAGGACGCCCTCGATGACCTGACGGGCCAGCTTGTCGTTCAGGTCGCCCTTGCTCACCAGTTCGGCGACGCGGGCGACCTGCTCGGGCGTGATGGCCAGTTCGTCCAGCGCCGTGCCGGACTCGTTGGCGCTGCGGGCCAGTTCGCCCATCCACCACTTGCGGGCGGAGGCGGCGTCGGCACCGGCGTCGATGGTGGCGACGATCAGGTCCAGCGCACCGGCGTTGAGGATGGCCTGCATGTCCGTGGCCGAGATGCCCCACTCCGCCACCAGGCGGTTGCGGCGGACCAGCGGCAGTTCGGGCAGACCGGCGCGGATCTCCTCGACCCACTCGCGGGAGGGGGCCACCGGCACCAGGTCCGGCTCCGGGAAGTACCGGTAGTCCTCGGCCTCCTCCTTCACGCGGCCCGAGGTCGTCGACCCGGTGTCCTCGTGGAAGTGCCGGGTCTCCTGCACGATCGCCCCGCCGCCGCCCAGTACGGCGGCGTGCCGCTGGATCTCGAAGCGGGCCGCGCGCTCCACGGACCGCAGCGAGTTGACGTTCTTCGTCTCCGAGCGGGTGCCGAACTTCTCGGTGCCGTGCGGGCGCAGCGACAGGTTCACGTCGCAGCGCATCTGGCCCATCTCCATGCGGGCCTCGGAGACGCCGAGCGCCTTGATGACCTCGCGCAGCTCACGGACGTAGGCCTTGGCCACCTCGGGGGCACGCTCCCCGGCGCCCTCGATCGGCTTGGTGACGATCTCGATGAGCGGGATGCCAGCGCGGTTGTAGTCCAGCAGGGAGTGGGACGCGCCGTGGATGCGGCCGGTCGCGCCGCCCACGTGGGTCGACTTGCCGGTGTCCTCCTCCATGTGGGCGCGCTCGATCTCCACCCGGAAGGTCTCGCCGTCCTCCAGCTGCACGTCGAGGTAGCCGTTGAAGGCGATCGGCTCGTCGTACTGGGAGGTCTGGAAGTTCTTCGGCATGTCCGGATAGAAGTAGTTCTTCCGGGCGAAACGGCACCACTCGGCGATCTCGCAGTTCAGCGCGAGACCGATCTTGATCGCGGACTCGACGCCGGTCGCGTTGACGACGGGGAGCGCGCCGGGCAGGCCGAGGCAGACCGGGCAGGTCTGCGAGTTGGGCTCGGCACCCAGCTCGGTCGAACAGCCGCAGAACATCTTGGTCTTGGTGCCGAGTTCGACGTGGACCTCGAGGCCCATGACGGGGTCGTACGACGCCAGTGCGTCCTCGTACGACACCAGGTCGGTCGTGGTGGTCACGGTGAAACTTCCCTCTCAGCCCAGCAGGACGTCGTCGTCGCCCAGCCGCTTCAGCTCGCGGTAGAGAATGGCCAGGTTGGTGACGACCGCCGCGCCGGTCACGACGGCGTCCAGCAACCGCAGCGTGTCGCTGTCGGTCCGGGCCTTCCTGATCTGCTTGACGACGCCGATCACGCCGAAGGCCGACGTGGCCATCGAGACGTAGAGACCGGACTTGGACTTCTTGAAGCCCTTGGCCTTGGACAGTGTCTTGCTCACAGCGACGGAGCCTCCTCGAGCAGCGGGTGCCCCCACCTTTCCACGAAGGCGGCCTCGACGGCGGCGCCGACCTTGTACAGCCTGTCGTCCTTCAGCGCCGGGGCGATGATCTGGAGGCCGACGGGGAGGTTGTCCTCGGGGGCGAGACCGCAGGGCAGCGACATGGCCGCGTTGCCCGCCAGGTTGGTGGGGATGGTGCACAGGTCGGCCAGGTACATCGCCATCGGGTCGTCGGCGCGCTCGCCGATCGGGAAGGCGGTGGTGGGCGTGGTCGGCGAGACGATCACGTCGACCTGCTCGAAGGCCTTCTCGAAGTCGCGCGTGATGAGCGTGCGGACCTTCTGGGCGGAGCCGTAGTAGGCGTCGTAGTAGCCGCTCGACAGGGCGTACGTGCCGAGCATGATGCGGCGCTTGACCTCGGGGCCGAAGCCCGCCTCACGGGTGAGGGAGGTCACGTCCTCGGCGGAGCGCGTGCCGTCGTCGCCGGTGCGGACGCCGTAGCGCAGGCCGTCGAAGCGGGCGAGGTTGGAGGAGCACTCGGAGGGCGCGATCAGGTAGTACGCCGACAGGGCCAGGTCGAAGGACGGGCAGTCCAGCTCGACGATCTCGGCGCCCAGTTCCCTCAGCAGCGCGACGGACTCGTCGAACCGCTGGATGACGCCGGCCTGGTAGCCCTCGCCGCGGAACTGCTTGACGACGCCGACGCGCATGCCCGCCACGCTGCCGTTGCGGGCGGCCTCGACGACCGGCGGGACGGGTGCGTCGATCGACGTCGAGTCCAGCGGGTCGTGCCCGGCGATCACCTCGTGCAGCAGGGCCGCGTCCAGGACCGTGCGGGCGCAGGGCCCGCCCTGGTCGAGGGAGGAGGAGAAGGCGACCATGCCGAAGCGGGACACCGCGCCGTACGTCGGCTTCACGCCGACCGTGCCGGTGACGGCGGCCGGCTGGCGGATGGAGCCGCCGGTGTCGGTGCCGATGGCGAGGGGGGCCTCGTAGGAGGCGAGGGCGGCGGAGGAACCGCCGCCGGAGCCGCCGGGAATGCGGGTGAGGTCCCAGGGGTTGCCGGTGGGGCCGAACGCGCTGTTCTCCGTCGAGGACCCCATGGCGAACTCGTCCATGTTGGTCTTGCCGAGGATCACCACGTCGGCGGCCTTCAGCCGCTTGGTGAGCGTCGCGTCGTACGGCGGGATCCAGCCCTCGAGGATCTTCGAGCCGACGGTCGTCGGGATGCCCTCGGTGGTGAAGATGTCCTTGAGCGCCAGGGGGACGCCGGCGAGCGGGCCGAGCTTCTCGCCGCGGGCCCGCTTCTCGTCGACGGCGCGGGCCTGGGCCAGCGCGCCCTCGCGGTCGACGTGCAGGAAGGCGTGCACCTTCTCGTCGACGGCCTCGATGCGGGCCAGGTGGGCCTCGGTGACCTCGACGGCCGTGAGGTCACCGGAGGCGATCCTCGCGGCGATCTCGGCCGCGGTGAGCTTGATGATGTCCGTCATTGCGGTTAGTCCTCCCCCAGGATCTGCGGCACCTTGAAACGCTGCTGCTCCTGGGCCGGGGCGCCGGAGAGCGCCTGCTCGGGGGTGAGCGACGGACGGACCTCGTCCGCGCGCATGACGTTGGTCAGCGGGAGCGGGTGCGAGGTCGGCGGTACGTCTTGGTCGGCGACCTCGCTGACGCGGGCGACCGCGCCGATGATGTCGTCCAGCTGTCCCGCGAAGTGGTCGAGCTCTTCGGGCTTCAGCTCCAGACGCGCCAGCCGGGCGAGGTGGGCGACCTCCTCGCGCGTGATGCCAGGCATGCAGCGTTCCTCTGGGGTGAGTGAGTGTGCTTTGGGCCCCAATCCTATGGGTCGGCGGCGCGTCCCCGTTAAACGGTTTGCCGGGCGGCCCTCGGCGCGGGCCTCGGCGAACGCCCCGGAGGCGGGTGCGCCCCGCCGTCGGACCCCTGCGGTCCCTTCGCGTTCGTCAGACGGCGAACAGCAGGCCGGCGCTGACCAGCACGACCACGGCCGTGGCGAAGTGGACGCCGAAGGCCACGGCCTTCGTCCCGCCGTGGCGCAGCACTATCAGCGTGTCGACGAGCGGGATGATCGCCGCGCACAGCATGAACCAGGCCTCGGCACGGGCTCCGACGAAGACCAGCAGGGCGAGGCCGAGGACGCCGAGGGTGCCGTCGCGCAGGCCCTTGACGGTGAGGTAGGCGCCGGCGTCGCCGCCGGGTTCGGCCGGGACGCCGTAGCCGGCGGCGGAGGGCCGGGGCTGGAGCAGGAAGCGGGCCCCGATGAACACGATGAACAGGTCGAGGACGACGGCCAGGGTGTAGGCGGTGACGGTCATGACGGATCTCCTCCCGTTTTGCTAGCGGCGCTAGCAACTGGAGCGAAGCTAGCAGAGCGCCGAAAGAATGGCTAGCGCTGCTAGAATCCAGAGCATGTCGATCCAGACGCGCCGGGAGCGCGAACGAGCGGAGCGCGAACGGCTGATCGTCACGGCCGCGCGCGAACTGGCGGAGGCCGAGGGCTGGGACGCGGTCACCACCCGCCGACTCGCGGCCGAGATCGAGTACAGCCAGCCGGTCCTCTACAGCCACTTCAAGGGCAAGGACGCGATCATGGCGGCGGTCGCGGTGGAGGGCTGCGCGGAACTGGCGCGGGAGATGCGGGCGGCACGGTCGGGCGCGACCGGCGCCCGGGAGTCCCTCACGGCCGTCGGAACGGCGTACACCGACTTCGCGCGCCGCCGTCCCGCGCTCTACGACGCGATGTTCACGCACGCGGTCGCACTTCCGTTCGCCACCCCCGAGGCCCCGGCGGCCCTTCAGGAGGCCTTCGGCGAACTGCTGGCGGCCGTGCGCCCGGTGGCGGCCCCCGGCGAGGACCCCGGCCTCCTGACGGAGACCTACTGGGCCGGCCTCCACGGCCTCACCACTCTGATGCGCAGCGGCCGCCTCCCGGAGGGAGCCCACGACCAGCGGCTCCGGCTGCTGATCGACCACTTCGCGGCGGGCGCGGCCTGAGGCTCCGGCCCGCGGCGGGCGGCGCCGTCACCGGAGGGGGGCCGCCCCTGGACCGGTCGGACGGGCGTGCGAGGTCAGTCCTCGGACGCCGCGGGCAACGCCGCCGCCGCGGGCCGCTGCCAGCCCCGCGACCCGCGGGCCCGCAGCCACGCCGTGGTCTCCTCCGGCGGCATCGCCGCCGCGACCAGCCATCCCTGCACGGCATCGCAGCCGAGGTCGCGCAGCCGCTCCCACGTCTCGTCGTCCTCGACGCCCTCGGCGACCACGAGGAGTCCGAGGGAGTGCGCGAGGTCGACCGTGCAGCGCACGATCTCCGCGTCCTCGGTGTCCACCGCCAGCCGGGCCACGAAGGACCGGTCGATCTTCAGCTCGCTCACCGGCAGGCGCCGTAGGTGGACCAGCGAGGAGTAGCCGGTGCCGAAGTCGTCGAGGGACATCTTCACGCCGTGTCCGGTGAGCGCGTTGAGGGTGTCGGCGGCGCGCTGCGGGTCCTCTAGGAGGACGTGTTCCGTGATCTCGAGCTGGAGCGCCGCCGCGGGCACCCCGTGCCGCGCGAGCCGCGCCGCGACCGAGCCGGCGAATCCGGGGGTGTGCACGTCGCGCGGGGAGACGTTGACCGCGACGGGCACGTGCAGGCCCTCGGCGCGCCACCGGGCGACCTGGGCGAGGGCCGTGTCCAGCACGTACTCGGTGAGGTGGGGCATCAGCCCGGAGGATTCGGCGATCGCTATGAACTCGTCCGGCGGCACCTTCCCCCGCTCGGGGTGGACCCACCGCACCAGCACCTCGAGCCCGGCGACCTGTCCGTCGAAGCGGACCTTGGGCTGGTAGTGGAGCTGGACCTCGTGCGCGTCGAGCGCGCGGCGCAGGTCGCCCAGCAGACCGAGCCGGTCGGGTGTGTTGGAGTCGCGCTTGGACTCGTAGACCTCGACGCCCGTACGGTCCCGTTTGGCCTGGTACATCGCCACGTCCGCCCGCCGCAGCAGCCCTTCCGCGTCGAGTGCGTGGTCGGGGAAGACGGCGACTCCGGCGCTGGCCTCCAGGACGAGGGTGAGCCCGTCGAGGTCGAGCGGTGAGCCGAGGTCGGCGACGAGTCCGCGGGCGACGCGGGTCGCGGAGGTCGTGGAGTCGGCGACGGGCAGTAAGACGGCGAACTCGTCGCCGCCGAGCCGCGCGACCTCGGCCCCGCGCGGGAGGGCCAGCCGGAGCCGGTCGGCTATCTGGAGCAGCAGCCGGTCCCCGGCGAGATGACCGAGCGTGTCGTTGACCGACCGGAACCGGTCGAGGTCGATCAGCATGAGCGCCGCGCGGGCGCCGATGCGTTCGGCGTCGTCGAGGGCGGTCCAGATCCGCTCCCCGAGCCACTGCCGGTTGGGCAGTCCGGTGAGCGGGTCGCGCAACTGCTCCTCGGCACGGGCGCGGGCCATCCACAGCGTGGAGTCGAGGGCGATCAGCGGGATGGCGAACAGCGGCAGCAGGATCGGCTCGGCCACGGCGACGACGCACACCAGCGGGGCTATGCCCAGCAGGGCGACGGCGACCAGGCCCTGTCTGAGCAGGGCCGTACGGGCGACGGTGGGCAGCCTGCCGGCGCGGGGCGTGTGCAGGTACCAGAGCAGGACGCGGGTGACGGCGAGGTAGGCGACGGCGACCAGCATCACTTGGGGCGCGGTGTAGAGCGTCCAGGTGTCGGGGGTCCAGGGCCGCTCGACGGACGGCACCGGCCCGCACGCGGCCAGCAGCAGCGCGCCCGCGCCGATGCCGAGGATGTCCACCGCGCCGTGCAGGATGCCCTGCCGCCAGCGGTGGCGGCGGGCTATGCCGACCAGGACGACGACGGTGAGGCTGACCAGACCGGCGGGCAGCCAGCCGTAGAGCAGCAGGACGGCGAGGGTGAGGGCGGCTCCGGAGCCGGTGCCGCCCCACCAGCGGGCCCGGCCGAGCAGGACGAGGTGGCCGACGACGATGCCGGTCAGCACGGCCAGCGACCAGCCGACGGTGCCGGGCGGGAACAGCGCGTGGCTGGTGGTGAAGGCCCGGTAGAAGGCGGCGCCGAGGGCGAACCCGGCGGCCGCGACGACGGCCGCCGGAAGCGCGGGCCAGGACGGGTGTCGTTCCGCGTCGGCGCCGTACGCACCGGAGGGATCGCTGCCGGGCGGGAACGGAGCGGGGGCGCGCGGGTCCGTCCGGGTGAGCGGGGCGCCGGCGCGGGCCGGTTCGCCCGGGGGCCGCTCTGACCACGCCACCCACCGGCTGCCCCACCAGGCGTCGGTGACCCGGCGCCGGGGCAGCCCAGTGTCCGGGGCGGCGCTCTCGGTCGGTTCCATTCCCGTCCCTCTCACAGCCGGCGGTGCCCACGCCACGCGGTCCGCTGCCCGACGGCCTTGCGCGGGCCCCGCGTTGGAAGACCCTTGCCCCCGCCCGTCAGGAGCGGGGGGATGCCCCGACCGCAGCGGGGCACGGCGGGCGCACTTCTCAACAGTAGGCCGCGGAAGGCTTCCACGGGCAGCGGTCGTCGACGGTTGCCCGAATGCACCCCCGGCACCCGTAAGCGTCCGGTATGCGCCGATCGGGTGGTCTTCGGCCGCCGGTCCTCACGACTCGGCGACCGGCAGGGCGACTTCGGCGGCCGCCTCCGGCCCCTGTTCGAGCAGGACCGTGAAGCCGTCCTCGTCCAGCACCGGAACCTTGAGCTGCATCGCCTTGTCGTACTTCGATCCGGGGCTGTCACCCACAACGACGAACGAGGTCTTCTTCGACACCGATCCGGTCACCTTCGCCCCACGGCTCTGGAGGGCGTCCTTGGCGCCGTCCCGGGTGAAGTGCTCCAGGGTGCCGGTGACCACGACGGTGAGGCCCTCCAGCGGACGCGGACCCTCGTCCTCGCCGGAGCCCTCCTCCTCCATGCGGACGCCGGCGGCCTTCCACTTGCGGAGGATCTCGCGGTGCCAGTCCTCGGCGAACCACTCCTTGAGGGAGGCCGCGATGATCGGGCCGACGCCGTCGGTGCCGGCCAGCTCCTCCTCGGTCGCCTGCTCGATGCGGTCGACGGAGCGGAACTCGCGGGCCAGCGCCTCGGCCGCGACCGGACCCACGTGCCGGATGGACAGGCCGGTGAGGACGCGGGCCAGCGGGCGGTCCTTGGCGGCCGCGATGGTGTCCAGCATGGCGAGCGCGTTCTTCTTCGGCTCGCCCTGCTGGTTGGCGAAGACGGTGGCGATCTTCTCCTCGCCGGTCTTCGGGTCCCGCTTGGGCAGACCGCTGTCCTGGTCGAGGACGTACGCCTTGATCGGCAGCAGCTGCTCGATGGTGAGGTCGAACAGATCGCCCTCGTCGGCGAGCGGCGGTTCCCCGGGCTCCAGCGGCTTGGTGAGGGCCGCGGCGGCGACGTACCCGAAGTGGTCGATGTCCAGGGCCTTGCGGCCCGCGAGGTAGAACAGCCGTTCGCGCAACTGGGCCGGGCACGCGCGGGCGTTGGGGCACCGCAGGTCGACGTCGGCCTCCTTCATCGGCCGCAGCGGCGTGCCGCACTCGGGGCACTCGGACGGCATCACGAACGCGCGCTCGCTGCCGTCCCGCAGGTCGACGACCGGTCCGAGGATCTCCGGGATGACGTCACCCGCCTTGCGCAGCACCACGGTGTCGCCGATGAGGACGCCCTTGGCCTTGACGACGTCCTGGTTGTGCAGGGTCGCGAACTCGACCTCGGAACCGGCCACGGTCACCGGCTCGACCTGCGCGTACGGCGTGACGCGGCCGGTGCGGCCCACCCCCACCCGGATGTTGAGGAGCTTGGTGTTGACCTCCTCCGGCGCGTACTTGTAGGCGATCGCCCAGCGCGGCGCGCGGGCCGTGGAGCCGAGCCGCCCCTGGAGCCGGATCTCGTCGAGCTTGACGACGACACCGTCGATCTCGTGCTCCACGGAGTGGCGGTTCTCGCCGTAGTACGCGATGAACTCCCTTACGCCGTCGAGGCCGTCGACCACCTTGTTGTGCCGGGAGGTGGGCAGTCCCCAGGACTTGAGGAGGTCGTACGCCTCGGAGAGGCGGGCGAGGCCCTCGTACCCCTCCAGGGCGCCGATGCCGTGGACCACCATGTGCAGGGGCCGGCCCGCGGTGACGCGCGGGTCCTTCTGGCGCAGGGAACCGGCCGCCGCGTTGCGCGGGTTGGCGAAGGGCTTGTCGCCGGCCTCGACCAGACGGGCGTTCAGCTCCTCGAACTTCTCCATCGGGAAGTAGACCTCGCCGCGGATCTCGACGAGGGACGGGACGCCGTCGCCGGTCAGCCGGTCGGGGATGTCCGCGATGGTGCGCACGTTGGGCGTGATGTCCTCGCCCGTGCGGCCGTCGCCGCGGGTGGCCGCGCGGGTGAGCCGGCCGTTCTCGTACGTCAGGTTGACGGCGAGGCCGTCGACCTTCAGCTCGCACAGGAAGTGGTGGGCTGAGGCGCCGACGTCCTTGTGGACGCGCTCGGCCCAGGCGGCCAGCTCCAGGTCGTCGAAGGCGTTGTCCAGCGAGAGCATGCGCTCGCGGTGCTGGACGGCGGTGAACTCCGTCTCGTACGCGCCGGCGACCTTCTGGGTGGGCGAGTCGGGGGTGCGCAGCTCGGGGTACTGCTCCTCCACCGCCTCCAGGGAGCGCAGCAGGCGGTCGAACTCCGCGTCGCTGATGACGGGGGCGTCCTTCACGTAGTACCGGAAGCGGTGCTCCTCGATCTGCTCAGCGAGCTGCGCGTGCTGCTCCCGTGCCTCCGTGGGCACCGTCGTCTCCGCTTGCCTGTCGCCGGCCACCGTGTCGTCCTCCCGTTACTCTGGGTTGTCCGCGAGGGATCTCGCCGCCCGGACGCAGTGGGCGAGGGCCTGCCGCGCGTACGCGGGGGAAGCCCCTGCGAGGCCGCACGCCGGGGTGACCGTCACGGCCTCCGCGAGGAGGTCCGGTCGCAGTCCCAGCCTGCGCCACAGCGTCCTGACACCCATGACGCTACCGGCAGGGTCCGACAACGCGGCGTCCGTGCCCGGCACGACACCGGCGAACAGCCGGGTGCCCGCCTCCACCGCCTCGCCGATCACCTCGTCGTCACGCTCGGTCAGGAGGGAGAAGTCGAACGAGACGGCCGTCGCACCGGCCCGGCGCAGCAGGGCGAACGGGACGTCCGGCGCGCACGAGTGCACCACGACGGGACCGCCGTCGTGCACCGCCACGGCCTCGCGGAGCGTGGCCTCGACGACCTGGCGGTCCACGGCGCGGTACGTGCGGTAGCCGCTGGCGGACCTGACACGGCCGCGCAGTACGGCGGTGAGGGAGGGTTCGTCGAGCTGGAGGACGACCTGGGCGCCCGGCACCCGGCGCTTCACCTCGGCGAGGTGCAGGCGCAGGCCCTCCGCGAGGGAGGCGGCGAGGTCGCGGCAGGCGCCGGGGTCGGAGAGGACGGCCTCGCCGCCCCGCAGCTCCAGGGCGGCGGCGAGGCTCCACGGGCCGACGGCCTGCACCTTCAGCTGCCCCTCGAAGCCCTGGGTGGCCTCCTCCAGGGCGTCGAGGTCCTCCCGGAGCCAGGACACGGCCCGCCGGGTGTCCCTGCCGGGACGGTCACCGAGGCGCCAGCCGCTGGGCTCCACGCGCGCGTACAGCTCGACGAGCATGCCGGCGGTGCGGCCGATCATGTCGGCACCGGGGCCCCTGCCGGGCAGTTCGGCGAGGAAGGGGAAGTCCTCGAAGGACCCGGCGACCGTCCTGGCGGCTTCCCTGGCGTCGCCGCCGGGCAGGGAACCGATCCCGGTGGCGGGCCCGAACCTGAAGTGTGCGTTCACGAGCGGAAGCCTACGTACTCCGGGGGCGCCCCCACACACCCCCGTGGTCCCCACGCACCCCGTGGTCCCCACGCACCCCCGTGGTGGGGGACCCGGCTACCGGCCCGGCCGCACCGTCAGGTCGTTGACCTCCGCGTCCCGCGGCAGATCGACCGCCATGAGGATCGTCGTCGCGACCGACTCGGGATCGATCCACTCCCCGGGGTCGTACGCCTTCCCCTCCTGCTGGTGGACCTTGGCCTGCATGGGACTGGCCGTACGGCCCGGGTAGACGGAGGTGACCCGTACCCCGTTGTCGTGCTCCTCCGCGCGCAGGGAGTCCGCCAGCGCCTTCAGTCCGTGCTTGGAGGCGGCGTAGGCCGACCAGTCGGCGCTCGCCCGCAGCCCCGCCCCGGAGTTGACGAACACCACGTGCCCGCGGGCCGCCCGCAGTTGCGGCAGGAAGTGCCGGGTCAGTTCGGCGGGGGCGACGAGATTCACGTTGAGCTGATGGCGCCACGACTTGGGGGTCAGCTCACCGACCGGCCCGAGGTCGACCACGCCGGCGACGTGCAGCAGCGAGTCCACCCGCTCCGGCAGCGACTGGTGGGAGAAGGCCCAGCTGAGCCTGTCGGGGTCCGCGAGGTCACCGACCAGGGTCCGCGCCCCCGGGAACTGCGCCGCCAGCTCCTTCGCCCGGCCCGCGTCCCGCGCGTGCAGCACGAGGTCGTCCCCGCGCGCGTGGAGCCGGCGGGCGACGGCCGCACCGATGCCGGAACCCGCCCCGGTGATCACATGAGTAGCCATGGTCTCCATGCTCGCATCACCGCCGGTTCAGGAGATGCCCCGGCTCTCCTCCAGGTACGCGAGCGCACCGACCGGCTCCTCCGCGAAGAACACCAGGTCGGCCAGGGGCCGGGGCAGGAATCCCTCGGCCTCCATGCGCCGGAACTGTTCCTTGAGGCCGTCGTAGAAGCCGGCGGTGTTCAGCAGGACGACGGGCTTGTCGGTGTGGCCGTGCTTCTTCAGTTCCAGGATCTCGGTGGCCTCGTCCAGGGTCCCGGTTCCGCCGACCATGATGACCACCGCGTCGGCCTTCTCCAGGAGCAGCCGCTTGCGCTCGGCCAGGTCGCCGGCGATCACCATCTCGTCGGCGCCGGGCCGGGCCTTGGCCGCGAGAAAGCCCACGGAGACCCCGCAGAGCCGGCCGCCGGCCTCCTGCACGCCGTCGGCCACCACCTTCATGAGCCCGACGTCGGAGCCGCCCCACACGAGGGTGTGCCCGCCCTTGCCGAGCAGTTCGGCGAACTCGCGGGCGGGCCGGGTGTAGCGGTCGTCGAGGTCGGCGGCGGAGAGGAAGACACAGATGCGCATGCGGTCACGGTACGCGGGAAGAACCGGCGGCCCGCGCGTGCTGTCCTCTTCATGGCCGACGGACACACGATCACGATCGAGCAGGGCACCCGGCACGTGCGGGTCGTCCACGGGGACCAGGTGCTGGCCGAGACGGACCGGCCCCTGATCCTCAGGGAGACCGGCTGCCCGGTGCGGTACTACCTCCCCGCCGAGGACGTACGCCTGGACCTTCTCACCCCCTCCGACACCCACACGTACTGCCCGTTCAAGGGCACGGCGTCCTACTGGTCGCTGCCGGACGCGCCCGACCTCGTGTGGGCGTATCCCGACCCGAAACCGGACGTCGAACAGATCAGGGACCACCTGTGCTTCTACGAACCGGAAGTGTCGTAGGCCGATAACTCCCGTGTCCTGGGGCAGTCTGCACAGGCATGGACAAGAAGACCCTTTCCCGTGACGGCACCTCCCTCGCGTACGCCCGCGCCGGGCAGGGCCCCGCGGTCATCCTGGTGAGCGGGGCGATGTCGACGGGCGGCACGGTGGCGCCCCTGGCCGGGCTCCTCGCCCGGCACCGCACCGCCTACTGGTACGACCGCCGGGGCCGCGGCGGGAGCGGCGACACGGCGCCGTACGCGGTCGAGCGCGAGGTCGAGGACCTGGCGGCGCTGATCGAGGCGGCGGGCGGGGAGGCGGCCCTGTACGGCGTCTCCTCGGGCGGCGCGCTGGCCCTGGAGGCGGCGGCCGCCGGGCTGCCGGTGAGCCGGGTGGCGGTGTACGAGGTGCCGTTCGCGGACTTCTCCGAGGGCGGCGCCGGGGAACGCGCCGCGTACACCCGGAATCTGACGGAGGCACTGGGGCAGGGCCGCCGCGGGGACGCCGTGGAACTGTTCCTGCGCCTGACGGGCCTGGCGGAGGAGATGATCCGGGGCGCCCGCCAGTCCCCGATGTGGCCCGCCATGGAGGCCATCGCCCCCACCCTGGCCTACGACGACGCCGTCATGGGCGACGGCCTGGTCCCCCGCGAACGGCTGTCCTCGATCGGCGTCCCGGTCCTGTCCCTGGCCGGCTCGGCCAGCCCGGACTGGATGCGCCGGGCCGCCGAGACGGTCGCGGACGCGGCGCCCGAGGGCACCTACCGGCCTCTGCCGGACCAGACCCACATGGTGGATCCGAACGTGCTGGCGCCTGTCCTGACGGAGTTCTTCACAGACGGCTCGTGAGCCGAGGGCCTCGGTTCCCCTGCATCGGCCCGTGCGGCGGGGTTCCGCGCGGGCCTCGGGCCGAGGGACCCGGGACACGGCGGAGCATCGGCGGGAGCGGAGAGAGCCGGACGACCAGGGCCGCACGTCCCACGGGAGCTCGCCCGATCTCCGCGGGACGATGACGCGCTGGTGGCGGATGGCCATGGCGAGCTGAAGGCCGGTGATGAGAAAATGGCCGCGGGTTACGGTGTCGCTACCGTCCAGGCGTGCCCGGCCGGACACAACCGTGCACGCGTCCAGCAGAGTTGACCGACGGCACGCCTGTCGGACCGGCCGCCCGATCCGGTCTCCTCTGCCCCGGCACGGGGGCGGCGGATTCGCCCACCCCACGCCGTTGCCACCCCAGCGACGAGAGAAGCATGGACGCTCTGACAAAACTGAACATCCTCGGCCTCGCTCTGTCAGCCGTCCTTCTCGCCATGGCCTGCATCAAGGCGGACCGGGTACGTGCCTGGCGCACGAGGTTCCACCCGTCGGGAGAGGAACTGCCCGATGGGGCCTTCGTCGTCGGCCGGGTCACGCTCGTCGCGGCGGCCTGTGCCGGAGTCTTCCTGGCCGTTCAGGGCTTCGCCGTCTCCGACGATGCCGAGTGGAGCGACGACGAACTCACGAGCGCCGTCGAGGGAGCCACAGCGGCTCTCGACGGCAGCATCGAGCTCGGCGACATCTACGACACCGGCTTCGACGACGACGGCTACGCGACGACGATCGAATCCGAGATCGTCGAACACGGTGGGGGTGACGCCCCGCAGTTCGGTGCGTACGCCTCCCCCTCCGGTACCAACAAGGGCGACGAGGCGACTTATCAGGTCACGGCGTCGGGCGCGTCGGCGACCTTCTGCATGCATGTGACACGCATGCGGTCGAAGGAGAACGACTGGAATGCTCCGGGAATCGCCGGCGGTGAGGGGACGGCGGTCGTACCGGGCTACCGGTACGCGGTGACCAGCAGGAAGGGCGAATGCTGACCACGCCGATGTGGACTCAGGCCACGCCCGCCGTCGCCCGAACCGTCGACGCGATCGTCGCCGAGCCCACCACGCGCGTGCCGTCGTAGAGGACGATCGCCTGGCCGGGGGCGACGCCTCGGACGGGCTCCGCGAACGTGACTTCGAGGGAGTCGTCGACCAGCTCGGCCGACACCTCGGTCTCGCCGCCGTGCGCGCGGAGTTGGGCCGTGTACGTGCCGGGGGCGGTGGGGGCGGTGCCGCACCAGCGGGGCTTGATCGCGGTGAGGGCGGTGACGTCGAGGGCGGCCGCGGGGCCGACCGTCACCGTGTTGTTCACCGGGGAGATGTCGAGGACGTAGCGCGGCTTGCCGTCGGGGGCCGGGGTGCCGATGCGCAGGCCCTTGCGCTGGCCGATGGTGAAGCCGTACGCGCCCTCGTGGGTGCCGATCCTGGCGCCGGACTCGTCGACGATGTCGCCCTCCGCCTTGCCGAGGCGCTTGGCGAGGAAGCCCTGGGTGTCGCCGTCGGCGATGAAGCAGATGTCGTGCGAGTCGGGCTTCTTGGCGACCGCGAGCCCGCGGCGCTCGGCCTCCGCGCGGATCTCGTCCTTCGTCGTGACCGTGTCGCCGAGGGGGAACAGGGCGTGGGCGAGCTGCTTCTCGTCCAGGACACCGAGGACGTACGACTGGTCCTTGGCCATGTCGGAGGCGCGGTGCAGTTCGCGGCTGCCGTCCTCGCGGACGATCACCTGGGCGTAGTGGCCGGTGCAGACGGCGTCGAAGCCGAGGGCCAGGGCCTTGTCCAGGAGCGCCGCGAACTTGATCTTCTCGTTGCAGCGCAGGCAGGGGTTGGGGGTGCGGCCGGCCTCGTACTCGGCGACGAAGTCCTCGACGACGTCCTCGCGGAAGCGGTCGGCGAGGTCCCAGACGTAGAACGGGATGCCGATGACGTCGGCGGCGCGGCGGGCGTCGCGGGAGTCCTCGATCGTGCAACAGCCCCGCGCGCCCGTGCGGAAGGACTGCGGGTTCGCGGAGAGTGCGAGGTGGACACCGGTGACGTCGTGGCCGGCTTCCGCGGCGCGGGCGGCGGCGACGGCGGAGTCCACTCCGCCGGACATGGCGGCGAGGACGCGGAGGGGGCGCGGCGAGGTCTCAGTCATAACCCCTCCAGGGTACGGGGCGCCGGGAACCGGGGCCCGCGAGTATCCGTTGTGGATCTCGAGGGGCGAGGAAGGCGGGGCGGAGATGGGTGCGGAGTCGGGTTCGGAGACAGGCCCGGGGACAGGCTCGGGCGCGGAGGCGGGTGCCGGGGTGGGGTCGGGGGCGCGGAAGAAGGACGCGGACCGGCGGATCGGGCGGCGTGCGCTGCTGGTCGGCGGGGCGGCCGCCGCGGTGGGCACGGCCGTGCTGGCGCGGGACGAGCTGGCCAGGCTGTGGTGGCGCATGCCGGGGGTGGAGAAGGCGCGGGTGCAGGGCGCGGTCGACTTCCGCGGCGCGCGGTGGCTGGCGGCCTCGACGGGCAACTTCCGCCGGGCGGACCGTCCTGACGACTACGAGGTGGACATGGTGGTCGTCCACGTCACCCAGGGCAGTCTGGCGAGCGCGGTGAAGGTCTTCCAGGATCCGGCCCACCGGGCGGCGGCCCACTACATCGTCGGGAAGGACGGCCGGATCACGCAGATGATCCGCGAGCTGGACGTGGCGTTCCACGCGGGCAACCGCGTGTACAACGAGCGCAGTGTCGGCATAGAGCACGAGGGCTTCGTGGACCGCCCGGAGGACTTCACCGACGCGATGTACGCCGCCTCCGCGCGGCTGGCGGCCGGGATCTGCCGGCGGTACGGCATACCCGTCGACCGCGAGCACATCATCGGGCACGTGGAGGTGCCGGGCACGGACCACACCGACCCCGGTGAGCACTGGGACTGGGACCGGTACCTGCGGCTGGTGCGGGAGGCCCACGCGGCCACGGCGTGACCGCCGCTGCGGTGCGGCCGCCGTTCGGGACCCTCTCCCGGTCGGGTGTGATCCCGGAGCGGGCGTGGCCCCGGGCCGGATGCGACCCGGGGCAGGGTGGGACCTTCGCTCAGGTGAGCCCGGCCGCGCGGGCCCGTTCCACGGCCGGTCCGATGGCCTTGGCGACCGCCTCGACGTCGGCCTCGGTGGAGGTGTGGCCGAGGGAGAAGCGCAGGGTGCCGCGGGCCAGGTCCGGGTCGGTGCCGGTGGCCAGCAGCACGTGGCTGGGCTGGGCGACGCCGGCGGTGCAGGCGGAGCCGGTGGAGCACTCGATGCCCTGGGCGTCCAGGAGCAGCAGCAGGGAGTCGCCCTCGCAGCCCGGGAAGGTGAAGTGGGCGTTGGCGGGGAGGCGGCCCTGCGGTGCCGGGTCGCCGCCGAGGATCGCGTCGGGGACGGCCGTACGGACGGCGGTGACCAGGGCGTCGCGCAGGGCGCCGATCTCCCCGGCGAACCACTCGCGCTGCTCGGCCGCAAGGCGGCCGGCGACCGCGAAGGAGGCGATCGCGGGGACGTCGAGGGTGCCGGAGCGGACCTGCCGTTCCTGGCCGCCGCCGTGCAGGACGGGCACGGGGGTGTGCTCGCGGCCCAGGAGGAGGGCGCCGATTCCGTAGGGGCCGCCGATCTTGTGGCCGGAGACGGTCATCGCGGCGAGGCCGGAGGCGGCGAAGTCGACGGGGACCTGACCGAAGGCCTGGACGGCGTCGGCGTGCAGGGGGACGTCGAACTCGGCGGCCACCTCGGCGAGTTCGCGGACCGGCATCACCGTGCCGATCTCGTTGTTCGCCCACATGACCGTGGCCAGGGCCACGTCGTCGGGGTTGCGGGCGAGGGCCTCGCGCAGTGCGTCGGGGTGGACCCTGCCGTGGGCGTCCACGGGGAGGTACTCGACCGTCGCCCCCTCGTGCTCGCCCAGCCAGTGCACGGCGTCCAGGACGGCGTGGTGCTCGACGGGGCTGGCGAGGACGCGGGTGCGGGCGGGGTCGGCGTCGCGGCGGGACCAGTACAGGCCCTTGACCGCGAGGTTGTCGGCCTCGGTGCCGCCGGAGGTGAGGACGACCTCGCTGGGGCGGGCGCCGAGGGCCTCGGCGAGGGTCTCGCGGGCTTCCTCGACCGTACGGCGGGCCCGGCGGCCGGCCGCGTGCAGGGAGGAGGCGTTGCCGGTGACGCCCAGGTGGGCGACGAGTGCCTCTGCCGCCTCCGGGAGCATGGGCGTGGTCGCGGCGTGGTCGAGGTATGCCATGGTGAGCCGATTCTACGGCGCGGGCTCCTCGGACCCGGGATCAGGTGCCCCGGGACGGATGCCGGCGCCGGCGACCGGCGCCGGCATCCGCCGTCCGCCGTTCAGAAGCTCCAGGACACCGTCGAGTCCGCCTGCATGAAGAACGCCAGGACCAGCAGGTCGGCCACGCCCAGCGTGAGACCCAGGGCGGCGCGGCCCCGGCGCCCCGTGCCCCGCCACAGGGCCACCGAGGCCAGGACGATGGCGATCGGGCCGAGGAAGACGTTGAGGACCAGGAGGCCGACGAGGCCCAGGATGAAGGACGCGACGGCCATGCCGTCGGTGTCCCGGACGCCCGTGCGGCGCGTGGCCGGTGCGGTGAGCTGCATGTCGATCGTTCCTTCCGTCAGCGGGTCGTGGTGTGGCGGCGGCCGTGGCGCTCGCGCAGCGCGAAGATGCCGAGCCAGGCGGCGATCACGGCGGCGGCGGCGAGACTGAAGCCGAGCGGCGCGTGGGCCACGGTGCCCATGACGACGCCGAGCAGCAGAAGTGCGGCGACGAGGAACAGCATGGGATGAATCCCCCTCCGGGACGGTTGTCGTGTCCGTCTCTCGTGACGTTCCGGTGAACAGATATAGTTACAGTTGTTCACTGACTACCCAGTCTAGCGGGTTCCCTGCTTGGCAATTACGGAGAACAGTTGTTAACTGGATGACATGAGTCACACCCTCGGCATCCGGCAGGCCCAGAAGCAGAAGACCCGGCAGGCACTCCTGGACGCCGCGCTGGGGCTGCTGGAGGACCAGAGCCTGAGCAGCCTCGGCCTGCGCGAGGTCACCCGCGCCGTCGGCGTCGCCCCGACCGCCTTCTACCGGCACTTCCGCTCCATCGCGGACCTGGGTGTGGCCCTGGTCGAGGAGGCGCTGGGCAGTCTGCACCCCATGATCGGGACCACGGTGACCGCAGCCGACTCCAGTGACGAACGCATCGCACGGGCCGTCGACCTGATCGCCCGTCACGTCCACGCGTACCCCGCGCACGTCCGGTTCATCGCCCGGGAGCGGCACGGCGGTGTCCAGCCGGTCCGGGAGGCGATCCGGGAGCAGCTCGGCCGCTTCGCCGAGGAGGTGTGCGCGGAGCTGGCCAAGGACCCCGCGGCCGAGGAGTGGAGCGGGGACGATCTGCTGATGCTCTCGCACCTCTACGTCGACCAGATGATCGTCACCGGCTCACTCTTCCTGGAGGCGCGGGAGGCCCAGGAGTCCGGCAGGGCCCCGGACGGCGACCTGGACCGGGTCGTCCGGCTCGCGACCCGTCAGATGCGGCTCATCAGCATCGGCCGCCGGCACTGGCTCGACTCCTGAGACGGCGGGACGCACGGTACCGGGGCGGGGACGCGGAAACGGGCGGGGCGGCCGCTCGTCCCCGAGCGGCCGCCCCGCCTCGCGCGAACCCGCCCGCGCCTTCAGCCCTGTTGCTGCGTCTGCTGCACCTGCTGTGTCGGCTGACCCTGACCACCACCGGCCCGACCGCCGCCCGGCCCGCCGCCGCAGCCGCCCTGTCCCCCGCCGGGCCCGCCGCTCGGCATGCCGGAGGGAACGCCGGTCGGCACGCCCGTCGGGGTGCCGGTGGGGGCACCCGACGGCGCCCCCGAGGCGGCCCCCGAAGCCGCGGCCCCCGTGGGCGCCCCTGACGGCGCTCCGCTCGGCATCCCGCTCGGCCGCTGACACGCCCCCTGCCCGGACGTGCCGTCGCCGGAGGAGGCCGAGTCGCCCGATCCGCAGGCCACCAGGGCGAGCGGCGTGAGTGCCAGCAGGGCGGCCGCGGGGAGGAGACGTACCGGCATCGTCGGCACACGCTTCATGGGAGACAGCTCCAGAAAGGATGAGGAAGGCCTGAGACCGCCACTCAACCAACGGCGTTTGGGCCTTCCTTGGGACCCCTCTGTCCGTCTCCTGTCAATCGGGCAAAGCCCGGCTCAAGACATCGCCCCGGGCCCGTGGCCGACCGGGAGCGTCGTCACGCGAGGCGTACGCGCGCCAGTTGCCGGGACTGCGCCACCAACCGGTCCTCGCTGTCC
The DNA here is from genome assembly GCF_040682975.1 of Streptomyces sp. NPDC051051. Classification (NCBI taxonomy): domain Bacteria; kingdom Bacillati; phylum Actinomycetota; class Actinomycetes; order Kitasatosporales; family Streptomycetaceae; genus Streptomyces; species Streptomyces sp. NPDC051051. Next base: position 114,974 of record NZ_JBFBCB010000011.1, read on the forward strand.
CAGACTTCGCCGTCCTCCTCCAGGAACCCGCCCGCGAGGTTGCGGGTGGCGAGGGAGACGCGCAGGGGGCCGGGGGCCGGACGGCAGCGGACGTGGACGGTCAGCTCGATCGTCGGGACCCAGCCGGCGATGCCGAGGTCGAAGGCGGTGGGCGGCAGGGCGTCCACCGCGAGCAGCAGGGAGAGCGGGTCGGCGTCCCGGCCGTCGGCGAGCCCGAACCAGGCCCGCATCTCACCCTTGCCGGAGGGCTGTCCGAGCGCCCAGCCGACGGTCGACGGGTCGAGCTTGAGCATCAGCCGCTCGGCGATGGGCTGCTGGTCGGCGTCGGGAGCGGGGGCGGGCCCGTCCTCGGGGCCGAAGCACTGGCCGATCGGGGGGAAGGCGGGCGGCCGGGCGGAGGTGCGGACGTCGTCGGGGAGGGCGCCGAGGTCGCCGTAGGAGGCGAGGACGCGGATCCGTTCGACTTCGCGGCCGTTGTCGTCGTACTGGAAGAGGGAGGCCTGGCCGGTGGAGACCGTGCGGCCGGCGCGGACCGTCTCGGTGCGGACGACCGCCGGGCCGGGACGGGAGGCGCTCAGGTAGTGGGCGGTGACCGTGAACGGGTCGCCGTGCGGCAGCGCGTCGGCGAGCGCGCGGCCGAGTACGGCGAGCAGGTAGCCGCCGTTGACGGCGCCGAAGATGGTCCAGCCGGCCGAGAGTTCCGTGTCGTACACGCCGGGCTCGCGGAGGGTGACGGCGGTGTCGCGGTCGAACTCGCTGTCGCCGAGGGCGGCGGGGGCGATGGCTGCTTCAGACATGCGTGAACGGTACAACAGCAAAATACTAAGCGGTAGCTTTTCTCTTCCTTCCTCTCATGACCCCGCCCCGCTCACCAGCCGGGCACGGCCCCACGCCGACGGGGCCGTCGGCCTCGGTCAGGTGGAAAGCGCGGCTTCGAGCATGCGCCGGACCATCGGGGTCAGCTCGGTCACACCGGGCGGCGGACGGGTCGCGGCCGGCGCGCCGGCGAGCAGGTCGTACAGCAGACCGTCGGTCCAGGCGACGAGCAGATCCGCCGCCGGCGCCGGACGGGGAGCCCCGAGCGCCGCCAGCAGGGCGGTGACCCTGGACCGTACCGCGAGGCCGGCGGCCTGCAGGTCGGCACGCAACTCAGGCCGACGGGCCGCCTCCAAAGCGAGTTCGAAGCGGGCGAGCTGGCGGTCGCGCGCCGCCGTCAGCCAGTGGTGCAGCAGTGCGGCCAGCGCGCCCGCGGCGGAGTCCAGGTCCGGGCGCCCGTGGTCCGCGTCCCAGCGGTCCGCGTCGGCGACCGAGAGTTCGGCCAGGCGGAGGTAGCAGGCGCCGATCAGGGCGCTGCGGGTGCGGAAGTAGTACGACGTGCTGCCGGCCGGCAGGCCCGCGGCGGCGTCGACCGCCCGGTGGGTCAGGCCGCGCAGCCCGGCGGCGGCCACGATGCCGATGGCGGCGTCGGCGATCAGGTCCCGACGATCAGGGATGGACATGCCCGCACTCTACAGATGTAGAGTGCGGACACGTTCGCCTCTACAGATGTAGAGGCGACATGGGCGGAGGGAGGCAGTCGAGATGGGTGTCCGTCATGCCGTGGTGGCCGGAGGCGGGATCGGGGGCCTGACCGCGGCGGTGGGCCTGAGCCGCCGCGGATGGCGCGTCACCGTGTGCGAACGGGCCCCCGTGCTCACGGGCATCGGCGCCGGCATCGTGCTCGCCCCGAACGCACTGCGCGCCCTGGGTTCGATCGGCCTGGGTCCCGACCTGTGGGCGGGTGACGCCCTGCCCGGTCAGGTCGGGCTGCGTACGCCCGACGGCACGTGGCTGAGCCGATCCGACGGCGGTGCGGTGTCCGCCCGTTACGGGTTGCCCGCGCGCGCCGTGCACCGCGGCTTCCTGATCGACACTCTCGCTGCCGCCCTGCCGGCCGGCGTCGTGCGCCTGGGCGTGTCGGTGACCGGCGTGGACGACGCGGGGGACGCCGTGGTCGCGCGTACGTCGGCGGGCGACCTGCGTGCCGACGTCGTACTGGCGGCGGACGGCATGCGCAGCGTGCTCCGCGGACAGCTCTTCCCCGCTCACCGCGGGCTGCGTCACGCCGGTGAAGCCGGATGGCGAGCGGTGCTTCCCGGTGCGGGCCTGCCTGCCCGGCAGGCTGCCGAAACCTGGGGGCGGGGCGAGCGGTTCGGCGTCGTTCCACTCGCCGATGGACGTGTCTACGTCTACGCCACCACCGTTTCCAGCCCTGGCACGAGGCCGGAAACCGACCATCACGCGGAGCTGACCCGGCGCTTCGGTGCGTGGCACGATCCGATACCCGCACTGCTGGACCGGCTGAACCAGCGGGGCCCGGACCCGGTCGGCATACTCCGCCATGATTTCCACGAGCTGGCCGCGCCTCTGCCCCGGATGCACGTCGGCCGGGTGGCCCTGCTCGGCGACGCCGCCCACGCGATGACTCCCAACCTGGGCCAAGGCGGCTGCCAGGCCATCGAGGACGCCGTGGTCGCGGCGCACCTCCTCGCGTCCGCCGACGACGTACCGGCCGCGCTCGCCGCCTACACGAGGGCCAGGCACCGGCGGACCACCCGGATCAGCCGCCGCTCCCGGCACGTCGGCGAACTCGCCCGGCTCTCCCACCCACTCGCCGTGTCCATCCGGAACCTGGCCGTACGAGCCACGCCGCAGGCGCTGTCGCTGAGAGCCCTGGACGCGGTCCTGAGCTGGCAGCCACCCTCCGCCCCCACCCCCGTCAACGTCACGGAGCAACGGTGAACACCACAGTCACGCCCCGCCCCCTCCGCCGGGCGGACTCCGTCCGGCCCTTCGCGGTCGGCGCCTACGGTTTCGTCTTCCTGGGCCTCGGCCACCTCGCCCTCTCCGCCGCTTCGGCGGCGGTCACCCGGCCCCCGCAACAACGTGAGGCCGACACCGCCATGCGGGAGTCCGCCTACACCCTGCTGGGCCTGGAACGCACGGTCCTGGATGTCTTCAACGGCATCAGCATCGCGATGGCCCTCTTCGCCATCGCCTGCGGCCTGCTGATCCTCGCCGCCGTCCGCCACGCCCCCGCCCTCGTCCAGCGCCGCACCGCCTTCGGACGGATCACCCTCGCGCTCTCCCTGGCCGCCTTGGCGACGTCCGCCCTGCTCCTGCCCCCGCCACCGATCGTCACCCTCACCGTCACCAGCTGCGCTTTCGCCCTGTCCCTGCGCAGGGCGGTCCCCGCCGCCCGCGCGGGCTCGTGATGCGACGGAGGCCGGGGGCGCCCAGGTCCGGCAGGGCTCTGTCACCGGGGTGGTCGCCGCTACGGGCAGTCCGGTGCCGTCGCCCGGCGGTCGGCCGCCGGGCCGTCCACGGGACCGCACGGTGCCTGACGCCGCCACCCGGGCCGATCCGCCGACCGTCGCGAGTTCACACCCGATACAAGGGGCGACAGGGAGATGGCGTCCGGGCGGTTTCCCGGTAAGTGTCCGCACTCGTCCGTAAACCTCAGCCCCCCGTTTCCCCTCTCCACAGACATGAGCCTGACCGGGACCCCGTTCCTCTACAGCCTGATCGCCCTGTGCGTCGTCGCTCTCGCCGTACCGCTGCTGCTGTGGTCGCGGTTGCCCGGACCCCGGGTCCTGCGGGTCGCGGCCCGGATGCTGATGCTGGTGTTCGCCCAGGGCACGGCCGTCGCGCTGGTCTTCACGCTGGTCAACAACGCCAACAACCTCTACGACGACTGGGCCGACCTGCTGGGCACGGGCAGCCACGTGCAGCGGGCAGCCGACCTCGGTCCCGACGGCACCGGCGACATCGCCGTGGAGCGGCTCCCCCGGGTCCGGCAGACGTTCACCCGGGCCGACGGGCCCGGCATGCACGCGGCGGGCGGGGTGCGCGTCACCGAGCTGAAAGGCCGCGTCTCCGGCGTGAACGCCGAGGTCTACGTGTGGCTGCCCCCGCAGTACGACGACCCCGCGTACCGGCACCGCACGTTCCCCGTCGTGGAGCTGCTGCCGGGGTACCCGGGGTCGCCGAAGTCGTGGTTCGGGGCACTGGGCGTGCACGAGCAGTTGCTGCCGCTGATGCGGGAGGGCGAGGTGGCGCCGTTCATCCTGGTCGCACCGCGCACCACCCTGCTGCCCGGCGTGGACACGGGCTGCGCCAACGTGCCCGGTACGGTCAACGCCGACTCCTGGCTGAGCCTGGACGTGCCGAAGATGGTGCGGGACAACTTCCGCGCCGAGCCCGCCCCGCGGGGCTGGGCGGTCGCCGGCTACTCGGCGGGGGCGCACTGCGCGGCCAAGCTGGCCGTGGCCCGTCCCGACCGCTACCGGGCGGCGGTCAGCCTGTCCGGCTACAACGACCCGATCGCCCAGCGCGACTCCCTCGCCGCGCAGAGCCCGGCCCTGCGCCGGGCGAACAACCCCTACCTGCTGCTGCGCGAGGCCGTCGCCCCGCCCCCGGTCGCCCTCTACGTCTCCGGCCAGCCGCACGACGGCTACGAGGCGGGCCTGGACCTCCAGCGGGCGGCCGAGGCCCCGACCACCGTCCACGTCGTCCACATCCCGAAGAGCGCGGGCGGTCACAACATGGCGCTGTGGCGGCCGCAGGTGGTCCCCGCCTTCCGCTGGCTGACGACGCGGTTCGGCCGACGGGGCCCGGCCGGCGGCGTCACTCCTCCCGCACCGTCGAGCGACGGTTCCACGCACGCGGCGCTCGCCAGTGGAACCGCATCGCGAGCAGCCGCAGGACGAAGGCCGTGAGCGCGGCCGTCCCGCTGGCGGCCGGGGTGAGGACGTCGTAGTGGAGGCAGACCGCCACCATGGTGGCGCCGACGATCGCCGGGACCGCGTAGAGGTCGCGGTCCCAGCGCAGCAGTGAGGGCACCTCGTTGGCGAGGACGTCGCGCAGCACACCGCCGCCGACGGCGGTGGCCAGCCCGAGAGCCGCGGACGCGGTGAGGCCCAGGCCGTGGTCGTACGCCTTCACGGTGCCCGAGACGCAGAACAGGCCGAGGCCGGCCGCGTCGAAGACGTTCACGCCGGACTGGATGCGCTCCACGTGCGGGTGCAGGAAGAAGACGAGGAGGGCCGCGAGCAGCGGGGTGAGGAAGTAGCCCAGGTCCGTGAAGGCGGCGGGCGGCACCGCCCCGATGATCACGTCCCGGAAGATGCCGCCACCGAGCGCGGTCACCTCGGCGAGCACGGCGATGCCGAAGACGTCGAAGTTCTTGCGCACGGCCAGCAGCGCGCCCGAGATCGCGAAGACGAAGATGCCGATCAGGTCGAGCGTGTGCTGGACGGATGGGCTGAAGAGTTGGTGGAGCACCCTACTATTCTCACCCAGCACAGAGCCCCTGCCTTACATTGCAAGGCAGGGGCTCGCGCTCTACTTACTTCTCCTTGGCAGGAGGCTCCTCTTCGGAGGCAGCGGCCTCGGGGGCGGCAGCCTCGGGAGCGTCCGGCTCGGAAGCCCCGGCGGGCTCAGGGGCCGTGGTGGCAGCAGCCTCGGCCTCCGCCGTGGCCTTCGCCTCCGCCGCGACCTCCGCCACGGCCTCGGCTTCCACCGCGGCCTCCGCCACGGCCTCTGCCTCCACCACGGCTTCGGCCTCGACCTCCGCCGCCACGGCCGCCGACGTCAGGGCCGACTCCGCGAGCACCTCGTCGGCCACCAGCTCCGCCGCTTCCTTCGCGGCCGTCAGCAGGACGGTGTCCTGCGGAGCCTGGTCCTCGAAGTTCTCGGGGTGGTGGCAGGCCACCTGCTGGCCCGGCCGCAGCTCGACGAGCTTCGGCTCGGTCGTCCTGCAGATCTCCGTCGCCTTCCAGCACCGGGTGTGGAACCGGCAGCCGGTGGGCGGGGAGATCGGCGAGGGCACGTCGCCCTTGAGCAGGATGCGCTCGCTCTTGGTGTTCTTGCGGCTCGGGTCCGGGATCGGCACCGCCGACATGAGCGCCTTGGTGTACGGGTGCATCGGCGTCTTGTACAGCAGGTCGCGGTCCGCCAGCTCGACGATCTTGCCGAGGTACATCACCGCGATCCGGTCCGAGACGTGCCGGACGACCGAGAGGTCGTGCGCGATGATCACGTACGTCAGGCCCAGCTCCTGCTGGAGGTCGTCGAGCAGGTTCACCACCTGGGCCTGGATCGACACGTCGAGCGCCGAGACCGGCTCGTCCGCCACCACCAGCTTCGGGTTCAGCGCGAGCGCGCGGGCGATGCCGATGCGCTGGCGCTGACCGCCGGAGAACTCGTGCGGGTAGCGGTTGTAGTGCTCGGGGTTGAGACCCACGACCGACAGCAGCCGCTGCACTTCCTTCTTGATGCCGCCCTCGGGCGTGACGCCCTGGAGCTTGAAGGGAGCGCCGATGATCGTGCCGATGGTGTGCCGCGGGTTCAGCGACGAGTACGGGTCCTGGAAGATCATCTGCACGTCGCGGCGCAGCGGACGCATGCCGCCGACACCGAGGTGCGTGATGTCCTTGCCCTCGAACTCGATCGTGCCGCCGGTCGGTTCGAGCAGCCGGGTGATCAGCCGGCCCATCGTCGACTTGCCGCAGCCGGACTCGCCCACCACGCCGAGGGTCTCGCCGGAGCGGACCTCGAAGTCCAGGCCGTCCACCGCGTGCACGGCGCCGACCTGCCGCTGGAGCAGGCCCTTCTTGATCGGGAAGTGCTTCTGCAGCCCGGTCACCTTCAGCAGGACCTCGCCGCGGGCGGCGTCCTCGGTGAGGGTGGCGGCGCCGCCGCTCGGCTCACCGTCGGTCTGCGCGGGGATGCTCACCGCTTTCTCGTCACTCACAGCTTCGGCGCAATCTCTTCGGTCCAGATACGCTCCCGCTGCTCCTTGCCCAGGTGGCAGGCGGCCCAGTGCCGGCTGCCGACCTCGGCCAGCTCCGGGCGGACGGTGCGGGTGACGTTGTCCTTCGGGAGGTCCGCGTACGGGCAGCGCGGGTTGAAGGCGCAGCCGGACGGGACGTTGATCAGGGAGGGCGGGGAGCCCTTGACCGGGATCAGGCGCTCCTGCTGGTCGCGGTCGAGTCGCGGCATCGAGCCGAGCAGGCCCCAGGTGTAGGGGTGGCGGGGCTCGTAGAACACCTTCTCGGCCGGGCCGCGCTCGACGCACCGGCCGCCGTACATCACCAGGAGGTCGTCGGCCAGCTCGGCGACGACGCCCAGGTCGTGGGTGATGACGATGACCGCGGAGCCGAACTCCTTCTGGAGGTCGCGGATCAGGTCGAGGATCTGCGCCTGGACGGTCACGTCCAGGGCGGTCGTCGGCTCGTCCGCGATGAGCAGCTCGGGGTTGTTCACCAGCGACATCGCGATCATCGCGCGCTGGCGCATACCGCCGGAGAACTCGTGCGGGTAGTTGTCCACCCGCTTGTCCGGCTGCGGGATGCCGACCCGGTCGAGCATCTCGACCGCACGGCGCTTGGCGGTCTTCTTGTCCACGTTGTGGTGGATGCGGTACGCCTCCACGATCTGCTGACCGATCGTGTAGTACGGGTGCAGCGCCGACAGCGGGTCCTGGAAGATCATCGCCATGTGACGGCCGCGCAGCTTGCGCACGTGGTCGGGGTCGGCGGAGAGCAGCTCGGTGCCGTCCAGCCAGATCTCGCCGGAGATCTGGGCCTTGCGCTTGCCGTACTGGCCGGCGGTGTGCAGACCCATGATGCCCAGCGAGGTCACCGACTTGCCGGAGCCCGACTCACCCACGATGCCGAGGGTCTTGCCCTTCTCCAGCTGGAAGCTGAGCCCGTCGACGGACTTCACCAGACCGTCGTCGGTGGGGAAGTGCACCTTCAGGTCGCGCACTTCGAGGAAGGCGCTCGGCGCGGGCGAGGCGGCGGTGGGTTCGCCCACGGCCGCTCCGCTCTTGCTGAGGTCGGTCATGTGAGCCTCACTCGGGGGTCGATCACGGCGTACAGGATGTCCACCACGAGGTTGGCGACGAGCACCGCGAGGGAAGTGATCAGGGTGACACCCAGGATGACGGGCAGGTCCTGGTTCTTGATGGCGTTGAGGACCGCCTGGCCGAGGCCGGGCAGGTTGAACGCCGTCTCGGTCAGGATCGCACCGCCGATGAGGGCGCCGAGGTCCATGCCCAGCATGGTCAGCAGCGGCGTCATCGTGGAGCGCATGGCGTGCTTGCCGATGACGACCCGCTCCTTGAGGCCCTTGGCGCGGGCGGTGCGGATGTAGTCCTCGCCGAGGATCTCCAGCATGGTGGCCCTGGTGATGCGCGCGTACATCGCCGCGTACAGGAACGCCAGGGTGACCCAGGGCAGGATCATTCCGCCGAACCAGCCGGAGAAGCTTTCCTCCAGCGGGACGAACTGGCCGTCGAACAGGTCCAGTCCGTACACGAAGATCGACAGCGCGACCATGCCGGTGAAGTAGATCGGGAGGGAGACGCCCGACAGCGCGATCACCATCGCGCCGCGGTCCCACAGGCTGCCCCGCTTGAGCGCGGAGAGCACACCCGCCGAGACGCCGAGGAGCAGCCACAGCACGGCGGCGCCGAGCGCGAGGGCCAGCGTCACCGGGAAGCGGTCGGTCAGGACCGGCCAGACGGCCTGCTCACTGCGGAAGGAGTAGCCGAAGCACGGCGCGGCGCAGTTGATGGAGTCGCCGCCGCCGGTGTACGTGCGTCCGGCGAAGATCCCCTTGAAGAACTCCCAGACCTGGGCGTAGATCGGGTCGCCCAGACCCAGCTTCTCGCGCACACCCTCGACCGCGGCCGGGTCGGCCTGCTTGCCCACGAAGCTCAAGGCGATGTCGACGCCGGCCCACTTGGGGATGAGGAAGAAGATGCCGAAGACCACCATGACGATGACCACAAGCATCACTGCGGCGGCGAACAACCGCCTGATGAGGTAAGCGAGCACAGCTCTCGGCCCGCCGCGGACCGCGGGCCACCGGAGGTCTTCCGGTGGCCCGCGCTCACGCTGCGCCGGCCTTCACCTGCCTTTCGTGCCGTTCGGCGGGTGTGCCGGGACTACTTCTTCGGGTTCTTCAGACCGAGGTTCACGAAGTCGTACTGACCGCTGTAACCGTCGGTGGTGTAGACGTTCGCCAGGTTGTCCGAGCGCCAGTTGATGAACTTCTCGAAGACGAAGGGCAGGTAGTACGCGCCCTCCATCACCTTGTGGTTGATCTCCGTGGCGATCTTGGTCTTGCCGGCGTCGTCCAGGGTGGTGACGTACTGGGCGAACAGACCGTCGATGGTCTTGTCCTTGATGAGCGCGTAGTTGTTGTTACCGCTCTCCGCGATGTACTTGCTGTTCCACAGCGGCAGACCGAAGCCCTGGACGGACGGGAAGTCCGGACCCCAGCCCATGATGATGATGCCGTAGCCCTTCTTCTTCACGTTCGAGGGGCTGCCGATGATGCCGGCGGTCTGCGAGCCGTCGTACTGGTCGATCTCGGCGGTGATGCCGATCTTCTTCAGCGAGGCCTGGAGGGACTGGGCCGTGGCCACCTCGACCGGCTTGTTGTTGCGGACCGCGATGGTGGTCTTGAAGCCGTTCGGCTGACCGCAGGCCTTCAGGGCCGCCTTGGCCTCGGCGACGTTGCCGCTCTTGTTGTCACCGGCGAGCTTGTACGGGTCGTACTTCTGACCCTCGGCGCCCGGGACGGACGGCGGCAGCATGTTGGTGCCGATGTCGCCACCGGCGATCGGGCCACCGCGCGCGGTCTGGAGCGACACGTGGTCGGCGCCGAGGATGACGGCCTTGCGGCACTCGAGCTTGTCGAACGGCGCGACGCTCTGCGGGAAGACCGCGTAACGGACGTAGCCGGAGACCGGGTTGTCCAGGTTGGCCTTGTGCTGCTTCAGGGCGGTGGTGCGGCCCTGCGGCGACATGCCGGTCTGGTTCAGGTCGAGGTCCAGGTCACCGCTCAGCAGACGCTGGTCGAGCTGGTTGGCGTCCGAGAAGAACTTGATGGTGATCTCGTCCGGGTAGGCCTTGCGGACCGGGTCCGAGGCCTGCTTCCAGTTGGTGTTGCGGACCAGCTTGAGGTCCTTGCCCGGGCTGTAGGACGCGAACTTGTACGGGCCCGAGGAGAACGGCTTCAGGCCGTACTTGGCCTTGGTGTCCATGTCCTGGCGGACCGGCGAGGCCGAGACCAGGGCCAGCATCTCCTCGAAGTCCGAGTTGGCCACGGGGAGCTTGAAGACGATGGTCTTGTCGTCCGGCGTCTCGATGGCCTTCAGACCGAGCTTGTCGGCGGAGGTGTCCTTGTAGGGACCCTTGTACTCGCCCTTGGGGTCGAGCACGTCCTTCAGGTACGTCGGACCGCCGGACAGGACGTCCTGCGCCCACACGCGCTCGATGCCGTACTTCACGTCCTTGGACGTGATCGGCTTGCCGTCCTCCCACGTGACGCCGTCACGCAGGGTGTACGTGTAGGTCTTGCCGTCGTCCGTGATCTTCGCGGTCGCGGTGGCGAGGTCCGGAGTGATCTCGGCGCCCGCGGCACCCGGCTCCGTCTTGTTCGTGACGAGCTGGCGGCTGTAGTAGCGCGCGAAGTTCCACATCATGCCGTAGTAGCCACGCGTGGTGTCCCACGAGTCGGCGTCCTGCGCGGCACCGAACTTCAGCGTGCCGCCCTTCTTGGCGGCGGACGCCTGGGCGACCTTGTTGTTCGCGGCGTCGAAGCCGGCGGCACCGGTCTTCGAACCGTTGTCGCCGTCGTCCGAACCGCCGCCGCACGCCGCCGTGGTCAGCAGCGCGGCGACCGCGGCAGCAGCGGCAAGTGCCTGCTTCCGCCGCCCTGAGGTGCGTTGGGTAGTCACGATCTCGGATCCTCCGGATAGATGAGAGACCCCGTGTAGATGCCACGGGACAGTTGAGGTACGGCGGCTCAGCGAGAGGCCTTCGGGTCCAGCGCGTCCCGCACGCCGTCGCCGAAGAGGTTGAAGGCGAGAACGGTGATGAAGATCGCCAGGCCCGGGACCACCATGTACATGGGGTCGGACTCGTAGTAGTCGATCGCGCTCGAGAGCATCTGTCCCCATGAGGCCGTGGGCGGCTTGACGCCCACGCCCAGGAAGCTGAGTGCCGCCTCGGTGAGGATGTTGGTGGGGATCATCATCGTGGTGTAGACGACGATCGGGGCCACGAGGTTGGGCAGCAGTTCCTTGAACAGGATGTACAGCCGTCCGGCGCCCAGCGATCGGGCGGCCTCCACGTACTCGCGCTCTCGCAGGGAGAGGGTCTGACCGCGCACCACACGTCCGATGTAGGGCCAGCCGAAGAAGCCGATGACCAGGATCATGACGAAGACGCGCACGTTGGAGCCGGTGAGGCCCAGCAGGTTGCTCGGCATGACGGAGACCAGCGCGATGATGAACAGCAGCTGAGGGAAGGCGAGCAGACCGTCCATGACCCGGCTGACGACCGAGTCGACCCAGCCGCCGAAGAAGCCGGCGAGGATGCCCAGGACGGTGCCGAGGATCACGGCGACGACGGCCGACAGGAAGCCGACCAGCAGGGAGATCCGGGCGCCGTAGAGGATGCGGGCGAAGATGTCGCGGCCGTTGACCGGCTCGACGCCCAGCAGGTGGTCGCCGCTGATGCCGCCGAGGGAGCCCGTGGGGGTGCCGAACAGCGGGTCGATGAGGTTCTCGTGGTACTCGTTCGGGTCCTGGCCCAGGATCGAGGTGATCACCGGGGCCAGCAGTGCGACCACGACGAGGAGGAGCACCACGATGCCGCCGGTCAGGGCGAGCTTGTCCCGCTTCAGGCGCTCCCAGGCGATCCGACCCAGGGAACGGCCCTGTACGGCCTTCGCGTCGGCGGTGGCCACCGCCGCTTCCTCGGCCGGGCTCGGGGCCGCTTCCGCGGTCGGCTCGTGCAATGGTGCCGTCATCTGGCAGGGACCCCTCTCAACCGGCGGTAGCCGGCCCACACTTGCCGCTGTAGCGGCGTGATCAGTCCGTCGTACACAGGGGCGAAAGCACCCCTGATGCGGGAGTCTTCAACGCTTTGGCGATCTGTAGCCAGACTTGAAGGGGAAAGGATGCGTAAACGTGATGCTCTCAGGAGGATTCCGTTATCCGGACGGTGGGTAACGAGGGGCGGACGCCTACGAGTTATGACAGAACCGTCCATAAACGGACTTACCGCACCTATCTACGCGCGAAGATTCACTGAGTCGACTCGCGGGGGCGGACAGCGGGGCGCATCAGTGGCGACCGGCCGGCGGGAAGCCGTAACCGCCCGCGGGGGCCTGTGCGGCCGGCGCCGCGGGCGCGTGCGCCTCGCGGTCGTAGAAGGGGCGGGCGTGGGCGCGCATCCAGAGGACCACCGGGTCGTAGTCGTCGCTCATGGTGACCGTGGACACCGGCAGGCCGTCCGGCACCGCGCCGACGGACTGCTGCATCATCGCCCGCACCGCGTCCACGGCCTGCGGGGAGGTGTCGTACACGTCGAGCCCGAGGGCGAGGTAGGGCGCGCCGAGGGCCGGCTGGACCCAGGCGCGGCGCAGGGAGCGCAGGGCCGGGGTGCGGTGGGCGTTCTGCGCGAGCAGGGCGTAGAACTGCGGGATCTCGATGGCCGGCTCGGACAGCCGCAGCGGCCCGGCCGGCTGGCGGTCCAGACCGGTGGCGATCCGCCGCAGGTCGAGCCAGGGGATGCCGACGCCGCCGCCGGGGGCGTGCGGGTTCAGCCAGAGGCCGTAGTGGTCGGGGTAGAGGGTGCGGGCGGCGTCCAGCCCGTCGACCACCTCGTACGACCGGTTCCAGCCGCTCGCGGACAGTTCCTGGGCGGAGGTGACACAGGGGGCGTAGCCGTGCCCCTCGACGTCCATCGTGCCGTACTGGGCGTCGGCGGAACCGGCCTGCCCCTGCCACAGCAGCATCCACACCTGGCCGGTGCCCGGGGTCGCGAGGGCGCGCAGGAGTGCCTCGTAGGCGTCGTAGCGCCCGGGGGTCACCTGGCGCAGCATGTGCTCGACCTGCCCGGCCGCGATGCCGCTGGCGCTCACCTGTACCGCCCCTTCGATAAGTTGCCCCGCTTTCGGGAGACCAGCTTAGGTGTCTTCGCCGACAACGGGTCCCCCCGAGGGGCCCGCTCGTCCGCCGCCGGCGGGACCGGGCCGGGGCGCCCGCCGGGCCCTCGCGGCGCCGGCGCCCACCGGGGCGGAACGCGTTCAGTGGATCCGGGAGTAGAACGGCCGCACGCGCTCCTTCAGCCACCGGGCCACCGGGTCCTCCGTCACATCGAGCAGGACGAGGTTGACCGGCCAGGGCGCCCGGGCCCGGCCGAGCGCCTTGCCGAGGGCCTCCAGGGGCAGCGCCCGCAGATCGCCCTCCCACGGGGAGAGTTCGACGCCGACGAACATCACGGGGTCGGCCGTCTCGATCGCGGCGAGGCAGCGGCGGGCGGTCAGGACGACGCCGGTCGCCTCGAACTCGGCGGTGGCGGCGGACAGGAAGTCCACCGGGTCGTCCTGCCAGTCGGGCTCGTAGAGACGGACCCGGCCGCCGCCGGCGGGACCGTCCAGCGGGGTGCGGCCGGCCCGGCACAGCTCGGCGACGGCCATCGGGGGCAGCGGGATGCCGACCGTGCCGTCCGGGTTCACCAGGATGCCGACCTGCGGGGGCAGTCCGCGGGCGAACTCGACGGCCGGGGCGACGGTGTACGACATGTGCGCGCCGACGACCTGCCGGAACTGTTCCTCGGAGCTGAACACGGGCACGTACGCCTGGCCCTCCAGCTCCAGGGTGGGCAGGTCCAGGGGGCCGCTGTGCGGGCCGCCCCCGGCGGGCAGCGGCACCCACACGAAGCTGCGGCCGAGCACCTCCACGATCCGTCCGCCGGCCCCGGGCACGCCGAGGGAGGCGGAGAGCACCTCCTCCAGCTCGTTGCCGGGCCATCCGCCGTGGGGATGGGGATGCGCCTGTGCCGGGAAGTCCGCGGGGAAGTCCGCCGGGGGGAAGTCCATCTGCCTACCGCCTGCTGGGAACCACTGGATGTGGCTCGAAAGGCTATCGGGTGCCGGGCCCGTCCCCGCGTCCACCGGACGCCCCGGCGACCGCGACCCCCCACCCGCGCCGCGGTCAGCCCGTGAAGGTGATGCGGCGGAGGGTGTCGGCCGCGGCGCGGTCCAGGAGGACCGTCGAGCCGCAGCCCTCGGGGAGGCGGCCCCGCTCCGCCGCGCGCAGCAGGCGGGAGGCGGCCCTGCGGTGCCGGCGGAAGGCGTACCGGGAGACGCCCCGGCCGCGCTCGCGCTGGCCCTCCAGCGCGGTGTCCACGGTGACGTCGAGCAGCACCAGGTGCAGGCTGCCGCCGCGGCGGCGGGCCTCGCGGGCCAGCCAGGCCCGCACCCAGGCCTGCGTGCCGCAGTCGTGGACGACGACGCCCTCGCCGGTGCGCAGGGCGCGGCGCAGACCGGTGTAGTGGGCGAGGCGGACGAGAGGGCGGTAGAGGGCGTAGGGCAGGGCGCGCGGCATGCGGGCGTCCCAGCGGTCGCGGGTGTCCTGGGAGTCGACGCGGACGCCCGTGACCGCGCGCTTCATCAGCGTGGACTTGCCGCTGCCGGGCAGTCCCGTGACCACGACGAGGTCGCGGGACGCGAACAGCAGGCCGTGCGGGCTGCGGCCGGCGCGGTCGCGCAGGTCGCGGACGACCGGGGCGGGCGGCGCGTCGGCCGCCTCCCGGACGGAGGTCTGCGGCTGCGCGGGCAGTGCGAGCGCCTGGCCGGTCGCGAGCGCCGGTCCCGTCGCGAGTGCCGTGGTCCTGTTCACCGTGTTCGTCCTCCCCTGGGGTCAGACAAGTCTTCTCCCCGTCGAGCGTAAAGAGAAGGTAATACGGTCTCTCTCGCGTTTTCATGCGCTTAACGCCACAGGCCGGTTACAGATGCGGCCTGCCGCGATCGGGCGGGGCGTGCGATGATGGCCGCGCCAACTGCATACCGGCCGTTTGAATCCGCGCGGGAGAGTCCCCACCGACAGCATCGCTGGGGCGCCGAAGGAGCAAGTCCCTCCCTTGAATCTCTCAGGCCCCGTTACCGCGCGGGCGAGGCACATCTGAAAAGCGGGTCGCCCTCCGGCGGCCCCACCCAAGGTGCAAGCCGTGACCGACCCGTGTGCGGGCGGTCATGGCGAACCTCTCAGGTTCCGATGACAGATGGGGAGGAACGCCCTCGCTTCCCCCACGCCCGGCTCCGCCCGGGTGGGAGGGACCCCCGTCGCCCTGGGAGACGAACGTCCGATGAGCAGTACCCCGCTCCGCCACACCGCCCTCGACGCCCTGCACCGTTCGCTGGGCGCGACCATGACCGACTTCGCCGGCTGGGACATGCCCCTGCGCTACGGCTCCGAGCGCGACGAGCACAACGCCGTACGGACCCGGGCCGGCCTCTTCGACCTCTCGCACATGGGCGAGATCACCGTCACCGGCCCGCAGGCGGGCGCCCTGCTGAACTTCGCGCTGGTCGGCGACATCGCGGCCGTGGGCGTGGGCCGGGCCCGCTACACCATGATCTGCGACGCCGACGGCGGCATCCTCGACGACCTCATCGTGTACCGGCTCGCCGACACCGAGTTCATGGTCGTCGCCAACGCCTCCAACGCCCAGGTCGTCCTGGACGCGCTGACCGCGCGCGCCGGCGGCTTCGACGCCGAGGTGCGCGACGACCGCGACGCCTACGCGCTGCTCGCCGTCCAGGGCCCGGAGTCCCCCGGCGTCCTGAAGTCGCTGACCGACGCCGACCTCGACGGCCTGAAGTACTACGCCGGTCTGCCCGGCACCGTCGCCGGCGTCCCCGCGCTCATCGCCCGCACCGGCTACACCGGCGAGGACGGCTTCGAGCTGTTCGTGAAGCCGGAGCACGCCGTCGAGCTGTGGCAGGCCCTGACGAAGGCCGGCGAGGGCGTCGGCCTGATCCCCTGCGGCCTGTCCTGCCGGGACACGCTCCGCCTGGAGGCGGGCATGCCGCTGTACGGCCATGAGCTGTCGACCGCGCTGACCCCCTTCGACGCCGGGCTCGGCCGGGTCGTGAAGTTCGGCAAGGACGGCGACTTCGTGGGCCGCGAGGCGCTCGCCGCGGCCGCCGAGCGCGCCGCGACGAACCCGCCGCGGGTCCTCGTCGGCCTGGTCGCCGAGGGCCGCCGCGTCCCGCGCGCCGGGTACGCCGTGGTCGCGGGCGGCGAGGTGATCGGCGAGGTCACCTCCGGCGCCCCCTCCCCCACGCTGGGCAAGCCGATCGCGATGGCCTACGTCGACGCCGCGCACGCGGCACCGGGCACGCCGGGTGTCGGCGTGGACATCCGGGGCAGCCACGAGCCGTACGAGGTCGTGGCGCTGCCGTTCTACAAGCGCCGGAAGTAGAGACTGGCGCACGGCCGACAAACCGGGCCCCGGCCGGCCCCGCGCGTGACCCTGCGCACATCCGCGCCGCTCACGTGCGTTTCCAGCAGTCCCCCCTTCATCAGCACTCCCCCGCGTACAGGAGAATTCAGGCCATGAGCAACCCCCAGCAGCTGCGCTACAGCAAGGAGCACGAGTGGCTGTCGGGCGCCGAGGACGGCGTCTCGACGGTCGGCATCACGGAGCACGCGGCCAACGCGCTCGGCGACGTGGTCTTCGTCCAGCTCCCCGAGGTCGGTGCCACGGTGACTGCGGGCGAGTCCTGCGGCGAGCTGGAGTCGACCAAGTCGGTCAGCGAGCTGTACGCGCCGGTCACCGGCGAGATCGCCGAGGTCAACCAGGACGTCGTGGACGACCCGTCGCTGGTGAACTCCGCCCCCTTCGAGGGCGGCTGGCTGTTCAAGGTACGCGTCACGGACGAGCCGGCCGACCTGCTCTCCGCCGACGAGTACACCGCCTTCATCGCCGGCTGAGAGGTCGAAAGACGCATGTCTGTCCTGAACACGCCCCTGCACGAGCTCGACCCGGAGATCGCCGCGGCGGTCGACGGCGAGCTGCGCCGCCAGCAGTCCACGCTCGAGATGATCGCCTCGGAGAACTTCGCTCCGCTCGCCGTCATGGAGGCGCAGGGCTCGGTCCTGACCAACAAGTACGCCGAGGGCTACCCCGGCCGCCGCTACTACGGCGGCTGCGAGCACGTCGACGTCGCCGAGCAGATCGCGATCGACCGGGTCAAGGAGCTGTTCGGCGCCGAGTACGCCAACGTCCAGCCGCACTCGGGCGCCTCCGCCAACCAGGCCGCCCTGTTCGCGCTGGCCCGGCCCGGCGACACCATCCTGGGCCTGGACCTGGCGCACGGCGGTCACCTGACCCACGGGATGCGGCTGAACTTCTCCGGCAAGCAGTTCGACGTGGTCGCCTACCACGTGGACGAGGCCGGCCTGGTCGACATGGCCGAGGTCGAGCGGCTCGCCAAGGAGCACCGCCCGAAGGTGATCATCGCGGGCTGGTCGGCGTACCCGCGGCAGCTGGACTTCGCCGAGTTCCGCCGGATCGCCGACGAGGTCGAGGCGTACCTGTGGGTGGACATGGCGCACTTCGCCGGTCTGGTCGCGGCGGGCCTGCACCCGAACCCGGTGCCGTACGCGGACGTGGTCACCTCCACGACCCACAAGACGCTGGGCGGCCCGCGCGGCGGCATCATCCTCGCCAAGCAGGCCTTCGCGAAGAAGCTGAACTCGTCCGTGTTCCCGGGCTTCCAGGGCGGCCCCCTGGAGCACGTCATCGCGGCGAAGGCGGTGTCCTTCAAGGTCGCGGCCTCGGACGACTTCAAGGAGCGCCAGCGCCGTACGGTCGACGGCGCGCGGATCCTCGCCGAGCGGCTGACCGCGCCGGACGCCCGGGAGGCCGGGATCAACGTCCTGTCCGGCGGCACCGACGTGCACCTGATCCTGGTCGACCTGCGCGAGTCCGAGCTGGACGGGCAGCAGGCCGAGGACCGTCTCCACGAGGTCGGCATCACGGTCAACCGCAACGCGGTCCCGAACGACCCGCGACCCCCGATGGTCACCTCGGGCCTGCGCATCGGCACGCCCGCCCTCGCCACCCGCGGCTTCACCGCCGAGGACTTCGCCGAGATCGCGGACGTGATCGCGGAGGCGCTCAAGCCGGCCCACGACGCAAAGGCCCTGAAGGCCCGGGTCGTGGCCCTGGCCGAGAAGCACCCGCTCTACCCCGGTCTGAACAAGTAGTTCCCGTTTTCCGACGGGTTTCCGCAAGGGTGTCCCGCACACTGGTCAGTGGGCGGGACACCCCACCGGAAACCTTCTGCACCACCCCGTATTGAGGAGTCCCCGTGGCCATCTCGGTCTTCGACCTGTTCTCGATCGGCATCGGCCCGTCCAGCTCCCACACGGTCGGCCCGATGCGGGCCGCGCGCATGTTCGCGCGGCGTCTGCGCAACGAGGGCCTGCTGGGCTCCGCCGCGTCCGTGCGCGCGGAGCTGTACGGCTCCCTGGGCGCGACCGGCCACGGCCACGGCACCCCCAAGGCCGTCCTGCTCGGCCTGGAGGGCGACTCGCCGCGCACGGTGGACGTGGAGACGGCGGACGCGCGGGTGGAGCGGATCAAGGACTCGGGCCGCATCCGGCTGCTCGGTGAGCACGAGATCCCGTTCTCCTTCGACGACGACCTCGTCCTGCACCGCCGCAAGACCCTCCCGTACCACGCGAACGGCATGACGCTGTGGGCGTACGACGCCGAGGGCGCGGAGCTGCTGTCGAAGACGTACTACTCGGTGGGCGGCGGGTTCGTCGTCGACGAGGACGCGGTCGGCGCGGACCGGATCAAGCTGGACGACACGGTCCTGAAGTACCCCTTCCGCACGGGCGACGAGCTGCTGCGCCTGACGAAGGAGACGGGTCTGTCGATCTCCTCGCTGATGCTGGAGAACGAACGGGCCTGGCGCACCGAGGAGGAGATCCACGAGGGCCTGCTGGAGATCTGGCGGGTGATGCAGGCCTGTGTGGCCCGCGGCATGTCCCGCGAGGGCATCCTGCCGGGCGGTCTGCGGGTGCGCCGCCGCGCCGCCATGACGGCCCGTCAGCTCCGGGCGGACGGCGACCCGTTGGCCCACTCCATGGAGTGGATCACGCTGTACGCGATGGCGGTGAACGAGGAGAACGCGGCGGGCGGCAGGGTGGTCACCGCCCCCACGAACGGCGCGGCCGGCATCATCCCCGCCGTCCTGCACTACTACGTCAACTTCGTCCCCGGTGCCGACGAGGAGGGCGTCGTCCGCTTCCTCCTGGCCGCCGGTGCGATCGGCATGCTCTTCAAGGAGAACGCCTCCATCTCCGGTGCCGAGGTCGGCTGCCAGGGCGAGGTCGGCTCCGCCTGTTCCATGGCGGCGGGCGCGCTGGCGGAGGTCCTCGGCGGCTCTCCCGAACAGGTCGAGAACGCCGCGGAGATCGGCATGGAACACAACCTCGGCCTCACCTGCGACCCCGTGGGCGGCCTGGTCCAGATCCCCTGCATCGAGCGCAACGGCATGGCCGCGGTGAAGGCGGTCACGGCGGCCCGCATGGCCATGCGCGGCGACGGCACGCACAAGGTGTCCCTGGACAAGGTCATCAAGACGATGAAGGACACCGGCGCCGACATGTCGGTCAAGTACAAGGAGACCGCCCGGGGCGGGCTCGCGGTGAACATCATCGAGTGCTGACACCGTAGGCCCTGAGCAGCGGGTTTCCATCTTTCAGCGCTGTCAGGGCCTTCCCTGCCTGCACGGCGGAAAGTCCCTGGAATCTCCCCTGGGACAGACGGGAAAGTCCCTGAGGAGTCCCAGGCCCCCCCGCTGATGGGCGTGTGACCTGGGAGTTCGCGGCATCGGCGCAGCGGTGATGTCCCTCGGGCACAGCGGATCGAACAATCACCCCACCCAATAACAAAAGTCTTGTTAAACTGGGCCCCATGGCTACCTCTCCGGCGCCCGGCGAAGGACCCGTCCGACCCGTATCGGTCTCGCTCCACGAAGGCACCATCGCTGCCCTCAAAGCACGTACAGGCAAGCGAGGCATGTCCGCCTACGTCGAGTCCCTCATCCAGCGCCAACTGGAGCGGGACCGGCTGCGCGAACTCATCGAGGATGCGGAAGCCGACCATGGCCCGGTCGACCAATCGGCCGTCGACGCCAAACGTGCGATCCTCCGCGGCGAGACGGCCGGCTCGGCGGACGCCGCGTGAGCGGCACGCTCGTCCTGGACTGCGAAGGCCTGTCCGAACTGGTACGACGCACACCTGAGATCACCGAGTGGCTGACGGCAGCCGAAGCCGAAGACATCCGCGTCGTCACCAGCTCCGTCACCCTCGTCGAAGCACGCGACCCCAAGGTCAACCAGGCCCGCTTCGACTATGCCGTCTCCCGAGTGAACATCATCCCGCCCAACGAAGCCATCGCCCGCCATGCGAGCAAGCTCCTGGCCACGGCCGGACTGCACGGCCACAAGTACGCCCTCGACGCCATCGTGGCCGCCACCGCGCTCACCTCGCCGGCCCCAGTGACCGTCCTGACATCGGACCCCGAAGACCTCCTGATGCTCTGCGGCCCCAGCGTCCGCATCATCAAGGTCTGACCGTGAGGCCGCGCCTCGACCCACCCCTTGCGCGGATCAGAGCGCTGCACGGAGCCTGGCGAAACCCTCCACGGCAAATGCGTAGACACCCCGTCGGCGTTACGCACACAGCGACCCGATGAAGTAGTCGAACGTCTGCATGGGCGCAAACGTCTGCCTTCACTCAGGAATGTCACACACCGTCGGACACCTTGCAGATATCCGGCGACACGAAGTCCCTGAAAAATCCCTGCCATGACGCACAGGCGCGCTTGTCGTGCCGAATCAGCAGGTCAGAACCACCACCACATTCGGCCGACATACGCGTCAAGTACAAGGAGACGGCCCGCGGCGGGCTGGCGGTGAACATCATCGAGTGCTGAGGTCGCGCCGTCGCGCCGCGGGACGGAAGCGGAGGTTCCGGCCTCGGCGTGTCGGGGCATAACACAACTCCCCTCCGTTCTCCTGCACTTCCGGGAGTTGCCCATGCTCCGTGGTGTCGACGTCAGCGCCTACCAGTCCTCCACCTACCCGACGGAAGGTCTCTCCTTCGTCTTCGTCAAGGCGACGGAGGGCCGTACCTACGTCAACTCGAAGCTCGCCGCCCAGACGAAGCGGGCGCGGGACGCCGGTCTGGTCGTCGGCTTCTACCACTTCCTGTGGCCCGGCGACCTCAGCGCCCAGGCGGAACACTTCCTGGCGAAGGCACCGGAGCGCCCCGGCGACATCCTCGCCGTCGACTGGGAGACGACGGGCGCGGGCACCCACGCGAGCAACGCCGAGAAGGACCGTTTCATCAGGAAGCTCAAGAAGCTACGGCCGCGCAACCGGATCGTCCTGTACTGCAACAGGACCTACTGGCTGGACGTCGACGACACCTCGTACGCCGGCGACGGCCTCTGGATAGCCGACTACGTCACCGCGGGCAAGCCCCGCGTCAAGGCGAAGTGGCGCTTCCACCAGTACACGGACGAGCCCCTCGACACGAACGTGGCGAGGTTCGCCAGCCGGGCGGCGCTGCGGGCGTGGGCGACGGTGGACTGAGCGGCTCAGCCCCGGAAGGCCGCCGGGCGCTCCGGGGACGCCGCCGCCAGGGCCCGGGTGACCTCGTCGACCCCGCCGCGCAGGCCGTACACCGGGGTGTCGGGCTGCTGGCGCCAGGAGTCGTCGATGCCGCCCGCGTCGACGGTGTCGAAGCCGAGTTCGTCGATCAGGGACCGGACCTTGGCCTTGGCGGCCTCGTCGTCGCCCGCGACGGGCAGGGCGATGCGGCCGGGGGCGCCGGCCGGAAGGGGGCGGTCCAGGATGTCCTGGGCGTAGGTGCCGTTGAACGCCTTGACCACCGGGTGGCCGATCCGGCGCTCGGTCCAGCGGCTCTCGGTGATGCCCTCGTCCTCGATGGCGTCGATCCGTCCGTCGCGCTGCTGCGGGTAGTAGTTGCCCGTGTCGATGACGGCGACGCCCTCGGCCGCACCGTCGAGGATGCCGGAGGGCAGGTCAGGGACCGCCTTGAGCGGGAT
Organism: Streptomyces sp. NPDC051051; assembly: GCF_040682975.1. NCBI lineage: Bacteria > Bacillati > Actinomycetota > Actinomycetes > Kitasatosporales > Streptomycetaceae > Streptomyces > Streptomyces sp. NPDC051051. The sequence goes on from NZ_JBFBCB010000011.1 coordinate 136,976, forward strand.
CGTGACGACGACGACCTCGGCGCCGCGCGCCGCCTCGGTGACCTCGACGGGCGTCGCGCCCGTCTCCTTCGCCAGCTCCGTGAGCGTCTGCGGGCCGCGGGAGTTGGCCACGGAGACGTCGTGGCCGAGGGCGGTGAGCCGCCGGGTGAGATTGCCGCCGATGTTGCCCGCGCCGATGATGCCGATCTTCATGTCAGGCCCTTCCCGAAGGATCCATGCACACGCATGCTTTCGAGGGCCTCAACCGCGGGCGGTCGCCGGCTATTCCGTTCCGCCGCCGCACGGATGACGGAGGGACGCCCCGCGGCTCGCCCGGGGCACCCCTCCGCTCGCGCGTCACTTGTCCAGGTAGGCCCAGAACTCGTCGAACGACAGGACCTTGTCGCCGTCCAGGTCGCGGGTCTTGATGACGGCCTCGGCGACCGTGTCGGTGACGTGCCAGTCGCCCCCCTGGGCCAGGGCGGTCTTGAACTCGACCGCGGTGATGAATCCGTCACCGTCCGCGTCGATCCGCTGGAACTGCTTGCGTGCTTCTTCGATGTCCGCCACCGGTCCGCCCCTCTTCGTCATACCTTGCGGTGCTGTGTTGCCGTCGTTCTGACGCAGGTCAGATTAACGGTCCGGGTGAGCGCGCAGTGCGGCCACCACCCGGCCGAACTCCTGCTCGTAGGCCGAGGCGGGTTCCAGACCGTTCACGACGGCCGACAACCGGCGGTAGCGGGCGATCCGGACGTCGGCCGCGGCGGTGAGCCGGTCCAGGCCGGTGGTCCTGGCCGGCTCGCCGATGGTGAGGAGCGCGGTGCCGTCGTCAGTCACGTGTGTGAGTCTGGGCCTTCCAGCGGGTGGAGACTCAAGGAGCACGGTGGAGACGTTGCGGGACATTCTCGACGCGGCGGCGCGGGGCGTGTTCCCGCCCGCGGACGGCCGGACGACGGTCGTTCCCCAGTCCTGCCGGCGGGACGCGGGCGTGCTGTCCTTCACCGCGCACTCGGTGGTGTTCACCGACGAGGACCCGGAGTGGGTGCACGCGACCCTGCGCGCGACCGACTGCGACGCGCTGGCCGCGACGCTGAACGCCCGCTTCCTGACGGCGTTCATGGACCGCACGGGCCGCCGGACCGACACGGTCGACGCGATGGTGGTGGGCCGCCCCCTCGCGGGCGGGCCGGCCGTGCGGCTGACGGAGCTCCGCGATCCGGACCATCCCCGGGTGGTCCGCTCGCGCGAGCGGCGCGACGACGTGCGGGTGTGGGCCGCGGACGGCGGGGTGCTGGTCCTGGGCCGCGGGATCGGCGGGCGGCTGGAGGTCGCGGTCGAGGTCGACGAGGACGTACGGCACCGGGGGCTGGGGCGGGCCCTGGTGACGGCGGCCCGGCACCTCACCGGGGGCGAGCCGGTGTGGGCGCAGATCTCCCCGGGGAACGCCCGCAGCATGCGGGCGTTCCAGGCGGCGGGTTACGTGCCGGTGGGGGCGGAGGCGCTGCTCACCGCCCGGTGGCGCGGGTGCGGGAGCCGCCCTCAGGAGGACACCCGCAGCAGCAGTACCGACCGGGCCGGAAGCGTCACCCCCGTCCCCGCCCTGTGGGTGACGGCCGGGGCGGTGTCCTGGTCCTCGCCGGAGGTGTCGACCACGACCTCGTAGCGTTCCGCCCAGGGCGGGCCGGGCAGGACGAAGTGGGCGGGGCGGTCGCCGGCGTGCAGGAGGGCGAGGAAGCTGTCGTCCGTGATCGGGGCGCCCCGCTCGTCGCGGCCGGGGATGTCCCGGCCGGAGAGGTACATGCCGAGCGTCGCCGCGGGCGCGTACCAGTCCCCTTCCGTCATCTCCGTGCCGCGGGCGGTGAACCAGGCCAGGTCGCGCAGCCCGTCCGCGGAGTGGGCCCGGCCGGAGAAGAACGCCCGGCGGCGCAGCACGGGATGGCGGTGGCGCAGGGCGATCAGGCGGGCGGTCAGGTCGTACAGGGCCTTCCAGCCGGGGTCCTCCAGCAGGCTCCAGTCCAGCCAGCTGGTCTCGTCGTCCTGGCAGTACGCGTTGTTGTTGCCGTGCTGGGTGCGGCCCAGTTCGTCGCCCGCGACCAGCATCGGCACGCCGGTCGACAGCAGCAGCGTGGTGATGAGGTTGCGCAGCTGCCGCCGCCGCAGCGCACGTATGCGCTCGTCGTCCGTCTCCCCCTCGGTCCCGCAGTTCCAGGAGCGGTTGTCGTCCGTGCCGTCCCGGTTGCCCTCGCCGTTGGCCTCGTTGTGCTTGCGCTCGTAGGACACGAGGTCGCGCAGGGTGAATCCGTCGTGGGCGGTGATGAAGTTGACGGAGGCGTAGGGGCGCCGGCCGCCCCAGGCGTACAGGTCGCTGGAACCGGACAGGCGGTAGCCCATCTCGCGGACGTCCGGCAGGGCGTGCCGCCAGAAGTCGCGTACGGCGTTGCGGTAGCGGTCGTTCCACTCCGTCCACAGCGGAGGGAAGGCGCCCACCTGGTAGCCGCCCGATCCCACGTCCCAGGGTTCCGCGATCAGCTTGACCCGCCGCAGCACCGGGTCCTGCGCGATCACCGCGAGGAACGGCGACAGCATGTCCACGTCGTGCATGGAGCGGGCGAGGGCGGCGGCCAGGTCGAAACGGAAGCCGTCGACGCCCATCTCCGTGACCCAGTAGCGCAGCGAGTCCGTGATCAGGCGCAGCACGTGCGGCTGGACCACGTGCAGGGTGTTGCCGCAGCCCGTGTAGTCGGCGTACCGGCGGGCGTCCGGCTGCAACCGGTAGTAGCCGCGGTTGTCGACGCCCTTCAGGGACAGCGTCGGGCCCAGCTCGCCCGCTTCCGCGGTGTGGTTGTAGACCACGTCGAGGATGACCTCGATGCCCGCCGCGTGCAGCGCGCGCACCATCCGTTTGAACTCGCCGACCTGTCCGCCCGTCGTCCCGGCGGAGGCGTATCCGGCGTGCGGGGCGAAGTAGCCGATGGAGTTGTAGCCCCAGTAGTTGCGCAGTCCCCTGCGCAGCAGGTGGTCCTCGTGGGCGAACTGGTGGACCGGGAGCAGTTCGACGGCCGTGACGCCCAGGCCGGCCAGGTGCTCGATCGCGGCCGGGTGCGCCAGGCCGGCGTAGGTGCCGCGCAGTTCCTCGGGGACGCCGGGGTGCCGCATGGTGAAGCCGCGGACGTGCAGCTCGTAGATGACCGAGTCCGCCCAGGGGGTCTTGGGGCGGCGGTCGTCGGCCCAGTCGTCGTCGTCGTGGACGACGACGCCCTTGGGGACGTGCGGCGCGGAGTCCCGTTCGTCGCGGACGGTGTCGGCGAACTGCTGCTGGGGCCAGTCGCGGACGTGTCCGTACACCTCGGGCGGCAGGCCGAACTCGCCGTCCACGGCACGGGCGTACGGGTCGAGGAGCAGTTTCGCCGGGTTCCAGCGGGCGCCGGTCCACGGGTCCCAGCGGCCGTGCACCCGGTAGCCGTAGCGCTGGCCGGGCATCACACCGGGCACGAAGCCGTGCCAGATCTCGTGCGTGAGTTCCGTCAGCCGGGCGCGGGTCTCACGGCCCCGGTCGTCGAAGAGGCACAGCTCGACGGCCTCCGCGCCGCCCGCCCACAGGGCGAAGTTGGTACCGGCGACCCCGTCGGGGCCGACCCGGAAGCGGGCGCCGAGCGGCGTGGACGCGCCGGGCCGCACGGGCACGCCGGGCGTCCTGCGCGGTGCCCTGTTCACGATGGCGGACGCGGCGGGGCGCTCCTCCGCCACCTCCTCCTGCTCGGCTGCGCTGGACACCGTTCAGCCTCCCGCGGCTCGTGGCACGACGCGGGCCCGGCGCGTACGGCGTCCCGGCCGCTGCTCCCTCGGCGTCGTCCTCCCCCCTGTTCTGCCCAGCGCGTGCCTCGCACTCACGTTTCCCCGGAGCGTGCCCCGTCGTTGTCCAGCGCGTGAGGCACGTAACTGGGCGCGCACGGCGCGCGGGGGTCGCACTGACCGCCGTACTGACATGGGCAGGACTGCTGGCGGGAGCCGCCGGATGCAGCGGGGACGGCAGGAGCGGGCTCGACGGCGTACTGGGCAAACCCCCGGCGCCCGAGGACACCATCCGGGTCACCCCGCAGGACGGCACCCGGGAGGTGCGTCCCGGCCAGGCGCTGCGGGTCCGGGTGCCCGACGGGCGGCTGGAGTCGGTGCGGGTCGTCAAGTCGCAGGACGCGCAGGAGACCGAGGTGCCGGGCCGGATCTCCGCGGACGGCCGCAGCTGGCGCCCGGCGGACGACCGGCTCGCGCTCGCCGCCCGCTACACGGTCGACGCGGTCGCCGTGGACGGCGGCGGACACCGCTCGGCCCGGCACACCACGTTCACGACGCACGTCCCCGAGGAGCGGTTCATCGGGTACGTCACGCCGGAGAACCGCTCGACGGTCGGCACCGGGATGATCGTGTCCCTGGAGTTCAGCCGCGAGATCGAGAACCGTGCCGCCGTCGAGCGCGCCGTCCACGTGAGCGCCGAGCCGGCCGTCGAGGTCCGGCCGCACTGGTTCGGCACCTCCCGGCTCGACTTCCGCCCCGAGCACTACTGGAAGCCCGGCACCCGCGTCACCGTCTCCCTGCGCCTGCGTGACGTCGAGGGGGCGCCCGGCGTCTACGGGCTCCAGCACCGGACGTTCTCCTTCAGCGTCGGCCGCCACCAGGTCTCCCTCGTCGACGCCGCCGACCACACCATGCAGGTGCGGCGCGAGGGCGAGCTGCTCGCCACCGTGCCCATCACCGCCGGAGCCCCGAAGACGACGACGTACAACGGCAAGATGGTGGTCACGGAGATGCTGGAGCTGACCCGGATGAACGGCGCCACCGTCGGCTTCAAGAAGAAGAACGGCAAGGGCGAGTACGACATCCCGGACGTGCCGCACGCGATGCGGCTCACCGAGTCGGGCACCTTCCTGCACGGCAACTACTGGGCGTCGCCGCAGTCCTTCGGGCGGGTCAACCTCAGTCACGGGTGCGTGGGCCTCAGGGACGTGAAGGGCGGCGGCGCGGACACCCCCGCGGGCTGGTTCTTCGACCGCAGTCTCGTCGGGGACGTCGTCGAGGTGGTCCGCAGCAAGGACAGGACGGTCGCCCCGGACAACGGGCTCGGCGGCTGGAACATGAACTGGAGGGAGTGGAGCGCCGGCAGCGCGGTGAACTGACGTCCGGGCGTCGCTTCCCTCCCCCCTCTCCTCCCATGGTCCAAGTTGGGACGGAACGGTGACATTCCGGGGTCACCGGGGCCGCTGACCATGTGGTTAATATGCGCGCAGCGCAGGGGACGTGCCTGCGTGCGGGCCCGACCGGCCCGGGGGAGGGGAGAACGGACTTGAACGTGCGACCGATATCGGGGGCATCGGTTGGTGGGCGCCGGCACGGCCTCGACAGGCGGCTGGCGCTGCTCGTCGGAGGACTGCTGCTGACCGTCACGGCCTGCGGGGGCGGGGCTTCCGGGGCGGAGAAGACGCAGGACGGCAAGGGTTCGGGCGCCGCGACCGCGGCGAGCGGGCAGTCGGAGGCGGTCGTCTCGATCGCCCCGAAGGACGGCGCGAAGTCCGTCGACACCAGCGGCGCCCTGAAGGTGACGGCCGCCAAGGGCAAGCTGACCGAGGTCGTCGTCAAGGACGCCGGGGGTGCGAAGGTCGACGGCGAGATCTCCGCGGACGGCGCCGGCTGGACGCCGAGCACCCATCTGGCCGCCGCCACCAAGTACCAGGTGCACGCGGTCGCCAAGGACGCCGAGGGCCGTACGGCCGCCGAGGACGCGTCCTTCACCACGCTGACGCCCGAGAACACCTTCGTCGGCACCTTCACTCCCGAGGACGGCTCCACCGTCGGCGTCGGCATGCCGTTCTCGGTCCGCTTCACGCGGGGCATCACCGCGCCGGACGACGTCGAGAAGGCCATCAGGATCAAGACGGTCCCGGCCGTCGACGTGCAGGGTCACTGGTTCGGCAACGACCGCCTCGACTTCCGGCCCGAGAAGTACTGGAAGGCCGGCACCAAGGTGACGGTCGAGCTGAACCTCGACGGCGTCGAGGGCCGCAAGGGCGTCTACGGCAAGCAGTCCAAGACGGTCTCCTTCACCATTGGCCGCGACCAGGTGTCCGTCGTGGACGCCAGGAAGCACACGATGCAGGTCATGCAGGAGGGCAAGGTCGTCAAGACCCTCCCGGTCACCACCGGCAAGGCCGGCTACGCCACCTGGAACGGCCAGATGGTCATCAGTGAGAAGTTCACGGTGACCCGCATGAACGGCGACACGGTCGGCTACGACGGCGAGTACGACATCAAGGACGTCCCGCACGCCATGCGGTTGACCGACTCCGGCACCTTCGTGCACGGCAACTACTGGGGCGGCGACGCCTTCGGCAACTACAACGCCAGCCACGGCTGCATCGGCCTGCGGGACGTGCGCGGCGGCTACGACAGCGGCGTGCCGGCCGCCTGGTTCTTCAACCACTCGATGACCGGCGACGTGGTGGTCGTGAAGAACTCCACCGACCCGACGGTCTCCCCGTCCAACGGCCTCAACGGCTGGAACATCCCGTGGGCGGAGTGGACGAAGTAGCTCCCCGCGGTTCTCGCGCGACGGCGGGCCCGGTGCTGTGACCCACGGCACCGGGCCCGGTCCCGTTAGTGGCCGTTAACCTGCTGGCATGACCGTGAATCTCGAAGTCTCCGAGGGCGTCGGCACGCTGCGCCTGGACCGCCCGCCCATGAACGCGCTGAACGTCGCCACCCAGGACCGGCTGAAGGAACTCGCCGAGGAGGCGGGCCGCCGTGACGACGTGCGGGCCGTCGTCGTGTACGGCGGCGAGAAGGTGTTCGCGGCGGGCGCGGACATCAAGGAGATGCAGCTCATGGACCACACGGCCATGGTCCTGCGCGCCCGCGCCCTCCAGGACGCCTTCACGGCGGTGGCCCGCATCCCCAAGCCGGTGGTCGCCGCCGTGACCGGATACGCGCTGGGCGGCGGCTGCGAGCTGGCGCTGTGCGCGGACTTCCGGATCGCCGCGGACAACGCGAAGCTGGGCCAGCCGGAGATCCTGCTCGGTCTGATCCCGGGCGCGGGGGGCACCCAGCGGCTGTCCCGGCTGATCGGCCCGTCCAGGGCGAAGGACCTGATCTTCACCGGCCGCACGGTGAAGGCGGACGAGGCGCTGACGCTGGGGCTGGTGGACCGGGTGGTCCCGGCCGGCGAGGTGTACGCGCAGGCGCACGCGTGGGCGGCGAAGCTGGCGCAGGGTCCGGCGCTCGCGCTGCGGGCGGCCAAGGAGTCGGTCGACACCGGTCTGGAGACGGACATCGAGACGGGTCTCGCGGTGGAGCGGAACTGGTTCGCGGGCCTGTTCGCCACCCCGGACCGGGAGACCGGCATGCGCAGCTTCGTGGAGGAGGGGCCGGGCAAGGCGAAGTTCCGGTGAGGCCGTTCCGCCGGCCCCCGGGACGGGGCTGATGTGAGCCTCGTCTCGCCGAAGGTCCCCTGGAACCCTTGCAATTGACGGAGCACCTCATCCAGGCCACGGCCGGGGTCCCGCCCGGGGTCCCGCCCAAACCCTGTGCGGGTCCCCCGATGGGGCGCTTCACCGGAACCGTGCGGTGACCTCGGGGCCGCCTCGCCGAGGAAGCCCGCCGATCGCCCCTCGACGAGGTGTCGTCGCAGGTCAGAAGGGATGCGTCCTCCGCCCGAGCACCTCCGGCGCCTGCCGACCGATTCGGGCGGAATGGGGTCTTCCGGGGGGCGTATTCCCCCGGAACGGCCCCGCGCGAGGCCCCGGGCCGCCATGATGGGGGCATGGCGGGGCTGGAGGGTATCGAACAGCCGCGGGGGCACGGGCGTGTGGCCGCGGCACGCTGGTCGCCTGCGGTCGAGGACGAACAGGGACTCAAGGCACTGGAGTTGTTCGGTGACCCCACGGACGCGGAGGTCCAGCTGCCGTCCCGCCCCGAATCCGCCGCCACGGCCCGGCGCCTCACCCAGGTCGTCGTCCTCCGCCGCTGGCAGCTCACCCCCAGGATGACCGAGGACGCCGTCCTGCTCGTCTCGGAACTCGTCGGCAACGCCGTACGCCACACCGGTGCCCGCGTCTTCGGGCTGCGCCTGCGCAGGCGGCGGGGCTGGATCCGCGTCGAGGTCCGGGACCCCTCACGGGGGCTGCCCTGTCTGATGCCGGTCCAGGAGCTGGACGTCAGCGGCCGGGGGCTGTTCCTCGTCGACAAGCTGTCCGACCGCTGGGGCGTCGACCTGCTGCCGCGCGGCAAGACGACCTGGTTCGAGATGCGCGTCGCCGACCGCTGACCGGTGACACGGCCGAGGACCGGCTCGGAACCGCATCGGCCGATCGGATGACGCCCGCCCGCCGCCGGGACCCGCGTCCGACCCGTTCGAGGGCCCGAACACGCAGGTCGTAGGTCCGAGGACCGAGCCCGGACCGGCCGAAACTCGGTGGGCGTCGTCAGTGGTGATTTGTAGGCTCGCTCCTGATGCTCACGACACCTGCGCCCGCCAAGGACCGTTCCGCCGTACGGACGTTGCTGCGCCTGTGGCCGTACGTGCGGCCCGTCCGGGCGCGGCTGTCCACCGCCGCGGCCATCGCGGTCATCGCCTCCTGCACGGGGCTGGTGATCCCGCTCGTCCTCAAGTGGATGGTGGACGGGCCGGTCGCGGACCGGGACCCGGCGGGCGTCTGGCTGGGGGCGCTGTACCTGCTGCTGCTCGGGGTCGCGGAGGCGCTCCTGTTCGGGCTGCGGCGCTGGCTGGTGGCGCGGCCGCTGTCGCACGTCGAGGCGGAGATGCGGGCCGACCTGTACCGGCACCTGCAGCGGCTGCCGGTGGCCTTCCACGACCGGTGGGCGTCGGGGCAGCTGCTGTCCCGGGGCACCACCGATCTGATGCTGCTGCGCATGTTCCTCGCCTTCCCGCTGACGTTCCTCCTGGTCAACGGGGTGACGATCCTCGTCGGCGTGACCATCATGCTGCTTCAGGACTGGACGCTCGGGCTGGTCATCCTCGGGCCCGCGATCCCCGTGATCGTCATGTGCGTGGTCTTCGAGAACCGGTACGCGCGCGTGGCGCGACGCGCCCAGGACCAGGTCGGCGACCTGACGACGGTCGTCGAGGAGAGCGTCCTCGGCATCCGGATCGTCAAGGGCTTCGGCCGGCACCGCAGCCAGGCGCGGGCCTTCCGCGAGCTGTCGTCGACACTGCGCGGGACGGAACTGCACAAGGCGCGGCTGCTGGCGACGATCTGGGCGGTCATCGTGACCCTGCCCGAGCTGGCGATCGGCGCGGCGCTGGTGTTGGGGACGGTGCAGGTCGCGGACGGCGAACTGTCCGCGGGCACGCTGGTCGCCTTCCTCTCCACGGCCCTCGCCCTGCGCTGGCCGGTGGACTCCATCGGCTTCCTGCTGGCGATGAGCCAGGAGGCCGCGACGGCCACGGAACGGTACTTCGAGGTGATGGACGCGGAGCCGGAGGACGACCGGGTGCCCGTCGGGCGGGCGCCGGCCCCGCCCCCGGCCCCCGTCACGGAGAGCTCGGCTCCGGCGGTCCCCGTCACGGAGGACCCGGCTCCGGCCTCGGCAGCCTCCGGCGGCTACGCGTCGTCCCCCGAAGGGGGCCTGCGGTTCCACGGGGTCACCTTCCGCTACCCCGACGCCGAGCCCGGTTCCCCGCCCGTCCTCGACCGTGTCGACCTGCACATCCGGCCCGGCGAGTCCATGGCGCTGGTGGGCGCCACCGGCAGCGGGAAGACCACGCTCACCGCGCTCGTGCCGCGGCTGCACGAGGTGACCTCCGGGTGGATCACGCTCGACGGCGAGGACATCACCGCGATGCCCCGCGAGGAGCTGCGCGCGAAGGTGGCCGTCGCCTTCGAGGAGCCGACGCTGTTCTCCGCGAGCGTCGGGGAGAACGTGCTGATGGGCGCCGGCGGCGACGCGGACGACGGCGACCTGGAGCGGGCGCTGGCCGTCGCCCGGGCCGAGTTCGTGCACGCGCTGCCGCAGGGCACCCGCACCCAGGTCGGTGAGCAGGGGCTGAGCCTGTCCGGCGGGCAGCGGCAGCGACTCGCGCTGGCGCGGGCGGTGGTGGGCCGGCCCCGGTTCCTCGTGCTCGACGACCCGCTGTCCGCGCTGGACGTCCACACGGAGGCCGCCGTGGAGGCCGCCCTGCGCCGCGTCCTCGCCGACACGACCGCGCTGATCGTCGCGCACCGGCCGTCCACCGTGCTGCTCGCCGACCGGGTCGCCCTGCTGTCGGGCGGCCGGATCACCGCCGTGGGCACCCACCACGAACTGCTCCGCACCCACGCCGAGTACGCCCGTCTGATGTCCGGGGACCAGGAGGCCGACCGCCGATGACCGCGCCCACGACCGCCTCCTCCACCGCCGACGACGAGCGGGACCTGACGGCCGCCCGGGAGGACGCCGACGCCTTCGACCGGGACGTCCTGCCCACCCCGCCGGGCGCCACCGGCACCCTGCTGCGCTCGCTGCTCGCTCCGATGAGGACGCGCGTCGCCCTCACCACGTTCCTGCTGCTGCTCCAGCAGGCGGCCGTGCAGGCGGGTCCGCTGCTGGTGGCGTACGCCATCGACCGTGCCGTGCCGGCGTTCCGGGAGGACGACCTGGGACCGCTGGTCGCGGTGGGCGTCGGCTACCTGGGGTGCGCGCTGGCCGGCGGCGGGCTCCAGTACGCGTTCCTGATCGCCTCCGCCCGCGTCAACCAGGACGTGCTGCTGGATCTGCGCGGCCGGATCTTCCGGCACGCGCAGGCGCTGAGCGTCGACTTCCACGAGCGCTACACCTCGGGCCGGCTCATCTCCCGCTCCACCACCGACGTGGAGTCGTTGCGCGAACTGCTCAGCGAGGGCCTCCAGGAGCTGGTGACGGTCGTCCTGTCCTTCCTCTACATCTCGGCGATGCTGCTCTGGCTGGACCTGGGCCTCGGTGCGGTGGCGGTGGCGTCGTTCGGGCCGCTGTACCTCCTCGTCCGGGTCTACCAGCGGCGCGCGGGCCGGGTGTTCACCGCCCGGTCCACGGCCATCGCCGCCGTGATCGTGAAGTTCGTGGAGACGGTCAACGGCATCCGGCCGGTGCGCGCCTTCCGCCGCGAGGCCGTCAACGAGGCCGACTTCCGGGTCCTGAACCAGCGGCACGAGCGGACCAACGGCGACGCCCTGCTGGAGATGGCCCGCTACGTCGTCGGTTCCCGGCTGGTCGCCAACACCGCCGTCGCGCTGATCGTGCTGTGGGGCGCCCAACGGGTGGCGGACGGTTCGCTGGCGCTGGGCGTGCTGGCCGCGGCGGTGCTGTACCTGCGGCGGCTGTACGACCCGATCGACCGGCTCGGCATGTTCCTCAACTCCTACCAGTCGGCGGCGGCCTCCCTGGAGAAGATCGCGGGACTGCTGGCCCAGGAGCCGTCCGTGCCCGAGCCGGCCGCGCCCCGGGAGCTGCCGGCCCGCCGGTCGGGCATGCCCGGCCGCGAGGTCGTCTTCGACGGCGTCGGCTTCGGCTACCGCACCGGTGGCGAGGTCCTCCCCCGCTTCGACCTCACCCTGCCCGCCGGACAGACGGTCGCGGTGGTCGGCTCGACCGGCGCCGGGAAGTCCACCCTGGCCAAGCTCCTCGCCCGCTTCTACGACCCGACGGCGGGCCGGGTGCTGCTCGACGGCGTCGATCTGCGCGAGCTGGCGACGGCCGAGCTGCGGCGCGGGGTGGTCATGGTGACGCAGGAGGCCTTCCTGTTCTCCGGGACGGTCGCCGACAACATCGCGCTCGGACGGCCGGACGCGAGCCGGGAGGACATCGAGCGGGCGGCGAAGGCCATCGGCGCGCACGAGTTCATCAGCGCGCTGCCCGACGGCTACGACACGGACGTCCGCAGGCGCGGCGGCCGCATCTCCGCCGGTCAGCGCCAACTCGTTTCTTTCGCACGGGCGTTGCTCGCGGACCCGGCGGTGCTGATCCTCGACGAGGCGACCAGTTCGCTCGACGTGCCCGGCGAGCGGGCCGTGCAGGCGGCGATGGCGACGGTCCTGAGGGGCCGTACGGCGGTGGTGATCGCGCACCGGCTGTCGACCGTGGAGATCGCCGACCGGGTGCTCGTCATGGAGCACGGACGGATCGTCGAGGACGGCACCCCGGACGAACTCGTCGCGGGCACCGGCCGGTTCGCGGACCTGCACCGCGCCTGGCGGGACAGCCTCGCGTGAGGGTCCGGCGCACGGGACGGCGGCCGATCGACGCCTACGCCGACCCCGGCACGCCCGACTGCCGCGGCGGCTGGTCGTACCTGTGGTGGCTGACCTGCCGCCAGCCGGGGCGGGCGGTGGCGGGAGCGGTGCTGTCCAGCGTCTGGATGGTGCTGTTGGCGGTCGCGCCGTACCTGATGTCGAGGGCGGTCGACGACGGTCTCGAGGGTGGTGACACGGCCGCGCTGGTGGGCTGGACGGCCGCGTTGTTGCTGGTGGGGGCGTTCAACGCCTGGGTGAGCATCATGCGGCACCGCACCATGACCCAGGTGCGCATGGACGCCAACTTCCGCACGGTGAAGGTGGTCGTCGGGCACACGGTCCGGCTGGGCGCCGCGCTGCCGCGCCGGGTCGGAGCCGGGGAGGTGGTCACGATCGGCGTCGGCGACGTGCAGCCCATCGCCACGGCCCTGACGGTGATCGGACCGGGCATCGGCTCGGTCGTCGTCTACGTCGTCGTCGCCGGGGTGCTGCTGTCGGTCTCGCCGCTGCTCGCGGCGGTCGTACTGCTGGGGATGCCGGTGATCGCCGTGCTGGTCGGCCCGCTGATGGGGCGGCTCCAGGGCGCCGAGGGCGAGTACCGGGAGCGGCAGGGGGTGCTCACCGCGCGGATCGGCGACCTCGCGGGCGGCCTGCGGGTGCTCAACGGCCTCGGGGGCAAGGACCTGTTCGCGGACGCCTTCCACCGCGACTCGCAGCGGTTGCGCGCCCAGGGCTACCGGGTCGGCTCGGTCACCAGCTGGATGCAGGCCCTCGGCGTGGGCCTGCCGACGGTGTTCCTCGCCGTGGTGACCTGGCTGGCGGCCCGGCTCGCGGCCCGGGGCGAGCTGACCGTCGGCGAGCTGGTGGCGGTGTACGGCTACGTGGCCGTACTGGTCGGCCCGGTCGCGTTCATCGTGGACATGGGCTACCAGCTCAGCCGGGGTGTGGTCGCCGCCCGCCGGGTCGTACGGCTGCTGCGGCTGGAGCCGGACGACCCGGCGGGCGGCACCGCCGACGCGCCGGCCGGTCCGGCGGTGCTGTACGACCCCGCCTCCGGTGTGCGGGTCGTGCCCGGTCTGCTGACGGCGCTGGCCGGTGGGCGGCCCGCCGACACGGCCGCCGTGATCGACCGGCTGGGCCGGTACGGGCCGACCGACGTCACCTGGGGCGGCGTACGTCTCGACGAGGTGGGAACGGCGCGGGTGAGGGAGCGGATCCTGGTCGCGGACAACGAGGCGGACCTGTTCGCCGGCAGCCTGCGCGAGCTGGTGGGCGGGCGGCGCGACGCGTCCGCCGCGGAGATCGACCGGGCGCTGCGGGCGGCCGCCGCCGAGGACATCCTGCAGGGCCTGCCCGACGGGCTCGACTCCCCCGTGGCGGCGCGGGGCCGCAGCCTGTCCGGTGGCCAGCGGCAGCGCGTACGGCTGGTGCGGGCGCTGCTCGCCGACCCCGAGGTGCTGCTCGCCGTCGAGCCGACGTCGGCGCTCGACGCGCACACCGAGGCGGCGATCGCTCGGCGGTTGCGCGAGGCGCGCGCCGACCGGACGACCGTCGTGACGAGCACCTCCCCGCTGCTGCTCGACCACGCGGACCGGGTGCTGTACCTGGTCGACGGGAAGGTCGCGGCGAGCGGCCGGCACCGGGAGCTGCTGGAGACGGAGCCGGGGTACCGGGCGCTGGTGGCGCGGGACGCGGAGGAGGCGGAGGTCACGCGGGACACCCCGGTCCCGCCGAGCGCGCAGGCCTCGCGGGACACGCAGGACACACGGAGCCCGTGCAGCAGCGGCGGGGCAGGGGACGGGCCCGTCGAGGGGGCTGTGCGATGACGGCGAGTGGCTCGGGCGGGTCCGGCGGGTCCGGCGGGGCTGGTGGGACTGGTGGGAAGGTTCCGGCCGGGGGCGGCGAGGGGGCGTCGGGGCGGCTTCCGGCGGCCTCGCCGGCCGAGGTGCGGCGGGCCACCGGCCGTCTGGTGCGGGCCGACGGGCGGGCCTTCGCCGCCGTCCTGGCGCTCAACGTGCTGGCCGCCGCGGCCGGTCTGGCCGGGCCCTGGCTGCTCGGCCGGATCATCGACGAGGTGCGCTCCGGCGGCGGCGTCGCGGCGGTGGACCGGCTGGCTCCGGCCATCCTGGGGTGCGCGCTGGCGCAGTTGCTGCTGGCCCGCTGGGCCCGGTACGCGGGGCACCGGTTCGGGGAGCGGACGCTCGCACGGGTGCGGGAGGGCTTCGTCGAGCGGACGCTGGCGCTGCCCGCGTCGGTCGTGGAACGGGCCGGCACCGGCGACCTCACCACCCGCGGCACCGCCGACGTGGCGGCGGTGGGCACGACGCTGCGGGACGCCGGGCCCGAACTGCTGGTCTGCACCGTGCAGGCGCTGTTGCTGCTGGGCGCGGTGTTCGTGATCGACCCGCTGCTGGGCGCGGTCGGGGTGCTCGGGCTGACGCCGATCTGGTGGGTGCTGCGCTGGTACCTGCGGCGGGCGCGCGCCGGGTACCTCGCCGAGGGCGCGGCCACCTCGGAGGTCGCCGACGTCCTCGCGGAGACCGCGGGCGGGGCCCGCACGGTGGAGGCGTTCCGGCTCCAGGAGCGGCGGACGGCGGCGAGCCGGGACGCGCTGGAGGCCTCGCGCCGCACACGGTTCCACACGCTGTTCCTGCGGAGCGTGTTCTTCCCGGTGGTGGAGGTGTCGTACTCGCTGCCCGTCGCGGGGGTCCTGCTGGTGGGCGGGATGCTGCACGCGCGGGGGGCGCTGAGCCTCGGGGCGGTGGTGGCGGCGGCCCTGTACCTGCGGCAGTTCACCGGGCCGCTCGACGAGATCCTGATGCGCGTCGAGCAACTCCAGGGCAGTGGCGCCTCGTTCGCGCGGGTGGAGGGGCTGGCACGGGTCCCGCGGTCCGGACCGGAGGAGGGCGCGCCGGCCCCGGCGGACGACCGGATCGACGTGACGGGCGTGCGGTACGCCTACGACCGCGGCGGCGAGGTGCTGCGCGGGGTGGACCTGACGGTGCGGCCCGGGGAGCGGCTCGCGGTGGTGGGCCCGTCGGGTGCGGGCAAGACGACGCTGAGCCGGCTGCTGGCGGGCGTGGACGCGCCGACGGCGGGTTCGGTCACGGTGGGCGGGGTGCCGGTCGCGGATCTGGCTCCGGAGGCGCTGCGCCGGCAGGTCGTCCTGGTGACCCAGGAGCACCACGTCTTCCTCGGCACGGTCCGCGAGAACCTCCTGATCGCCGAACCGGCCGCGACGGAAGAGGACTTGTGGGCGGCGCTGGCCGCGGTCGGTGCCGCCGACTGGGTGCGGGAGCTGCCGGGCGGTCTCGACGCGGAGGTGGGCGCGGACCGGCGCCGCATCGACGGTTCGCAGGCGCAGCAGCTCGCCCTGGCGCGGGTGGTGCTGGCGGACCCGCACACGCTGATCCTGGACGAGGCGACGGCCCTGCTGGATCCGGCGACCGCCCGGCACACCGAGCGCGCCCTGGCCGCCGTGCTGCGCGGGCGTACGGTCATCGCCATCGCCCACCGGCTGCACACCGCGCACGACGCGGACCGGGTCGCCGTGATGGAGAACGGCCGGCTGACCGAACTCGGCACGCACGACGAGCTGGTGCGGGCGGGCGGGGCGTACGCGGCGCTGTGGGGGACGTGGCACGGGGAGCGGCGGCACACGTAGGACGTGGCACGGGGAGCGGCGGCACACGTAGGGCGCGGCACGGGGGGGGGCGACGGCACACGTAGGACGTCGTGCGGCGGCGGGGGCCACGGGCGATCCGTGGTGATCTCTCCGTATATCGAACATGAACTCCCGGACAACGAACCGTTTCCAGCCAACTTCCTGACGCGCTCCTGACAGATAGCGCTGTCGGCTGCCACTCTTCCCACTGCTACTGCACAGCAACCCCACAGCTTCACCGTTCTGCGTACGGCCCCAGTTGTGCCCGCGCGGCCCACCCGCCGTGCGGTCTCCCCCGGCCGCGTGACCCGCGGCCGCGCAGAAGGAGTCAGTGTTGAGCAGCAGTCCCTCTCGCAGACGCACCTCCCACACCCCCTCCCGCAGAGCCGCGGCCCTCGCCCTCGTCGGCGTCTCCGCGCTCATCGCCGCCGCCGTGCAGTCCGGTGCCGCGACGGCCGCCCCCGGGCAGTCGCCGCGGGCGGCCGGCCAGGCGACACCGGGCTCCGAGTCGGTCCGCCTCACCCCCGCCCAGCGCGCCGAGCTGATCCGCGACGCGAACGCCGGCAAGGCGCAGCAGGCCAAGGAACTGGGCCTCGGCGCCCAGGAGGCGCTCGTCGTCCGGGACGTCGTCAAGGACGCCGACGGCACGGTCCACACCCGCTACGAGCGCACCTACGCGGGCCTGCCGGTCCTCGGCGGCGACCTCGTCGTCGAGTCCACCCCGGCCGGCGCGACGGAGTCCGTCGTCAAGGCGACCCGCGCCGCCATCAAGCCGGCCACCACCACGGCCAAGGTGCCCGCGGCCAAGGCCGAGGCGCAGGCGCTGTCGGCGGCGAAGGCGGAGGACGCCAAGAGCCCCGCCGTCAACCGCGAGGCCCGCAAGGTGATCTGGGCCGCGAACGGCACCCCGACCGTGGCCTACGAGACGGTCGTGGGCGGGTTCCAGCACGACGGCACCCCGCAGGAACTGCACGTGATCACGGACGCCACCACGGGCGCCGAGCTGTACAAGTGGGAGGCCATCGAGACCGGCACCGGCAACACGGTGTACAGCGGTCAGGTCACCATCGGCAGCACGCAGTCCGGGTCGACGTACAACCTGACCGACGGCGCCCGCGGCGGCCACAAGACGTACAACCTCAACCGCGGCACCTCCGGCACCGGCACGCTCTTCTCCGGCCCCGACGACGTCTGGGGCAACGGCAGCGCGTCGAACCTGGAGTCGGCCGGCGCCGACGCCGCCTACGGCGCCCAGCTGACCTGGGACTACTACAAGAACGTGCACGGGCGTTCCGGCATCCGCGGCGACGGGGTCGGGGCGTACTCCCGCGTCCACTACGGCAACAACTACGTGAACGCGTTCTGGTCGGACAGCTGCTTCTGCATGACGTACGGCGACGGCTCCGGCAACGCCAACCCGCTGACGTCGATCGACGTGGCCGCGCACGAGATGACCCACGGGCTCACCTCCAACACGGCCGGCCTCAACTACAGCGGCGAGTCCGGCGGCCTGAACGAGGCGACCTCTGACATCTTCGGCTCGACGGTCGAGTTCTACGCGGCGAACTCCTCCGACGTCGGTGACTACCTCATCGGCGAGGAGATCAACATCAACGGCGACGGCACGCCGCTGCGCTACATGGACAAGCCGAGCAAGGACGGCTCGTCCAAGGACAGCTGGTACTCCGGCATCGGCTCGATCGACGTGCACTACTCCTCGGGCCCGGCGAACCACTTCTTCTACCTGCTGAGCGAGGGCAGCGGCACCAAGACCATCAACGGTGTCACCTACAACTCGCCCACCTCGGACGGGCTGCCGGTCACCGGCATCGGCCGGGCCAAGGCGGAGAAGATCTGGTTCCGTGCGCTGACCACGAAGTTCACCTCGACCACCAACTACGCGGCGGCCCGCACCGGCACCCTCGCGGCGGCCGGTGAGCTGTACGGCACGACGAGCGCCGAGTACACGGCGGTGCAGAACGCGTGGGCGGCCATCGCGGTCGGCGCGCGGCCCGGCGACGGCGGCGGTGGCGGCACCTCCTTCGAGTCCACCACCGACGTATCGATTCCGGACAACGGCGCGGCGGTCACCTCGCCGATCACCGTCTCCGGCCGGACGGGCAACGCGCCGTCCAACCTCGCGGTGGCGGTCGACATCGTCCACACCTACATCGGCGACCTCCAGGTGCAGCTGCTCGCCCCCGACGGCACGGCGTACACGCTGAAGGCGTACGGCACCGGCGGCAGCGCGGACAACATCAACACCACCTACACGGTGAACGCGTCCTCCGAAGTCGCCAACGGTGTCTGGACGTTGCGGGTCCAGGACAACGCGGCCGCGGACACGGGCTACATCAACGGCTGGAAGCTGACCTTCCCGTAGGTCGCCGCTGCACCGTGACAGGGGGCCGCGCACCGGCCCACCCCCCACCCACAGGACGCCGCTCCGGGGCTTCGACGCCCGGGGCGGCGTCCTCTTTTTGCCATCCGATTGCCCGCCTCCTGTTGGCCTTTGACCGAGGTCACGCCCGTTCACACAACGGCAACGTTCACCGGTTGGTCGATTTTCGGTCAACATCACTTCAGGGTCATGACATGTACGCGACCCAGATGCCAATCTTCCTGTCACCCGCCGCACAACTTCACAGCCGTCACGGCCGGCCACCCCACGCCGTCCGGGCACCCCCACACCCAAGGAGCTTGTGTGTCCTCCCTCTACGCGCGTCGCAAGCGCACCACCCTGGCCATCGCCACCGCCGTCGCCGCCGGGGCCCTCCTCACCACCGGACTCACCACCGGCAGCGCCGCCGCCCAGACCTCCGCGGACGTGACGGCCGCCAAGCCCCTCGCCGTCCCGACCCCGCTGGCGCCGGCCGCCCGCACCGCCCTGATCCAGGACAAGCAGGCCGACGCCGCCTCCACCGCGCAGGAGATAGGCCTCGGCGCCCAGGAGAAGCTGGTCGTCAGAGACGTCGTCAAGGACGCCGACGGCACGGTCCACACCCGCTACGAGCGCACCTACGCGGGCCTGCCGGTCCTCGGCGGCGACCTCGTCGTCCACGAGACGGCGGCCGGCGCGAACAAGGGCGTCACCAAGGCGACGACGGCCACCATCAAGGTCGCCTCGACCACCCCGGCCGTGGGCGCCGCCAAGGCCGAGAGCCAGGCGCTGTCGCTGGCGAAGGCGGCGGGCTCCGAGGACACCGAGGCCTCGCAGGCGCCCCGCAAGGTGATCTGGGCGGGCAACGGCAGCAAGCCGGTCCTGGCCTACGAGACCGTCGTCGGCGGCTTCCAGGACGACGGCACCCCCAACGAGCTGCACGTCATCACCGACGCGGCGACCGGGGCGAAGCTGTACGAGTACCAGGGCGTCGAGACCGGCACCGGCAAGAGCCTCTACTCCGGCACGGTCACCCTCGGCACGACGCTGTCCGGTTCGACGTACCAGCTGTACGACACCTCGCGCGGCGGCCACAAGACGTACAACAAAGCCCGTAGCACCACCAGTTCGGCGGGCACGCTGTTCACCGACGCGGACGACGTCTGGGGCACCGGCGCGGCCTCCAGCTCCTCCACGGACCAGACGGCCGCCGTCGACGCGGCCTACGGCGCCCAGACCACCTGGGACTTCTACAAGAACACCTTCGGCCGCAACGGCATCAAGAACAACGGCGTCGCCGCCTACTCCCGCGTCCACTACGGCAACGCGTACGTCAACGCGTTCTGGGACGACAGCTGCTTCTGCATGACGTACGGCGACGGCTCCGGCAACACCAAGCCGCTGACCTCGCTGGACGTGGCCGGCCACGAGATGAGCCACGGCGTCACCTCGAACACCGCGGGCCTGAACTACTCGGGCGAGTCCGGCGGCCTGAACGAGGCGACCTCCGACATCTTCGGCACGGCCGTCGAGTTCTACGCGGCCAACTCCTCCGACGTCGGCGACTACCTCATCGGCGAGAAGATCAACATCAACGGCAACGGCACCCCGCTGCGCTACATGGACCAGCCGAGCAAGGACGGCGCCTCGGCCAACTACTGGTCGTCGACGCTGAAGAACCTGGACGTGCACTACTCGTCCGGCCCGGCCAACCACTTCTTCTACCTCCTGTCCGAGGGCAGCGGGTCGAAGACCATCAACGGGGTCAGCTACAACTCCCCCACCTACAACGGCTCCACGGTCACCGGCATCGGCCGCGCCAAGGCCGCCCAGATCTGGTACAAGGCCCTCACCACGTACATGACGTCGACCACGAACTACGCGGGCGCCCGCACGGCGACCCTGAGCGCGGCGTCGGCCCTGTACGGCTCCACCAGCACCGAGTACAAGGCAGTCGCGGCCGCCTGGACGGCGGTCAACGTCGCCTGACGCGAGTCACCGATGTGAGTGAATGAGACGGGGCGGCACCCGGGAGGAGGACTCCCCGGGTGCCGCCCTACTCTTGGGTCCCATGTCAGTTGGGGACTTCACGTACGAGGACGTCGGCGCCACCCGCGAGCCCGGCTTCTGCCCGCCCGGCTTCCACGCCCTGCACGTGCGCACGCGCCTCGGGGAGGGCGAGGAGGTCTTCCGCCGCGCCGCCGAGGCCGTCCTCACCTGGGAGATGCACCGCGCCCTCGGCGTCGGCGTCGAGACGAGCGCCGACCGCGCGGCCCCCGGCGTGGACGTCACGGTCACCCTGGCCGGCGTCGTCAAGGCCCCCTGCCGCGTCGTCTGGACGGTCGAGGAACGCCGCCGCGCCGGCTGGGCCTACGGCACCCTGCCCGGCCACCCGGAGTCCGGCGAGGAGTCCTTCGTCGTCGACCGCACGGGCGACGGCACGGTCTGGCTGACGGTCGCGGCCTTCAGCCGCCCGGCCAAGTGGTACGCCCGAGCGGGCGGCCCGGCGACCCGCCAACTGCAGCAGGCGTACGCCCGCAGGTGCGGAGCGGTACTGCGCCGCCTGTCGGGCGGCGAGGACGCGTGACGCCGGTCCTCCGCCCGGCCGCCGCCCTTTCCCCACCGGCCCCGGACCACGGCGGCCGGCCGCCGCCCGGCCGGTCGGGCGGCGGAGTTCCTCACATCCCGGGACCCCGCTGCGCGTGCGCTCCCTGCCGGGCCCCTTGCTTGGAGGAGACCTGGCCGATGAGTTCCCAGAAGCACACCAGGGCGGTGACGGGCGGCACCCCGAACATCACGAACGCCATGAGCGAGCGGGAGGAGTGGCCGACGCACAGGGCCGCGGCCATCGCCGAGGCCGCGAGCAGGACGCTCCAGGAGCGGCGCGCGCGCCGGTGCTGCACCGTGGCCCGCAGGATCGATAGAGCCGCCACGAACCACGGCCCGTACACCGCGAGCGGCCACCACCGCGCCACCGGGTCGGGCAGCATACCCTCGGCGATCAGGCGGAGCTGCCCGTAGGTGTACGAGACCGACCAGCCCAGCAGGCACGCCGCACACACGAAGATCGCGGCGATCAGGACCGTGGCGTGGGTGACGCGTCGGCCGGCGGGGAAGTCCGGCTCCTGACGCGTCCGCCGCCGCTCGCCCCGGTGGTGGGGCCGGTCCAGGGGCAGGGGCTCGGGAGGGGGCTGCTGGGTCTGCGCCGGGGCCAGCATCGCGGCCAGCTCCTCGTCCGGGTCCCAGCCGTCCAGTACGGCGGTGTGCGGCACGCCCTCCCAGACGGTGGCGTGCGGGGCACTGTCCCAGGCGGTGGCCTGCGGCACGCCGTCCCACACGGTGGTGTGCGACGAGCTGTCCCAGGCGGTGGCCTGCGGTGCGCCGTCCCGGGCGGCGGTGTGCGGTGCGCTGTCCCAGGACTGCTGGGCAGGGAAGGGAATGCTGTCGTACGGACCCCTCGGCTCGTCTCCCATCCTCGGAACGTAGGGCTGATTGTAAAAGTGGCTGTTATTGCCGAACCTGTCCATCTGAAGTTTCTCCGCGCCCTCTTTCAGAATGTCATGTCGAGCGCACGAGATCCTGATGGGGTGAAAATCGTGGAAGTTTCGCCGCCGAGAATCCTCCGAGCCTCCCTCAGGTATTCCCTTTCGAGACCGTCGATGGTTTTCCGGAAGTCTTCCAGCAGTTCCGAGGAGGTGCGGGGCCGCACTCCGACGCTGGTGAACATACGACCATCGACCGCCGACGGCAGGACGGGTTCTCCGCGTTCTTCTTGTTCTGTCACGCCCACCTAACGAGCGCCACGCGAGAGATGGTGTGCTGCATTCGGGGGCGATGTGCACCCGAACGAGATACCCGGAGTCGGAACAGATACTTGCCCGACAAAAGCATGAAGCGGCGGATTCGGACTCCGCGAGCACGACACCCACCCGGCGACCGAAGGCCCGGAACACCTCTCGGGACACGCCGCCGCGCCGACGGCGCCCCGTGGACTGCGACGGACGCGACCCGCCCATGTACATCCGGTCAGGTACGTTGATGTACGCCCGTGTATACACGGAGGACAGTCATGAGCCGTACGGTGATCGACCTCGACGACGAAGCGCTGGAAGCGGCCGCCAAGGAACTGGGGACCACGACCAAGCGCGACACGATCAACACGGCCCTGCGCGAAACAGTGGCGCGCGACCGTCGCCTGCGCGCCCTCCACGACCTGCAGGATCCGGCGGCGGACGGTGGCCTCGACGCCGAAGCCCTTCTCGACAAGCGCACGTACCGTGGTGGTGCCGCCCGTTGAGCGTGGCCGTGCTGACGACCGCCCCGCACGCCGCTCCCTGCCCGTCCGTGGCGGGCCGCCACGGCTTCAGGAGTTCTTCAGGTACGCCGCCAGCTTGCCGATGAGCCGGGCGGCGTCGTCCAGGCCGCGGGCCGTGTCGCCGAGATCGCCGGCGAGCAGCTGCTGGAGGGCCCGCCCCGCTTCCTTCCCCTCCTCCTGGCCGGGGGCGTCGGACCAGGGGCCGGGAACGGCCGTGCCCCGGTATCCGACGGGGTCGCCCCCGCGCGGCGCCCGGTAGCCGGTGAAGTCGGCGGCACCGTGCGTCGGCCCGGCGGCCGGGATTTCGCCCGCGAGGAACTGGACCCTGGAGAGCTGGGTCTGGTCGGAGCCGTGGTTGCAGGTGATGTTCAGGCGGTAGTGGGCGTAGGAGGCGGGTGAGGCGACGGAGTACTCCTTCGTCTCGTGGCGCTGGCGGAACCGCTCTCCGGTGCGGGAGTCCAGGGTCGTCCAGTGGTCGCCGTCGTGCGATCCCTGGAGCTCCCAGTCCTGCGGGTCCCGCTCGGGGGCGTCGTTCGCCGAGGTCAGCCGGTACACGGCGACGGCGGCGGAACGTTCGAGGGTGAAGTCCAGCTCGGCGGTCTCGTCGTTGGCCAGCCACTTGCTCCAGGACTTGGTGAGCAGGTTGTCCGCGACCTCGCCCACCAGGTCGAACTCGTCGCTCGCCTCGACGTCGACGACCGTACGGGTGATGTCCCGCAGCTCGCCGACGGGTTCCGCCGCGACGGGCTTGCGGGCGGAGCCGAGAACGACCGAGGCGGTGGTGCCCCGCCGGTCGGTCCAGGATACGCGCTGCACGGGCGCCCCGCCGTCGTCGAGCAGCAGCCGCAGCTCGCCGGAGGGGGACCAGGCGCCGTCGTGCCCCTCCTCGGTGGAGAACCGGTGCAGCGGGGCTCCGGCCGTGCCCTCGGGATAGGCCCGGCGGTCGGCGAGGGTGCCGCGGTACTCGGTGACCGCGCCGTCGGCGGTCGTGCGGTGGCCCAGGAAACCGGACAGGTCCGCGCGCAGCCCGATCGCCGCCTCCGAGCCGTCCGCCCCGCGCCAGGCGAGGTGCGCGGGCAGGGTCCGCTCGCCGCTGTCGCCGCCGTCGACGCTGCGGATGCTGTCGATGTGGAAGAGCAGCCGGGGGCCGGTCTGCCAGGCGGTGGCGCCGGGGGCGCGGACCTCGGTGGTGAAGGCGACGACGGACCGGCCGGCCCCCCGCGCCTCCCTGGCACGCTCCGACCGCTCCCGGTCGTGCGCGGGGTCCACGGTCACGGCCCGCAGCCGCAGCAGCCCTTCCGCGCCCTCGGGGTTGCGTATCTCGAGGAGGTTGTCGCCCACGGTCAGGAGCTCCCCCGGCACACTGAGGACGGCGACCCGCGGGTCGCCGTGCCCCCCGTCCCCCGGTACGGCCAACTCCTCGGCGACGACCTTGCCGTTGAGCAGCACGTCCATCGGAGCGCCCGCACCGAGCACGGTCACCTCGACGACGGCCTCGGCGATCTCCTCCCGCTCCCCCACCGTGAAGTCCAGCCTGACGTACCCGCCGGCGCCCAGCGCGAGGTGCGAGGGGGCGATCCCGCAACGGTGGTGGGCGACCAGGGCGTTCGACAACTGGGCCGGGTCGGTGGAGAAGTCGGCGAATACGGGTTCCATGGGTGTCCCTACGTCGTCCGGGGCATGCCGGTCGTACCGGTCACGAGGTGCGCGGCGTGGCTCTGCGAGCCGCGGCGCATGCGGAACCTATCGGGGGCCACTGACAGCGGACCGCTCAAGTCACCTTCAGATCGGGCCAGTTGTCCTCCAGTCACCGAGAGGATCCACCTTCCGGGGCCACTCCCGCCCCGCCGACCTCGAACCACAGCAACTTCCCGCCACCGCGCCCGAGTCGGCCACCCTCCAGCGGCCACCCGCCCCACCAGTCCGCGTACTCCTGCACGAGGTACAGCCCGCGCCCGCCTTCCCGGTCCACCCCGGCGGGCGGCACCCGGTCCCCGGGCGGCTTGGCGAAGGGCGCCGGGACGTACGGGTGGCTGTCCCACACGCCGACCCTGATCCGCCCGTCGCTCAGGGCGGTCATCCGCAGGGAGGCGGGCCCCCTGGTGTGCAGGTAGGCGTTGGTGACCAGCTCGGAGGCCAACAGCTCGACGGCTTCGAGCACTTCCTCCCTCCCGTGCCCGCGGAGCACCGCCCGCACGGTCATACGTGCGACCCGTGCGGCGCGGGGGTCGTGCGGCAGCCGAAGGGCGTACACCCAGGTGTCGGGCGGGGCTACGGTGACGGACATGGGAACTCCTCCGGAGAGAAAAAGAGACGTGGGGCGACTCGCCGACGGCCGCACCCAGCGGTGGCATTGCCTGGATCGGTGCGCTTCCGGCTTAGGGGAAAGACCTGTTGGCGGTACGGCACTACGCTAGCCACCGCCGGGAGATACATCTCCCAATTTAGACAGATATATCCGCGATTACCTCGTGTGGGGGACATGGACTCCCCGCCGCAGGCCGGAAGGAGGCGTCTTGCCGCCCACCAACAACCCCACCCTGCGCCAGCGGCGGCTGGGCGCTGAACTGCGCAGACTGCGCGAACAGGCCGGCTTCAGCGTGACGGGCGCCGCAGCCCTGCTCGGCGTCAACCAGGGACGCGTCAGCATGATCGAGACCGGGCGCAGCCCTGTCAGCGCCGACCGGATCCGCGCCATGGCGTCCGCCTACGACTGCTCCGACGAAGCACTCGTCGACGCCCTGGCCGGCCTTACCGGTCGGCGGCCTCCCGGCTGGTGGGAGTCGTACCGAGAGCACCTGCCCGCCACCCTCGTCGACCTCGCGGAACTGGAACACCACGCAACCGGGCTGCGCGTGGCCCTCGTGATCCACATCCCCGCGCTCCTGCAGACCACGGACCATGCCCGCGCCCTGTTTCGCGGCGTGGTGCCGCCCATGCGGCAGTACGAGATCGAGAACCGCCTCACGCACCGCATCAAGCGGCAGGGCGTTCTGCACCGGGAGAACCCTCCCCTGTACTCGGCATTTATCCACGAGGCGGCCCTGCGCATGGGCTACGGAGGTCCGGCAGTCGCCCTCGGGCAGCTCAAGCACCTGATCGACATGAGCGAGCTGCCCCACGTCACGCTCAGGGTGGTGCCGTTCGGCACGGAGCACTTCCCGAGCACCGGCCAGTCCTTCGACTACGTCGAGGGGCCCGTGCCGCAACTCGACACAGTCCAGCTGGACACACACCACGGCGGCTGCGGTTTCCTGGACGCGGAGGCACAGCTGACCAAGTACCGTGCCGTCCTGGACCACATGGAGTCCATCGCGCTGGACCACTCCCAGTCGCGTGACTTCATCCACCACCTCATCCAGGACGTCTGAGAGGCAGCGACCGTGCAGACCACCCTCCACTGGCAGAAGTCCTCGTACAGCGGCGACAGCTCGAACTGCCTCTACGTCGCCGCCACCCCCACCGGAACCGTCCACCTCCGCGAGAGCGACGCCCCGGACACCGTCCTCACCACGACGGGCCCCGGCCTGCGCGCCCTGATATCCGGTCTCAAGGAACGGGAACGGGATGACGCGTAACACCGAGGACGCCGTGCCAGAGGCCCTCGGGCCGGAAAGGCCTACATCGTTGCCGAACGCGGACTAGGGCGCATTGGAGCGCGAGCTGGGCGTGTCCCTTCCCCGCGACTACAAGAGGATCGTGACCGGGTACGCGCCGGTCCAGGTGAACGTGCATCTCTTTCTGCGTCGGCCCTCCGCGGAGCGGTGGAACCTCGGGCAATGGATGAAGGAGACGGTCACCGCTTTCACGCGCAGCAACCTGACGGACGCCCAGTGCCCCGGCTTCCCCGAGGGCCCACTGTTCGGCGGACCTGACGGCCTGGTCCCCCTGGCGTCAACGGATCGCGGAGAGTGTCTGTTCGGAGTCGCGGATGCCCCTTCCGGAGACCGGCGCCTCTTGGCCTGCAACGGCGACGAGCAGGACTTCCACGAGTACCGGATGCCCTTCTCCGAGTGGCTGTACCGCTACTTCTCCGGCGAATCCATGTTCGGCCCGGGAAGCGCCGTCTTCTACCCCGGCCCCATCCTCTTCGAGTCACTCCCCATGGCCACATCCACACCCCTCACTACCTGGTACGGGCCGGAAAGGTAGCCATAATGAAAATCCTCCGCTGAGAAGGACTCAAGCTCGGCACAGGCACCGCCTCTATCCACCGCATCAGCGCAGGATGGCTCACCACGCCACCCACCAAGACCTGGGCCTCTGAACGCCGCATCGCTCTCCCCACCTGCCGCGTCCAGTCGCTGAAGCGCCACCACGGCCAGCAGCAGCGCGAGCGCGAGGCAGTAGGCACCGCGTGGCAGCCCAACGGGCACGTGTTCACCACCGCGCAGGGCAAATCGATCGACCCGATCAACCTCACCCGCGCCTTCACCACGCTCCTCCGCAAGGCCGGCCTCCGCCTCATCCGCTTCCACGACCTCAGGCACTCGACCGCCACCCTGCTCCTGGAACAGGAAGCCGAACTCGTCGTGATCAAGGAACTCCTCGGCCACGCCCACATCGGCGTCACCGCTACCGCCTCCGTCCGCTGACGTTGCCGTCAACTACTGCCGTCATGGCCCACGGGGCCCCGCCTCCGGGGCTCCCGTTTCACTACAGCACTTTGCAGATCAACCCTCGTCGCCTGGAGCGGCCCCCTCGGCGGTGAACTGGGGCCCGTGCAACGAGCGGAGCAGCCCTTGAGGGCCGCCTTCCCCCCTCAAGAGAGATCATTGCCGGTGCCGCCCAATCGGCCCTCTGCAGCCGCACGGACTTCACTCCAGGGGTCATTTCGAAGAGATTCCAATGTCTCCCTGGACGTATTCTTGTGCTGTACAACTCTCATCCTGACCGATTCGTCCACATCGCGAGCGAGCTGTTCGAGAAGGTTCGGTGACAGTTTCCGCTTCATAGCCACCATGAAGCGAACGCGAGCATCAGGGTCACCGATCAGCATTTCCAGAACAGCCAAGGGAACCGTCTTATTCTGGACGACCCCCACCCGCTCTTCCGGGTACCGATCGACGACCTCCGCCCATACCTGCACGGACGCCTCCTCCACTGTCGCCCTGCGGCATTCCTGCGGATCCGAACTGTTGCGCAGTCGTACGAACTCGTCGGCGGTCTCGATCATCCCTTGACACCCCTCAATTTGTTCATCGGGATAAATTTTCCCGTGTCACCCTTCCACTTGTCCGGCATATAGTTGCCGTATTTATCGGCGTCTGAGATCCATTCGAGCCCCTTACTGGTCTCCCGATAGACCTTGAAAGCCGATTGGCCATGGCCGGTCACGTCCGGAGTCCACCAGGTGCCGTCCGAGGCGCTCTTGTAGAAGGTGGTCTTGAACGGCCCTCCCTTCAGGAGCTTCGTCGAGCCTTCCTTGGTTAGCTGCCAAAGCCCTCGGCCAGCAACGTCACAATTGTTGTTATGAACGAGGACTGGCGTCTCGCCCGCCAGCACATAGTACGTGTGGATGTCAGCGACAGTGAGGTCGTAGGTGATCTGGTGCTCAGTGAAGTGACGGGTTCCGGCGATCGTGACGGTTGCGCCCTTGTCGGTGCGCAATGTCATGCCGGGCTCGAGGTCGCCGGCGTCGATCCAAGCTCTCCGTGAGGGCGACCAGAACGGGTGCGTGGTCGTCGCTGTGACCGACGCGCCGTCAGCGAGGTCGAGCAGATCAGCGGTGACAGTCAGGCCGACGAAGTGTTTATCGTCCTCCGTGACGATGGTGTCGACGACCTCACGGGTCGTGGTTTCACCGCTGACCGGATCAGTGACGACGACTTCGTCACCGACCTCGACGTCCTCGATGGGCTTGGCGGTGCCGTCGGCAAGCAGGACCTCGGTTCCCTGGACGAAGCTGTGTGGAACGAGGCAACTCCCGAGTTCGACACCGACGTCTGCTGACTTTCTGCCCTTACCCAGGAGCTTGGCGGCTACGGCTATCTTCCCGAAGGGGAGATAGCCGGCGGCTGTCCACAGGCAGCCGCTGACACTGCCGTGGGCGCAGGCGGCTATGTCATCGACACCGAGAAGCGTCAAAAGGAGGTCCGACGACGGGCGGATCCAGCCGAGATTGTGTGCGGCTGCACAGAAGTCCGAAGCCGGATCCATCATGCATTGGCCCTCGGCCCACCTGACGACCAGCATGGAGTAGCTCTCGTCCCCGGAGTACGGGCGGGCTCGCAGTTCCTCCTCCGTCGGAACCATGATTCCTGCGACTACTACGCGTTCATTGCTGGAGGATTTCGAGGATTTACCCGAAGTGCTCTTGGACGTGCCGCTGCTGCCACTTCCGCCGTTGGAGAACCCGCAGTTGGGGTCGGAAGTTCCGTAGCACTTGGATTCCGGATCCTTGCTCGGCTTGTAGTCGTCGTAGGTTCCGTTGCTTCCGGAGCAGAAGTTCGGGTAGCAGGATTCGAGGCCCGTCGGATCGCTTTCCGTGACGGGGTTGTTGTTGGCGTAGCTGTAGCCGTTGAGCGAATTCTGCTGCGTCAGAGTGAGAAGGGGGTCGAGGCTGATGAACTGACCAATACCGGGATCGTATTCACGGGCGCCGACGTGTGTCAGGCCGGTGGTGACGTCCCGTGTCTTGCCGAGGAATCCCTTGTCGTCGGGCCAGGGGCCGTACAGCGGCGCGCCGCGGTCTGCGCCGAAGGGAGTGGTGTAGCGCTTGGTAAAGTTCTGTGCCGCGTCGGCGTTGATTGCCAGTGAGGACGTTCCGTGGTGGTCGCCGGCGAGATAGGTGAGCTTGTCGGCCCCTGAGTCTTTTCCATCATCGGTCTGAGCTGGTCAGATGCAGGGTGAGGACGGCTTGGACGATGCTGGTGATCCGGGTGGTCGAGCACCGGAGCTT
>NZ_JBFBCB010000012.1:0-153067 GCF_040682975.1 Streptomyces sp. NPDC051051
CGCCCGCGCCCCCCGGCCCCCCCGCGCCGGCCGCCCGCCGGGGGGGGCCGGGGGCGCCCCCCCCCCCCCGGCCCCGCGCCGGAGTTCACACCACTGGGACATCTCTCCATGCGCAAGAAGACGTTCGCCGCGGCCGCGCTGCTCGCCGCGGCTACCCTGACCCTCTCCGCCTGCGGCGGTGACGACAGCGGTTCCAGCCCTGTCGCGGTCGTCTCCGAGGACTCCTCGCAGCAGGCCGCGACCGTGCTCGACCAGCCCTTCCCCAAGCCGGACCTGGTCCTGACCGACACCCAGGGCAAGCCCTACGACCTCCGCAAGGAGACCGCGGGCCGCCCGACGCTGGTGTACTTCGGCTACACCCACTGCCCGGACGTCTGCCCGCTGACGATGAACAACATCGCCGTCGCGAAGAAGCAGCTGCCCAAGGCGGACCAGGACGCCCTGCGGGTCGTGTTCGTCACCACCGACCCGGACCGCGACACCCCGGCCGCGCTCGGCGCCTGGCTCAAGGGCATCGACTCCCAGGTGATCGGCCTGACCGGCGACTTCACCACCATCCAGACCGCCGCACGCGCCCTCGGCATCTCCATCGAGCCGCCGCACAAGGACAAGAACGGCAAGGTCGTCTCCACCCACGGCACCCAGGTCATCGCCTTCTCCCCGAAGACCGACGGCGGGTACCTCCTCTACGGCGAGGACGCCAAGGTCGACGACTACATCAAGGACCTGCCCAGGATCGTCAAGGGACAGAACCCGTGAAGCGGCCCGCCGCCCGCGTCGCGGCGCTGACCGGTGCCCTGACCGCCGCCCTGGTCCTCGCGGGCTGCGGTTCCGGCTCCGGCGACTCGGCGGCCGAGCTGTCCGTCAGTGCCGCCTACATGCCGCAGCCGGTCTCCGCGTCCATGGCCGCGGGCTTCCTGACCATCACCAACAAGGGCGGCACGAAGGACGAGCTGACCTCCGTCACCAGCGATGCCGCCGACAGCGTGACCGTCCACGAGACCGTCGGCGGAGCCATGCGGGAGGTCGACTCCCTGGAGGTGCCGGCGGGCGGCCGGCTCCAGCTCTCCAGCGGCGGGAACCACCTGATGTTCGAAAAGCTGAAGCGGAAGCCGCTGCAGGGCGAGAAGGTGACCGTGGAACTGCACTTCGCCGACTCCGGGACCGTCGAGGTCGAGATGCCGGTGGAATCCGCCACCTACACCCCGAACACCGGAAGCTGAGGGAGGGACCGCCTTGCCCACGACCATCGCCCCCAGGATCCGGACGCTGGTGCTGCTGTTCCTGGCCGTCACCGGCGCGCTCCTCGCCGGCGCCGGGCAGGCCTCTGCGCACGCCGCGCTGACCGGCAGCGACCCCGCGCAGGGGACGGTGGTCGAGAAGGCGCCCGCGCAGGTCTCGCTGACCTTCTCCGAGCAGGTCTCCACGGGCGTCGACTCCGTGCGCGTGCTCGACCCGAAGGGCCGACGCGTCGACACCGGCGAGCCGTCCGCCGTCGGCGGCACCACCCACGCCGTCCGGCTGCACTCGGGGCTGCCCGACGGCACGTACACGGTGACCTACCAGGTGGTGTCCGCGGACAGCCATCCCGTCGCCGGCGCCTACACCTTCTCCATCGGTGCTCCCTCCGCGACCAGCGTCTCGGCGACCGCGCGGGAGGCCGGCGGAGGAGTCGTCGGCAGACTGTACGGCTTCGGGCGGTACCTGTCGTACGCCGGATTCATCGTCCTGACCGGCGGGGCCGCCTTCGTCCTGGGCTGCTGGCCGGGCGGTGCGGGTGTGCGGGCCGTGCAGCGGCTCGTCGTCTCCGGCTGGCTCGCGCTCACCTCCGCCACGCTCCTCCTGCTGCTCCTGCGCGGCTCCTACACCGGCTCCGGCAGGATCGGCGACGTCTTCGACCTCGACCTGCTCGGGCAGGTCCTGCAGACCAAGCCGGGCGCCGCGCTCGTCTCCCGGCTGCTGCTGCTCGCCGCGGCCGCCCTGTTCATCGCGGTGCTCTTCGGCGCGTACGACAAGCGGGAGGGCGAGGAGAAGCGGGACCTGACCTTCGGACTCGCCATCGGCGGAACCGTCGTGGCGGCCGGGCTCGCGGCGAGCTGGGCGATGGCCGAGCACGCGTCCACCGGGCTCCAGCCGGGCATCGCGATGCCGGTGGACGTCGTCCACCTGCTGGCCGTCGCCGGCTGGCTCGGCGGACTGTGCGCGCTCCTCGTGGCGCTGTACCGGGGCGACACCCCGGTGGAGGCGTCGGTCGTCCGCCGGTTCTCACGGGTCGCCTTCGGCAGTGTCGTCACCCTCGTCACGACCGGCGCCTACCAGTCGTGGCGCCAACTCGGCTCCTGGTCCGCCTTCACCGAGACCCGCTACGGGCAGCTCCTGCTCGTCAAGATCGGGCTGGTGGCGCTGCTCGTCGGCGTCGCCTGGATCTCGCGACGGTGGACCAACCGGCTGGGGGAGACGGCGGGGGCCGGGGCGGCGACCACGGAGACGACCGCTACGGAGGCGGCAGCCACGGGGACGGCGACCGCGAAGACGGCATCTGTGGAAACGGCATCCGTGGAAACGGCGGGAGCCGGGGCGGCAGGGGCTGCGGCGAAGACGGGTGCCGGGAAGGCGTCCGGGCCCGCGGCCGGGTCAGGGTCCGGTTCCGCGTCGGGGGCCGGGGCCGATGACGCCGAACGGGCCGTCCAGCTCGCGCGACAGCGGGCCGCCGTGGACGCGACGCGGCAGAAGCGGCTGCGTGACGCCGATCCCCACCGGCTCGGCCTGCGCCGTTCGGTGCTCGCCGAGGCGGGCGTCGCCGTCGTCCTGCTCGTCGTCGCCACGGCACTGACCTCCACCGAACCCGGCCGTACGGAACAGGCCGCCACGGCGGCCACGGCGGCCTCGTCGTCCTCACCGGCCACTTCCGGAGCCGTGACCCTCGACATGTCCTTCGACACCGGCGGTACCGACGGCAAGGGCGTCGTCAGCGTCGACATCGATCCCGCGCGAACCGGCGCCAACGAGATGCACGTCTATGTGACCCGGCCCAACGGGCGCGCCTTCGACGTGCCCGAGGTGAAGGTCGCCTTCACCCTCGAGAGCAAGGAGATCGGGCCGCTGCCCGTCACCCCCGACCACATCACCACCGGCCACTGGTCGGCGAACGCGGTCCAGATTCCCATGGCCGGCGAATGGCAGGTCGCCGTGACCGTTCGGACCTCCGACATCGACCAGGTGACCGTCTCCAAGAACGCGCAGATCGGCTGAACGACCCATGTCTGACCAGACCCTTCCGAAGGCCCCGACCCTTCCGGAGGCCCCGGAGAAGCCCCTGTCCCCCGATGCACCCCGGGCGGGCCTGACCCGGCGCAAGCTGCTCGGCACCGCCGGAGCCACCGGACTCGTGGTGGGCGCCGCGGGTGGGGCAGCCGGTTATGCCGCGGCGCCCGCGCAGGCCACCCCGCTGTCCTCGATCGGCTCCGGCCAGGCGATGTTCCACGTGAAACATCAGCCCGGCATCACCCAGGGACTCCAGGCCCGCGGCCATCTCGTCGCCTTCGACCTCGCGGCGGGCGCAGGACGCAAGGAAGCCGCGGCACTGCTGCGCCGCTGGTCGGAGACGGCCCGACGACTGATGGCTGGTGAGGCGGCGGCCCACGACGACACGGACATCGCGCGGGACGCGGGCCCGTCCTCGCTGACGATCACCTTCGGCTTCGGCCACAGCTTCTTCGCGCGCACCGGCCTGGAGAAGCAGCGTCCGGTAGCCCTGGACCCCCTGCCCGACTTCTCCTCCGACCGGCTCGACAAGTCCCGCAGCAACGGCGACCTGTGGGTGCAGATCGGCGCGAACGACGCCCTGGTGGCCTTCCACGCCCTGCGCGCGATCCAGAAGGACGCGGGCAGGGCGGCGAAGGTCCGCTGGCAGATGAACGGCTTCAACCGCACGCCGGGTGCGACCGCCCACCCCATGACGGCCAGGAACCTGATGGGCCAGATGGACGGCACCCGCAATCCGAAACCGGCGGACACCGACTTCGACCGGCGGATCTTCGTACCGGAGTCGGGGTCGAACGACCCGGCGTGGATGGCCAACGGCTCCTACGCCGTCGTACGCCGGATCCGCATGCTTCTCGACGACTGGGAGCAGTTGTCGGTCAAGGCGCAGGAGCAGGTCATCGGGCGCCGCAAGTCCGACGGGGCACCGCTGTCCGGCGGGACCGAGACGACCGAGATGGACCTGGAGAAGACGGACGCCAACGGCGATCTGGTCGTCCCGATCAACGCCCACGCCCGGATCACCCGCCCCGACCAGAACGGGGGCGCGGCGATGCTGCGCCGGCCGTTCTCGTACCACGACGGCATCGATGCCGACGGGGTGCCGGACGCGGGACTGCTGTTCGTCTGCTGGCAGGCCGATCCGTTGCGCGGATTCGTCACCGTGCAGCGCAAGCTGGACCGCGGGGACGCGCTGTCCCCGTACGTCCGCCACGAGTCGAGCGGCCTGTTCGCGGTGCCGGGCGGGGCGCCGGAGGGCGAGTACGTGGGGCAGCGGTTGCTGGAGGGGTGAGACACGCCGGAGGGGTGGGTCACGCCGGTTCACTCGCGTGAGGGGCGCCCATGGGACGTCGGCTCCTCGTTCCGCAAGGCCCATTAGGGTGAGGTCATGCCAGCGAGCTATGCATATCTCGGCCCCGAGGGCACCTTCACGGAGGTCGCCCTGCGCACGCTTCCGGAGGCAGCCACCCGGCAGTTGATTCCGTACGTGTCCGTGCAGTCCGCCCTCGACGCGGTCCGGACCGGCGAGGCCGAAGCCGCGTTCGTGCCGATCGAGAACTCGGTCGAGGGCGGCATCACCACGACCCTCGACGAGCTGGTCGCGGGTACGCCGTTGATGATCTACCGCGAGGTACTGCTGTCGATCACCTTCGCGCTGCTGGTCAGGCCGGGCACGAAGCTGGCCGGGATCAAGACGGTCTCGGCCCACCCGGCCGCGCAGCCGCAGGTGCGCAACTGGCTCAAGGCCCATCTCCCCGACGCCGTATGGGAGTCGGCCGCCTCGAACGCGGACGCCGCTCGCCTGGTCCGCGAGGGCCGTTACGACGCCGCCTTCGCGGGTGAGTTCGCGGCCGCCCGGTACGGCCTCGAGGCGCTGGAGACGGAGATCCACGACGCGGAGAACGCGCAGACGCGTTTCGTGCTGGTGGGCCGTCCGGCCCGGCCCGCCGCGCCGACCGGCGCCGACAAGACGTCCGTCGTGCTGTGGCAGCGTGACGACCATCCGGGCGGGCTGCGTGACCTGCTGGGCGAGTTCGCCACCCGTGGCATCAACCTCATGGTGCTCCAGTCGCGGCCGACCGGCGCCGGAATCGGCAACTACTGCTTCTGCATCGACGCGGCCGGTCACATCTCCGAGCGCAGGATGGCGGAGGCGCTCATGGGCCTGAAGCGCATCTGCCGAGATGTGCGCTTCCTCGGCTCGTACCCGCGTGCGGACGTGACCGCGGCGCAGGTGCGGGCACCGCTGCCGGGTACCTCGGAGGGCGAGTTCATGGCGGCGGCGGAATGGGTCACGCGCTGCCAGGACGGCCGGTTCTGAACCACGTCGGACCGGTCCTACCTGCATATCGTCGTTATCCACAGGGGTTATCCACAGGAAGCCATCTCGACCTGGGGACAAGTCGACACCGAAGCGGCATTCAGTCGATAAATCACCCTGGAGCCTCCCGGCGGGCTCCCCGCGCATCACGCCACTCTCCGTCCACCCGCTTCCTTCGATCAACCCTTTGGGGCGACCTTTTTCCACCCGAAAGTGAGCGCGGAAGGGGTTTGACCAAGGAATTCACCCCGCCGTGACACTTCCTTGGAATGATCGATTCCGATGTCCACAGATCTTTCGCACAGCCTGTGGATAACTTTCCGAGAACACACGCCCCTGTGGACAACCGCCCTCAAGTGCCGCTCCGCAGAAGGAAGTCGAGTCATCCCCAGCCACGGCGCCGCAGCGCCGACCCGTTCGGCCGATACGCGGAAATACACAGGGCATTCGCCTCATAGCGGACCATGAGGCAGGTTCCGCAATAGTGAGTCGTGAGCCGTCACCCCACACCGGTAGCCTTGACCACGTGATTGACCTTCGCCTGCTCCGTGAGGACCCCGACCGTGTGCGCGCGTCCCAGCGCGCCCGTGGAGAGGACGTCGCGCTCGTCGACGCTCTCCTGTCTGCCGACGAGCGGCGCAGGTCGTCCGGCGTCCGCTTCGACGAGCTGCGTGCCGAGCAGAAGGCGCTCGGCAAGCTCATCCCCAAGGCCTCCCCGGACGAGAAGGCCGAGCTCCTGAAGAAGGCGAGCCAGCTCGCCGCCGACGTCAAGGCCGCCGACGCCGAGCGCGACGCGGCCGACACCGAGACCCAGGAACTCGTCCTCCAGCTCAGCAACCTCGTGCACCCCGAGGTGCCCGTGGGCGGCGAGGAGGACTTCGTCGAGCTGGAGACGCACGGCACGATCCGCGACTTCGGCGCCGAGGGCTTCGAGCCCAAGGACCACCTGGAGCTGGGCCAGCTGCTGGGCGCCATCGACGTCGAGCGCGGCGCCAAGGTCTCCGGTTCGCGGTTCTACTTCCTCACCGGCATCGGCGCACTGCTGGAGCTGGCCCTGGTCAACGCGGCGATCGCCCAGGCCACGGCGGCCGGTTTCACGCCGATGCTGACCCCCGCCCTGGTCCGTCCGCAGTCCATGGCGGGCACCGGCTTCCTCGGCCAGGCGGCCCAGGACGTCTACCACCTCGACAAGGACGATCTCTACCTCGTCGGCACCTCCGAGGTCGCCCTCGCCGCGTACCACATGGACGAGATCATCGACGCCGAGCGGCTGCCGCTGCGCTACGCCGGCTTCTCCCCGTGCTTCCGCCGCGAGGCCGGCTCGCACGGCAAGGACACCAAGGGCATCTTCCGTGTCCACCAGTTCGACAAGGTGGAGATGTTCACCTACGTCACTCCGGAGGACTCGCAGGCCGAGCACCAGCGCCTGCTGGAGTGGGAGAAGCAGTGGCTGACCTCGCTGGAGCTGCCGTTCCGCGTGATCGACGTCGCTTCCGGTGACCTCGGTTCCTCGGCCGCCCGCAAGTTCGACTGCGAGGCCTGGATCCCGACCCAGGGCAAGTACCGCGAGCTGACCTCGACGTCGGACTGCACCGAGTTCCAGTCCCGCCGCCTGTCGATCCGCGTCCGCGAGGGGAAGCAGGTCCGCCCGCTGGCCACGCTCAACGGCACCCTGTGCGCCGTCCCGCGCACCATCGTGGCGATCCTGGAGAACCACCAGCAGGCCGACGGCTCCGTGCGCGTGCCCGAGGTGCTGCGGCCCTACCTCGGCGGCCGGGAAGTCCTGGAGCCGGTGGCCAAGTGAGCGACGCCGCCCCGGGGTTCCCGTACCGGCTGATCGCGACCGACCTCGACGGGACGCTGTTGCGCTCCGACGAGTCGATCTCGCTCCGCACCCGTGACGCCCTCGCCGCGGCCACCGCGGCGGGCGCGTCCCACATCGTGGTGACCGGCCGCGGCGTCCCGTGGACCCGGCACATCCTCGACGACCTCGGCTACGACGGCCTCGCGGTCTGCGGTCAGGGCGCCCAGGTCTACGACGCCGGCGCGCACCGCCTGCTGACCTCGGTGACCCTGGACCGGCAGCTGGCCGGGGTGGCACTGGCCAAGATCGAGGCCGAGGTCGGCCCGCTGTACCTGGCGGCGAGCCGGGACGGACTGGACGGGGAGGTGCTGGTCGGCCCCGGTTACGCGGTCACCGAAACACTCCCCTCGACGCCGTTCACCGACGCGTCGGACCTCTGGTCGGCCCCGCTGAACAAGATCTACATACAGCATCCCGAGCTGTCGGACGACGAACTGGCAGAGGCGGCCCGTCAGGCCGCGGGCGGCTTCGTCTCGGTCGCGATGGCCGGCGCGGGGATCGTGGAACTGCTCCCCCTCGGCCTGTCCAAGGCCACCGGCCTCTCCCTGGCGGCCCGCCGCCTGGGCCTGAAGGCCGCCGACACGATCGCCTTCGGCGACATGCCCAACGACATCCCCATGTTCGCCTGGTCCGCCAGGAGCGTGGCCATGGCCAACGCCCACCCGGACCTGAAAGCGGTGGCCGACGAACTGACCACCTCCAACGAGGAGGACGGCATCGCGGTAGTGCTGGAAAGACTCCTGGCGTAGACACGGCAGAGCACCCGACGGGCCGACGGGCCGACGGCAAGGCTCCGTCACACGGAGGCTGCGAGGGGGATCGCCGCAGGCGATCAGGGGCGCGGGGAACTGCGCGACCGGCCACCCCCTACCCGCACCCGACCGGACCACCCGCCCGGCAGCGGCGGTTACGGACTGACCGGGCTGCGAGGCGGCAGCCCACCGAGCTTCCCGGCGTACCCCGGCCCAATCCCTCGGCCCGGTCAAGGTGACAACGTCCTGCGGAGGATGCACGGATCGAACGTGCGCGGGGTTGCCCCCGACCACGGCTTAGCAAGCCGGTGCCTTACCACTCGGCCAATCCTCCGGGTGGGCGGCCCACGCGAGAGCGACATCGCGTGCTCGAAGCGGCCGCCCCGGGCAGCTCCCCGTGTGGGGCGGACTCCATGGAGGGGTAACTACTCCGGAGACCGCCGTCGGCTGCCCTGTCGGGAGCTGGACGTACTGCCGTGCATGGGCATCGCCCCGCTCCTCTCCCAGCGTGTGGCGCCGTTTCCCCCGGCGCTGCGGACGACAACCATCCTGCCCGCACACCGAGTTGAACGCCACCGAATAAAACAACTGTGCGAGCGATGGGATGCGCCGGGACCGGCATCCGGCCGAGCCGTCTCGTCCGGATGTCGCCCTACCGGCGGCGCCACCTGCGCCGGCGCACCTTGCTGAAGAACCACCCCGCCGGTGGCTCGTCCGAGCGCCACGGTTGGGGCTCGGGCTCCTCCGCGCGCCAGCGCGCGGCAAGCATCCGGGCACGGGCGGACGGCTCGGAGGTCTCGGCGGCCCGTATGAAGTCCTCGTCGAGAACGACCTCGCCCCAGTCTCCGTCCGGCCCCTGCTGCACAGCCGGGCCCGAAGCCCGGTCCCGAGGGTGCTGGTCCGACGGGGGTCGCTCCGAGGGCTGGTCCGCAGTCCGGTCGGGCATCCCGCCCTCCGACCGCCCGCGGCCGTCCCCGTGCTCACGACCGCCGAACCGCGCCGACTCGTCCGTCATTCCGACCTCCTGCCGTCCTCACGGCCGTATCCGTCCGCCCAGTGTGCCCGGGCACAGGTCAGGCCCCCGTCAGAGTCCCTTCACGGGCCCTGCGAAGGGCCCGCCGCCTACTCCTCCCCCGCCAGCGTCAGCGCCCGCAGCTTCTGTCCCGCGTACCAGGTGGCCAGCACCGTCACCGCGACCAACAGGACGGTCGCCGTGGTCAGTCCGACGTCCGAGGTGATCAGGTCACCGCCGGCGACCTTGTCGGCGACGGCCAGCGACCACTGCTGGACGCTGAGCGTGCGCGCGCCCGGCACCAGCGAACCGAACAGCGCCTCCCACACCAGGGCGTAGACGAGGCCGAAGACCACCGCGTGCCGGGACACCGTGCCCAGCAGCAGGAACAGCGCCGCGTAGGCGATGGAGGACACCAGCGCGGCGACCGTGTAGGCGACGGCGATCTGCTGTCCGTTGCCGTTGAGGATGAACCCGGCGATCAGAGTGGGCAGTGCCGAGAACACCATCGTCACCGCGATGGCGACGATGAGCTTGGTGAAGATGATCGTCGGCCGCTTCAACGGCTTGGACAAGAGGTACACCACGGAACCGTCGTCGATCTCGGGCCCGATCGCGCCCGTGCCGGCGATGACGCCGATGATCGGCACCATGGTGGCGAGCGCGAGCCCGCCGAGCAGGTCGGACGCGGTCTGGTCATCGGCGCCGGCGAGGCCGCGCACCACCACCGAGATCGCGATCAGCAGCAGGGGCAGCGCGCCCAGGATGAGGGCCCGGCGCCGGCCGAGCAGGGCCCGGTACGTGAGTCGGGCGACTGTGGGGTCGTACATCTTCGGCCTCCTACGCCGCGACCAGGTACGAGAACACGGACTCGAGGGACTCGTCGGACGGCGAGACCGTGAGCAGCCTGATGCCGTGGTCCCTGGCGACGCGCGGCAGCAGCGAGGTGAAGCGGCCGAAGTCGACGGCCTGGATGCGCAACGCCCCCTCGGCGAGATCGACCTCGATGCCGGAGGTCGACGGGTCGGCGATCAGCGCGGCCGCGAGTGCGCGGTCGTCGCTGGAACGCACGAGGTAGCGGTGCGGGCGGTCGGTCATCAGCCGGCGGATCTTGCGGAAGTCGCCGCTGGCCGCGTGGCGTCCGGCGACGACGACTTCGATGTGCCAGGCCAGTTGCTCGACCTCTTCGAGGATGTGCGAGGAGAACAGCACGGTGCGGCCCTCGTCGCCCATGCGCCGCAGCAGGTCCATGAGCTGCATGCGCTGGCGCGGGTCCATGCCGTTGAAGGGTTCGTCCAGCAGCAGCAGCGACGGGTCGTGGACGAGGGCGCTGGCCATCTTCACGCGCTGGCGCATGCCCTTGGAGTACGTCTCGATCTTGCGGTCCTGCGCGTACTCCATCTCGACCGTGGCCAGGGCCTTCTGGGCGGCCTTGGCGCCGAGGCCGTGCAGCTCGGCGTTGGCGACGACGAACTCGCGGCCGGTGAGGAAGTCGTACATCGCCTCCCGCTCGGGGACGATGCCGATGTGCCGGTAGATGTCCTCGTTGCGCCAGACCTGCCGGCCGTCGAGGGTGACGGTGCCGGTGGAGGGCGCGAGGAAGCCGCCCATCATGTTGATCAGGGTGGACTTTCCGGCGCCGTTGGGGCCGAGCAGGCCGGTGACTCCGGGGCCGACGGTCATGGTGATGTCGTTGACGGCGACCACGTTGCCGAACCAGCGGGAGACGTGGTCGAGGGAGAGCGTGGTCACAGTCCCACCTTCTTGTAGCGGCGCATCAGGAGGCCGTAGCACGCGGCGATCAGGCCCAGGCAGACGAGGACGTGGACCGCGCCCTCCGCCTGGGAGGGGCCGATCCCGCCCGGAGCGGCGGAAGCGGCGCCGAGGAACGCCGACTGCACGCCGTCGATGAGGGTGACCGGCGAGAACAGCCCGATCCAGGGGATGGCGCCCGTGCTGCCCTGAGCGTCGGCGATGGCCTGGAGCGTGGAGACGGCACCGTAGGAGATGGTCAGGACGGCGATGACGGCCGCGATGCCGAAGCCGCGGCGCGGGGTGACCGCCGCGATCACCAGCCCCAGGCCGGCGAAGAGCAGCGAGAGCAGTGCCACGGAGACGAGTCCCTGGGCGAATCCCTCGGTCTGGTCGGCGAAGTCGAGCTTGGCCAGCAGGGCGCCCGCGTAGAGCACCAGCAGGGGTGCGGCGGTGAGGATGAACAGGGCCGAGGCGAGCGCGGCGAACTTGGCGCGGACGTAGTCGGCGGTCTCGATCGGCCGGGAGAAGTACAGCGGCACGGTCTTGAAGCGCAGGTCGCGCGAGACGGACTGGGGTGCCTGCGAGGCGACGTAGAGGCTGATGACGGCCTGCATGACGATCGCGTAGCGGGTGTAGTCCAGCGGGAGTTCCTTGGCCTTCGTGGCGACGGCGACGGCGACCATGATGGCCGCGGGCACGCACATCACCACGAACAACAGCATCGGCAGCACCTTGGACTTCACCGAACGGCCGAGGCCGTAGGCGCCGCGCAGGGACTGCGAGTAGAGGGAACGGCGGGCGTAGGCGCGGCCCAGACGGGGGCCGTCGTAACTGCGGTAGCCGATGTTGTGGATGCGGGTCTGGTCGCCCGAGGGGGTGGTCACCGGGTGCTCAACTGCCATGGCCGACGGCCTCCTTCCGCTGCTCGTCACTGTCGTGGAAGACCTCGGAGATGTGGTGCCGGCGCTGTTCCATGCGCACCAGGCCGAGGCCCAGGTCGGCGACCACGTCCCGTACGACGTCGTAGGTGTCCTCGCCCTGCGCGGTCAGCAGCAGGATGTGTCCCGCGCCGGGCAGCCCGCTCTCGGCGTCGAGGACGTCGACCCCGCGCGCGTGCAGCGCCTGGCGGACCGCGCGGGTGCCGTCCGGGTGCTCGTCGGTGTCGGTGACCTCGATCGCGAGGGTGGTGGTGGTCTGGGTGAAGTCGGTGGTGGAGCTGGAGCGCAGGAGCTTGCCGCCGTCGACGACGACCACGTGGTCGCAGGTGCGCTCG
The DNA here is from genome assembly GCF_040682975.1 of Streptomyces sp. NPDC051051. NCBI lineage: Bacteria > Bacillati > Actinomycetota > Actinomycetes > Kitasatosporales > Streptomycetaceae > Streptomyces > Streptomyces sp. NPDC051051. Next base: position 12,241 of record NZ_JBFBCB010000012.1, read on the forward strand.
AGTTCGCCCAGCAGGTGGGAGGTGACCAGGACCGAGATGCCGAAGTCGGTGTGGATGCGGCGGATGAGGCCGAGCATCTCGTCGCGGCCGACCGGGTCGAGGCCGTTGGTCGGCTCGTCGAGGAAGACCAGTTGCGGGTCGTGGACCAGGGCCTGGGCGAGTTTGACGCGCTGCTTCATGCCCGTGGAGTAGCCGCCGATGGGACGGTAGCGCTCCTCGTACAGCCCGACGTGGCGCAGGGTGTCGGCGGTGCGCTCGCGCGCGGCGGTCGGCGGCAGGCCGGACATGCGGGCCATGTGCACGACGAACTCGGTGGCCGAGACGTCGGGCGGCAGGCAGTCGTGCTCCGGCATGTACCCGACGCGCTCCCGGATGGCGGCGCCCTTGGTCGCGACGTCGAGTCCGAGCACTTCGGCGCGGCCCTCGGAAGCGGGGGACAGACCCAGCAGGATCTTGATCAGTGTGGACTTGCCGGCCCCGTTGGCACCGACGAGTCCGGTCACACCGGGCCCGACGTCCACGGAGAGCCGGTCAAGAGCGGTCACCCGGGGGAACCGCTTGCTCAGGCTTTCGGTCGCGATCACAGTCACGTCTTCGACGATAGTGACGCGGACCACGCCAGTCGTCAGACCGCAGAGCTGTCCTCGTCTCAGACTCGAGATGTACGGGCCCGTAGGGGTTCCCCATCCTGAGGTCTAGACGACACGGGGCCCGGGCGTCCCGTCCACCCTATTGACGCTTTCTCTAACAAGTGCCAGATTCGGCGGGGTCGCGCTACGGACACGTACCGCAGCCGGCGTGAACCGACGGGACGAGGTGGCATGGCGACGGCACGGGCCCGTGGGTCCTACCGTGAGCTGCCGGGATCCCGACGGGTGCAGCGCCCGGCGGACGGGTGCGCCCGGGCCGTGACGGGCCGGTCGGGCCGGTCGGGCCGGGAGTCACGGAGCGTGAGGCCGTGCGGATACGGCGTGGGCGACCGCGCGCGGGGCCGCTCCAGGACGAGCCGACGGAAGTGGAGCGGGTACCGGAACGATCTGCCGCAGGTGCGGCGCCGGACGCAGGGGAAGGCGGAGGCGGAGTGACGATGCTGGAGGGCGCGCGCGAGCGCCGGGTGCGGACCGGCGGGATCGAACTGTGCGTGGTCGAACTGGGGGATCCCGGACGGCCGACGGTCGTCCTGGTGCACGGTTATCCGGACAGCAAGGAGGTGTGGTCCGAAGTCGCGTCCCGGCTGGCCGACCACTTCCACGTCGTCCTCTACGACGTCCGGGGCCATGGCCGGTCCAGCACGCCGCGGCCGCTGCGGGGCGGCTTCACCCTGGAGAAGCTGACGGACGACTTCCTGGCGGTGGCGGACGCGGTCAGCCCGGACCGTCCGGTGCATCTGGTCGGGCACGACTGGGGCTCGGTGCAGTCCTGGGAGTTCGTCACGGTCGAACGCACCAAGGGCAGGATCGCGTCCTTCACGTCGATGTCCGGCCCGTCCCTCGACCACTTCGGTCACTGGATCAACAAGCGTCTCACCCGGCCCACTCCGCGCCGCATCGGCCAACTCCTGGGCCAGGGCGCGAAGTCCTGGTACGTGTATCTGCTCCACACCCCCGCGCTGCCCGAACTCGCCTGGCGGGGACCTCTCGGCAGGCGCTGGCCGGGAATCCTGCGGCGGCTGGAGAAGGTGCCCGGTGGCGAGTACCCCACGCCGTCACTGCCCTCCGACGCCGCCCACGGCGCCTGGCTGTACCGCGACAACGTCCGCTCCCGGCTGCGGCGTCCGCGCCCGGACGCCCACGCGCACGCGCCCGTGCAGCTCATCACTCCCCTGGGGGACGCCTTCCTGTCCGAGCGGCTGTACGACGAACTGGAGCTGTGGGCACCCCGGTTGACGCGCCGGACGCTTCCGGCGAAGCACTGGGTGCCGCGCACCCGCCCCGATCAGCTGGCCTCCTGGATCACGGAGTTCGTGAACTCGACGGAGAGCGGCAGGAACACGCGGGAGGGGGCACCGCGGTCGAGGGCGGCCGGTCAGTACGCCGAGCGCTTCGGTGGGCAGTTGGTGCTGGTCACCGGTGCGGGAAGCGGCATCGGACGGGCGACGGCACTCGCGTTCGCCGAGGCGGGCGCCCGGGTGATCGCGGTCGACCGTGATACCGAAAGTGCCCTCCACACGGCGGAGACTGCCCGTCTCATGGGGGCCGCGGGTGCCTGGGCGGAGACCGTGGACGTCTCCGACGAACAGGCCATGGAGAAGCTGGCGGCGAAAGTGCTCGCCGAACACGGCGTGGTGGACGTCCTGGTGAACAATGCGGGCGTAGGGCTGGCGGGTTCGTTCTTCGACACCACTCCGGAGGACTGGCGCAGAGTCCTGGACGTCAACCTGTGGGGAGTCATTCACGGTTGCCGCCTGTTCGGCAGGCAGATGGCGGAGCGTGGCCAGGGTGGCCACATCGTCAACACCGCCTCCGCGGCGGCCTTCCAGCCCTCCGGATCGCTTCCCGCCTACAGCACGTCGAAAGCCGCGGTGCTGATGCTGAGCGAATGCCTGCGTGCCGAACTCGCCCGACAGGACATCGGAGTGACGGCGGTCTGCCCCGGTCTGGTCAACACCAACATCACCGCGACGGCGACGTTCGTCGGTGTCGACGCGGAGGAAGAGAAGCGTCGGCAGAAGCGTTCGACCCGCTGGTACGCGCTGCGCAACTACCCTCCGGAGAAGGTCGCCGGGGCGATTCTTCGTGCGGTGGCCCGCAACGAGGCGGTGGTCCCGGTGACACCGGAGGCGAGGGTTTCCCACGCTCTGTCGCGTCTCTCCCCAGGGGTGTTGAGGCGACTCGCACGTGTGGAGCCTCGACTTTAAGGGACTTGTCGGCCGGTCACCGTGATGGCGCCGAAGTCGATCGGGATGTCGCCTCGTTCGGGCTCGGCGCATCGAGTCCTTTGGCGTCCGACGATGTTGACGAAATGCCCTCACTGGCAAGGTGGTTGTCCACAGATTCGTCAAGTTGCCTGTGGATAAACGCAGTTGCTTGTGGATCAAACATCGGGTGCAAAACTCCGTGCGTGATCCCCGTCTCTCCCGTCATGCTGACCGGATGGACGAAAGACGCACCGTAAAGGTGTCGAAGTACCTCTCCAAGCACCTGCGCCACCAGCCCGAGCGCATCGGCCTCACCCTCGACGAGGCCGGCTGGGTCGAGATCGAGGCACTCATCGCGGCAGCCGCGGCCCACGGTTTCCCCTTCACGCGGGACGAACTGGATCACGTCGTGGCCACGAACGACAAGAAGCGCTTCGCGGTCGAGGGCACACGGATTCGCGCCAGCCAGGGCCACAGCATCGACGTGGACCTCGCTCTCCCGGCGGCGACCCCACCCCCGTACCTCTACCACGGCACCGTGGCCCGGTATCTGAAGTCGATCCGGACCGAGGGACTGCGACCCATGAACCGGCACGACGTGCACCTCTCCGCCGACCGGGAGACCGCGACCCGGGTGGGCGCGCGCCGGGGACGGCCGGTGGTGCTCGCCGTGGATGCGACAGCCATGCACCGCGACGGACATGTCTTTCACGTGAGCGCGAACGGAGTCTGGCTGACGAAGGCCGTACCACCGCGTTACCTGCGTTTTCCCGGCCCGCACTGAGCTTCGCCGGTCCCTGATCACGCCGCTGCCGCGCGATCACGTGCCGAAGGCCGAGTGAGGACTCACGCTGTGGCTCGTCCGGCACGCACGGTGACGGTTTCACGTGAAACACCGTCGGCCGCATACGCTCGGCGACATGAGTCTGCGACTGAGCACCGTGATCCTCCCGTACCGCCGCTGGCATGAGGGCGGCCGTTCGGCCTGGACACGCGCCGAGCAGCTCGGCTTCCACACCGGGTACACCTACGACCACCTGTCCTGGCGCAGTTTCCGGGACGGCCCTTGGTTCGGCGCGATCCCGACACTGACCGCCGCCGCGTCCGCCACCGAGCGACTGCGCCTGGGCACCCTGGTGACCTCGCCGAACTTCCGACATCCGGTGACCCTCGCCAAGGACCTGATCTCCCTGGACGACATCTCCGGCGGCCGGGTCACCCTCGGGATCGGCGCGGGCGGCACGGGCTTCGATGCCACCGCCCTCGGCCAGGAGCCGTGGACGCCCCGCGAGCGGGCCGACCGGTTCGGCGAGTTCGTGCCTCTCCTGGACCGGCTGCTCACCGAGGACTCGGTGTCCTACGAGGGCAACTTCTACTCGGCTCACGAGGCGCGCAACATCCCCGGCTGCGTGCAGCGCCCCCGACTGCCCTTCGCCGTCGCCGCGACCGGCCCGCGTGGACTGAGGCTCGCCGCACGCCACGGCCAGGCCTGGGTGACCACCGGCGATCCCAAGCTGTACGAGAACGGCACCCCCGAGCAGTCGGTCGAGGCCATCCGCGGACAGGTCGAGAAACTCACGGACGCCTGCGTGGCACTCGGCCGGGACGTGATTACCCTGGACAAAATCCTGCTCACCGGATTCACCCCGGACCGCGGCCGGCCGCTGGAGTCCCTGGACGCCTTCGTGGACTTCGCGGGCCGCCACCAGGCGCTCGGCTTCACGGAGATCGTCATCCACTGGCCCATCCCGGAGTCCGACTTCGCCGCGGACCAGAAGGTCTTCGAGCGGATCGCCATGGAGGCCCCGACGCAGTTGCGCTGACCTCGGTACCGGTCGCCCCCGCCGACCTGCGGTGTCGGTCGGTGTGACTCATCTGTGCGGGCTCTCGCACGGCCGTGCGCATCGATACGGGAGAATGACCGGGTGACCTCAGCGACTCGACAGCCCGAGAACCCGGCCGCCGCCACTCCGCCGCGGCTGATCGCCACCGATCTCGACGGGACCCTGCTGCGCGACGACAAGTCGGTGTCCCCACGCACCGTCGAGGCCCTCGCCGCCGCCGAGGAGGCGGGCATCGAGGTCTTCTTCGTCACCGGCCGCCCCGCCCGCTGGATGGACGTCGTCAGCGACCACGTCCACGGGCACGGCCTGGCGATCTGCGGTAACGGCGCCGCCGTGGTCGATCTGCACGGCGGTCCCGGCACCCACCAGTTCGTGAAGGTACGCGAGCTGGCCCGCGAGAACGCAATGGACGCCGTACGGTTGCTGCGCGAGGCGGCGCCCGGGACCATGTACGCGATCGAGCAGACGTACGGCTTCTACCAGGAGCCGGAGTATCCCAAGATGCATCTGGAGATCCCCGACTCCCTCGCGACCGCCGAGCAGCTACTGGCACCGGACGCCCCGGGAGCAGGTGAGCCGGTCCTGAAGATCCTGGCGTTCCATCCCACGCTCGACCCCGACGCCTTCCTCACGCTGGCCCGGCTGGCCATCGGCGACCGCGCCAACGTCACCCGCTCCAGCCCCAGCGCACTGCTGGAGATCAGCGGTCCCGGCGTCTCCAAGGCCAGCACGCTCGCCCTGTGCTGCGCGGAGCGCGGCATCTCGCACGAGGAGGTCGTCGCGTTCGGGGACATGCCGAACGACGTCGAGATGCTCACCTGGGCGGGCCGTTCGTACGCCATGGGCAACGCGCACCCGGAGGTGATCGCGGCAGCCTCGGGGCAGACGGTGGCCAACAACGACGACGGGGTCGCCGTCGTCATCGAGCGCCTGATCGCCGAGCGGCTCCAGGCCTCCGGCTGAACCAGGTCCCGCGGTGCTACCTCACGGGCGCCCCGCGTGCCGCCAGCCACGGCACCGGGTCGACGGCCGACCCCATGTCCGGGGTGACCCGCACCTCGAAATGCAGGTGCGGGCCGGAGGAGTTGCCGCTGGTGCCCGACTGACCGATCCACTGTCCGGCCGACACGCTCTCGCCCTGGTCGACGGCCACCGACGCCAGGTGGGCGTACTGCGTGTAGTAGCCGCCTGGGTGCTGGAGCACGACCTCGATACCGAAGGCCCCACCGCACGACACCCGCACCACACGGCCCGCGCCGGCCGCCTTCACCGGCGTGCCGATCGGCACCGCGAAGTCCTGACCGGTGTGCCGGCTGGCCCAGCGGGCGCCGCCACTGCCGAAACTCGCGGACAGGGTGTAGCCGTCGACCGGCACGACCCACTCCCGCGGGTCATGGGTCGGCGGCCGGTCGAACCGCTCGGCGCCACGACAGGCACCGGCGGCGACCGAGGCGTCCGCCTGCCCCTGCAACTGCCACCGCGCCTGTTCCAGCTTCTGCTCGATGCCCGTCTTCAGAACGGCGAGTTCGGTGTTGCGCCGCTCCAGCGCCTGCCGTACCCGCGCCGCCCTCGCCTCGTCGGCGGCCAGCCGGGTCTCGGCCCGCCGGCTCTTGCCGATCGCGTTGTCCACCACCAGGTTCGTCCGCGAGAGGATGTGCTGGCCCCGCATCAACGCGTCGGGGCTGCTGGACAGGACGAGCTGCGCGGCGACGGGCAGCCCGCCGCTGCCGCGGTACTGGGCGCGCGCGATCCGGCCCAGGTCCTCGTGCAGCACGGTGATCTCCTGCCGCTCGAGGGCGAGGAGTTGCTCCAGCCGCTGAGCCTTCGCCCGCTGTTTCCCGGCCTCGACGCGCCCCTCCTGGTACCGCTGGGTGGCCACGGCCGCCTCCTCGTACAGCCGCGCCACCTGCGCGCTGAGTCCGGAGCCGGGTCCGCCGGGGCCGTCACCGCCCGGCTCCCCGTCGGCGGTCGTGGGCCGCGCCACCAGCACCAGGGCCGCGCACAGCAGGGCCGGAACCAGCAGCGGAAGACGGCGAGATGAGCGCATGTCAGCGATCCTGTCCCGGCCGACCGCCCCAGGTCTTGTTCTGGTCATACGCCTGGGGGACCAGCGACTCCGAATGGCCGAGTGCGGGCTGTGCCGGGCGCTCGCTCAGGACGGGCAGCCCGCGGCCGCCGCGCCGGCCGCGGGAAGGGGCCGGGGGGTCACCCCACCCGCACCAGCAGCTCCGCCGCCTCCTCGCGCTCGACCATCTCGCGCAGCGGTCCCTCCACGGAGGCCAGTTCCGCGTACGCGCCGCGTTGCACGATCCGTCCCTCGCCCAGGACGACCACCTCGTCCACCGCTTCGAGTCCGGCGAGCCGGTGGGTGATGAGAAGCGTGGTACGGCCTTCGGTGGCGGCCAGCAGGTCCGTCGTGAGCGCGTCAGCGGTCGGCAGGTCGAGATGCTCGGCGGGCTCGTCGAGCACCAGGACGGGGAAGTCGGCGAGGAGCGCGCGGGCGAGGGCGAGCCGCTGGCGCTGCCCGCCGGAGAGCCGGGCACCGTGCTCGCCGACGAGCGTGTCGAGCCCGTCGGGCAGTTCGTCCGCCCACTCCAGCAGCCGGGCTCGCGCCAGCGCGTCGCGCAGGTCGTCCTCGGTGGCGTCCTTCTTCGCCAGCAGCAGGTTCTCGCGGACCGAGCTGTCGAAGAGGTGGGCGTCCTGTGCGCACAGCCCGACCAGTCGCCGCACGTCGTCCCCGTCCAGGGCGTACGCGTCCACCCCTCCGAGCGTGTACGAGCCCGCTCCGGAGTCCAGGAAGCGCAGCAGCACCTGTGCGAGCGTCGTCTTGCCGGACCCGGAGGCTCCGACGACGGCGATCCTCCGACCCTGCTCCACGGTGAGGTCGACGCCGGCGAGCGCGTCCCGATCCTGCCCCGCGTGGCGGGCGGACAGTCCCTTGAGGACGAGCGGGAACGGCGATGCGGGCGCCCGGCGGGGCAACTCCGGCTCCCGTACCGGTTCGGGAAGGTCCAGGACCTCGTACACGCGCTCCGCGCTTCTGCGCACCCGCTGGCGGTACTGGACCGCGAGCGGCAGACCCATGACCGCCTCGAAGGCGGCGAGCGGGGTGAGGACGACCACGGCCATGGTCACTCCGCTCAGCCGTCCCGCATCGACGGCCTGCGCACCCACGAGGGCGGCGCCGGCCACCGTCAGTCCGGAGACGAGCGCGGTCAGCCCGCCGCCGAGCGCGGTGGCGGTCGCGGCGCGCGAGGCGATCCGGGTGAGCGCGGAGTCCGCCGCCCGGACCGCGGCCGTACGGGCGGGCAGGGCGCCCGCGACGGTCAGTTCGGCGGTGCCGGTGAGCAGGTCGGCGGCGCGGACGGCAAGCACCCCTCGTGCCGGGGCGAGCCGGTGCTCGGCCCGGCGTGCCACGGCACCGGTGACCAGCGGGACGCCCACCCCGGCCGCGAGCAACCCCGCGGCGAGCACGGCCCCCGCCTCCGGCAGCAGCCACGCCGTGAACGCGACGGACCCCGCGCTGACGACAGCTGCGGACGCGGCGGGCAGCAGCCAGCGCAGCCAGTAGTCCTGGAGGGCGTCCACGTCGGCGACGAGCCGCGTCAGCAGGTCGCCGCGACGCGTGGTGCGCAGCCCGGCGGGGGCAAGCCGCTCCAGCCGCCGGTAGACGGCGACCCGGGTGTCGGCGAGCATCCGCAGCACGGCGTCGTGCGACACCAGCCGCTCGGCGTACCGGAAGACTGCCCGTCCGATGCCGAAGGCCCTGGTCGCGGTCACGGCCACCATCAGATAGAGAACCGGCGGCTGTTGCGAGGCACGTGAGATGAGCCAGCCGGAGGTGGCCATGAGGCCGACGGCGCTGCCGAGGGCCAGGCTGCCGAGGAGCAGCGCGAGACCGAGGCGTCCACGCCGGGCACCCGCCATGCCCCGGACCCGGGCGAGGACCCCGCCCTCGGCCGGGCCGGTCCGCGTCTCCTCCGGCGCCTGGACGGCGGGCACGGCGTCTTCCCGGACGGCTCGGGAGCCCTGACGTGGAACCGTCACGGGTCCTCGTGTCACCGTGCCCTTCGCCTCGAGCCGCACCACCCGGTCCGCCACCGCGAGCAGCGCCGGGCGGTGCACCACCAGCAGGACCGTCCGGCCGATGGCCAGCCGTCGTACGGCCGCCACGACCTCCGCCTCGGTCTCCCCGTCGAGGGCGGCCGTGGGCTCGTCCAGCAGCAGCACGGGCCGGTCCGCGAGGAACGCCCGTGCCAGCGCGAGCCGCTGACGCTGGCCGGCGGACAACCCGGCCCCGTCCTCGCCCAGCACCGTCTCGGCGCCGTCCGGCAGCGCGTCCACGAACTCCAGCGCACCCGCGTCCCCGAGCGCCCGGCGTACGGCGGCGTCATCGGCGTCGGGACGCGCCAGCCGTACGTTCTCGGCGATCGTGCCGGCGCAGAGGTGCGGGTGCTGGGGCACCCAGGCGATCCGGGACCGCCATTGCTCCAGGTCGATGTCCGCGAGGTCGGCTCCCCCGACACGCACCCGGCCCTCGGCCGGCCGGACGAAGCCCAGGAGGGCGTTCAGCAAGGTCGACTTGCCCGCGCCGCTGGGCCCGACGAGTGCCACCGTCTCTCCGGGAGCGACGGTGAAGGACACGTCCGAGAGGGCATCGACGGAGCGTCCGGCGTAGCGGACCGTCACGCTCTCGAAGGCCACGCCGCCCGTCGGTACCGCGCCCGTGCCCGACACCGGCACCGGGGTCTCCAGGACCTCGAAGATCTCCTCTGCTGCGGCGAGCCCTTCGGCGGCCGCGTGGAACTGGGCCCCGACCTGCCGCAGCGGAAGATACGCCTCGGGCGCGAGCACCAGAATGACCAGGCCGGTGTACAGGTCCATCTCGCCGTGCACGAGCCGCATGCCGATCGTCACGGCGACGAGGGCCACCGAGAGCGTCGCCAGCAACTCCAGGGCGAACGACGAGAGGAAAGCGATCCGCAATGTCCGCATGGTCGCCTGCCGGTACTCACCGGTGATCCGACGGATCGACTCGGCCTGCGCCTTGGCCCGCCCGAACACCTTGAGCGTGGGCAGTCCCGCGACGACGTCCAGGAAGTGCCCGGACAGCCGGGACAGCAGTCGCCACTGGCGGTCCATCCGTGACTGCGTGGCCCAGCCGATCAGCACCATGAAGACGGGAATCAGCGGCAAAGTACCGGCGATGATCGCGGCCGACACCCAGTCCTCGGTCACGATCCGCGCCAGTACCGCCACCGGCACCACCACCGCGAGACCCAACTGCGGCAGATACCGCGAGAAATAGTCGTCGAGGGCGTCCACGCCCCGGGTGGCGAGCGCGACCAGTGAACCGGTCCGCTGCCCGCTCAGCCACCCCGGACCCAGCAGGGCCGCCCGCTCCAGCAGCCGCCCCCGCAACTCCGACTTCACCGCGGCGCTCGCACGGTGTGCGGAGAGTTCGGTGAGCCAGGAGACCACCGCCCGGCCGACCGCCACCGCCACCAACCACATCAGTGGCGTGCGAAGGTCCCCGACCGGCCGGCCCTGCTCGAACGCGCCGACCACCACCTCGGCGATGAGCATCGCCTGGGCGATCACCAGCACCGCTCCGACGGCGCCCAGGCCGACGACCGCCATCAGGAAGAGGCGGGTGGCGCGGGCGTATCGGAGGAGACGCGGGTCGATCGGTTTCACGTGGAACACACCCTTTTCGTCAAGAGGCATGTTTCACGTGAAACGCGCGTTTCACGTGAAACATGCCTCAATTCGGTCTCAGTGCGCGGCCTCAGCGATGTGCTGCGTACCGATCCGCTTGCGGAACACCCAGTAGGTCCACCCCTGGTACACCAGGACGACCGGCGTGGCGAGTCCCGCACACCAGGTCATGATCTTCAGGGTGTACGGGCTCGACGAGGCGTTGGTCACCGTGAGGCTCCAGTCCGCATCGAGCGAGGACGGCATGACGTTCGGGAAGAGCGTCAGGAAGAGCATCGCGACGGCGGCCACGATGGTGAGGCCGGAGAGGGCGAACGACCAGCCCTCACGACCCGCCTGGTTCGCCACGAGTGCCGCGACCAGGGCGGCGACGGCCACCACCAGGGCCACGAGGCTCTTGCCGTCACCACTCTCGATCTGCGTCCACAGCAGGAAGACCAGAGCGGACACGGCGGTCGCCAGACCGACCTTGGTCGCGAGCTGCCGCGCCCGTTCCCGGATGTCACCGACGGTCTTGAGGGCCGTGAACACCGCGCCGTGGAAGGTGAACAGCGTCAGGGTCACCAGACCGCCGAGCAGCGCATACGGGTTGAGCAGGTCTCCGACGCCACCGACGTACTCGAAGTCCTGGTCGATCTTCACGCCGCGCACGATGTTGCCGAAGGCCACGCCCCACAGGAACGCGGGAAGGAGCGAGGTCCAGAAAATGGCGTGCTCCCAGTTGCGCTGCCAGTTCTCCTCGGGCCGCTTGGCCCGGTACTCGAAGGCGACGCCCCGCACGATGAGACAGACAAGGATGAGCAGAAGCGGCAGGTAGAAGCCGGAGAAGAGGGTGGCGTACCACTCGGGGAAGGCGGCGAAGGTCGCGCCGCCCGCAGTGAGAAGCCACACCTCGTTACCGTCCCAGACGGGTCCGACGGTGTTGATGAGCACCCGCCGCTCGGGGCGGTCGCGGGCGAGCAGCTTGGTGAGGATACCGACTCCGAAGTCGAAGCCTTCCAGGAAGAAGTAGCCGATCCACAGGACGGCGATGAGGACGAACCAGACGTCGTGCAGTTCCATGACTGTGCAGCTCCCTCGGCCTAGTAGGAAAAGGCCATCGGCTTGTCGGCGTCACGGGAGTCGCCGCCGATCTTCGTGGGCGGGTTGAGGTCGGCCTCGGTCAGCTCGGGCGGGCCGGCCTTCACGTACTTCACGAGCAGTTTGACCTCGACGACGGCGAGGACGGCGTAGAGCACGGTGAAGGTGATCATCGAAGTGAGGACCTCGGCCTGGGAGACACCGGGGGAGACGGCGTCCCGGGTCTGCATCACGCCGTACACGACCCAGGGCTGGCGGCCCATCTCGGTGAAGATCCAACCCCAGGAGTTGGCGATCAGCGGGAACGCCATGGTCCACAGCGCCAGGAGCCAGTAGAGCCGGGTGAGCCTCGAACCGAGAGGATTCTTCAGCAGGACCAGATGCGGCACCTCGTCCTCCCCGGTCCGCAGGGCGGCCGGCATCAGGAACCGCTTGCGGGTGAGCCACAGCCCGGCCAGGCCGAGGGAGAACGACGCCATGCCGAAGCCGATCATCCAGCGGAAGCCCCAGTAGGCCACCGGGACGATGGGCTTGTAGTCGCCGGGTCCGAACTGCTGCTGGAGCGCTTCGTTGGTGTCGTTGATACCCGGCACGTACGACTCGAAGTCGCTGTGGGCCAGGAAGGACAGCAGGCCGGGGATCTCCAGGGCGACCTTGTTGTGGCCCTCGTCGACGTCCCCGTACGCGAACACGGAGAAGGGTGCGGGCTCCTCCCCGTCCCACAGTGCCTCGGCCGCGGCCATCTTCATCGGCTGCTGTTCGTACATGACCTTGCCGAGGGTGTCGCCGCTGACCGCGGTGAGCAGTCCGCCGACCGCCAGGGTGACCAGGCCGAGCCGCAGGGAGGTCCGCATCTCGGGGATGTGCTTCTTGCGCATCAGGTGGAAGGCGGCGATGCCCACCATGAAGGCACCACCGGTAAGGAAGGCCGCCGAGAAGCTGTGGAAGACCTGGTTGAGAGCGGTGTTCTGCGTGAGGACGCGCCAGAAGTCGGTGAGCTCCGCGCGGCCCTTCGCCTCGTTGATGCGGTAACCGACGGGGTGCTGCATCCAGGAGTTGGCCGCGAGGATGAAGTACGCCGACAACAGCGTGCCGATCGAGACCATCCAGATGCAGGCCAGGTGGATCTTCTTGGGCAACTTGTCCCAGCCGAAGATCCACAGACCGATGAAGGTGGACTCGAAGAAGAAGGCTATGAGGGCCTCGAACGCCAGGGGAGCGCCGAAGACGTCGCCGACGAAGCGGGAGTAGTCCGACCAGTTCATGCCGAACTGGAACTCCTGCACGATGCCGGTGACGACACCCATCGCAATGTTGATCAGAAAGAGCTTGCCCCAGAATTTCGTCGCCCTGAGGTACTTCTCCTTGTCGGTACGCACCCAGGCGGTCTGCAACCCGGCGGTGAGTGCCGCGAGCGAGATCGTCAGGGGGACGAAAAGGAAGTGGTAGACAGTGGTGATGCCGAACTGCCAGCGCGCCAGCGTCTCCGGCGCCAGAGCCAGGTCCACGTCGTCAGTCTCCTTACGTAGCCGCGCGAGCGGCGATTTGCCCCTTGTGTCACACGCACCGTCGGAGCAACCGGACACGCTTGTGAACGCGTTCACATTCACAAGCAATTATGCCGCATGCCCGTTCGATCTCGGATGGGCGGGGGTCCCTAACGTGGACCGGCGGGCCCGCCAGAGGTGGACCACTCGGCCCCTGGCGCAAAAAGGCGTCCCGGTTTCACGTGAAACCGGGACGCCAAACGCTGCGACCTGGGCCGGAGCCTTCCTCCACGCCTCCAGGTAATCCTTCGTGCCTACACGTACGCCTCAGCGCTCGGTCCTAAAAGTGATCCTCGCGGAACGCCTCGGCCGCCTTGAGGAAGATGTCGTTGGCCTCGGTCTCCCCGATCGTGACCCGAACACCCTCGCCCACGAACGGCCGGATCACGACACCCGCCTGCTCGCATGCCGACGCGAAGGCGGCCGTGTGCTCGCCCAGCCTCAGCCACACGAAGTTGGCCTGCGTCTCCGGCACCGTCCAGCCCTGGGCGCGCAGCCCCTCGACCACCCGGTTGCGCTCGCAGACCAGGGAGCCGACCCGGCCGAGCAGCTCGTCCTCGGCCTGCAGCGAGGCGATCGCCGCCTCCTGCGCGATCTGGCTCACCCCGAACGGCACAGCCGTCTTGCGCAGCGCCGCCGCCACCGGCTCATGGGCGATCGCGAAACCGACCCGCAGCCCGGCGAGCCCGTACGCCTTCGAGAACGTCCGCAGGACACAGACGTTCGGCCGCTCCCGGTACAGCACGACACCGTCCGGCACCTCTGCGTCGCGGACGAACTCCCGGTAGGCCTCGTCGAGTACGACCAGGACATCACCCGGCACCCGGTCCAGGAACCGCTCCAGCTCGGCCCGCCGCACTACGGTCCCCGTGGGGTTGTTGGGGTTGCAGACGAAGATCAGCCGGGTCCGCTCGGTGATGGCGTCGGCCATCGCGTCCAGGTCGTGCACATCGCCGGCCGTCAGCGGCACCCGTACCGAGGTCGCACCGCTGATCTGCGTGATGATCGGGTACGCCTCGAAGGACCGCCACGCGTAGATGACCTCGTCGCCCGGCCCCGCCGTCGACTGGATCAGCTGCTGGGCGACGCCGACCGAGCCCGTACCCGTGGCGATGTGCGAGGCCGGCACGCCGAAGCGCTCGGACAACTCCTCCACCAGGCCCGAGCACGCCATGTCCGGGTAGCGGTTGAATGACCCGGCGAGGGCCGTGACGCGCTCCAGCACGCCCGGCAGCGGCGGATAGGGGTTCTCGTTGGAGGACAGCTTGTAGGCCACGGGACCGCCCGCCGCGGCCGGCTTGCCCGGCTTGTAGGTGGGGATCCCCTCCAGCTCGGCGCGCAGCTTGGGGCTTGTCTCGCTCACCGCAGTCCTCCTCGTGACCACCACCGGCTCAATGCTGCTCACCTTATGAGGATTCGGCCCGCATGCGTACAGCTGGAGACGGGCCTCCCTCGGCGAAACCCGTGCGGGGCCACCACGCCCCCTCCACATCAGCGGCATCCCCGCACGAAGGCGGACGAAGGCGTACACGCTGGGGGCGCGCCGTACATATATCTACGCGCCGGTGGCTCGCGCCGTGGCGCGCATCCCTCGTGCAGGTGAGTTGAGACCTCTTCGAAACATCGGTGCCTTGGCAGGTTCATCCCCTCCCACGCGCCGCGTCTTGGCGCAGGAGAAGCCAACTACCTTACTTTCCAAGGCAGTTGACCCCTTCCCGCCATGCAGAAACGTGCCTGTCAATGCGTGCATATGCGTCCGCCCTACCCCACCGGATGAGCCCTACTATCGGCTCGCTATGACAGCAGCAGGGAAGCACCAGGTGAGCCGCGCGGAAACCTCACGCCGAGGCAACCGGCCGGGCCGAGCGGGCATCAGGGACGTGGCCGCCGCCGCCGGAGTCTCCATCACGACCGTCTCCGATGCCCTCAACGGCAAGGGCAGACTCCCGGACGCCACCCGACGCCACGTCCGCGAGGTCGCCGAACGACTGGGCTATCGCCCCTCGGCCGCGGCCCGAACCCTCCGTACCGGCAAGTCGGGCCTCATCGGTCTGACCGTGACCACCTACGGGAATGAACCTTTCACCTTCACCGAGTTCGCGTACTTCGCCGAGATGGCGCGGGCCGCCACCTCCGCCGCGCTCGCCCGTGGCTACGCCCTCGTCATCCTCCCCGCGACCTCGCGCCACGACGTGTGGTCGAACGTCGCCCTGGACGGCACGGTCGTCATCGACCCGTCCGACCAGGATCCGGTGGTCGGGGAACTCGTCCGGCAGGGATTACCCGTCGTCTCCGACGGCCGTCCGGCCGGCCCGCTCCCGGTCACCGCGTGGGTGGACAACGACCACGAGGCGGCCGTCCTCGACATCCTCGACCATCTGGCCGCCGCCGGCGCCCGCCGTATCGGCCTCCTCACCGGCACCACCACCGACACCTACACCCATCTGTCGACCAGCGCGTATCTGCACTGGTGCGAGCGCGTCGGACAGGACCCGGTCTACGAGGCCTACCCCGCCCACGATCCGTGCGCGGGCGCCGTCGCCGCCGACCGGCTGCTGGCCCGGCCGGACCGCCCCGACGCCGTCTACGGCCTGTTCGACCCCAACGGCACCGATCTCCTCGCCGCCGCCCGCCGCTACGGCCTGCGCGTACCGGAGGACCTGCTGCTGGTGTGCTGCAGCGAGTCCACCGTCTACGCCAACACCGAACCGCCCATCACCACGCTGTCGCTGAAGCCCCGGCGCATCGGCACCGCGGTGGTGCAGCTCCTCATCGACGCGATCGAGGGCGTCGAATCCGACCGGCCGGTCGAGCAGGTGATACCGACGGAACTGATCGTGCGTACCTCGTCCCAGCGACGTTCGCCGCGCACGACGGTCAGCCCGCCCCGGGTACCGGACGAGAAATAGGAACATGCGGGCGACCAGCGGGGTGTACGGGCCGGGGAGCCAGGACAGGTCGGACGACCTGATTCCGGTTCTGAACAGGGACCGTAAGGGCGATCTTGCGGTGGCCCCGCCGGCCGGGCGGCCACGAAGGATCCTCGGGCCGCGCGGCCCGTGGAGACAGGGGCGGATGGGATCGACCGCGACCGGCCGGGGCTTGCGGAGGCCGCCGGGGGCGAGCCCGCCGAAGGGACCTGTTCCGCCGGTGGCTGCTTCCCGGCTCGTCGGCCCCGGAACCGGCCGGCGGCAGCCGGGTGAGGTCGATCGGTGCCACCCGGAATCCTTCGGACGGGTGATCGCACCGGGCTCGCGGCCCCACCCCGCTCCGCCACGCAACACGCTCCCGGACGGCGCGGCGACGCCGACGCCACGTGGGCCGAGGGTGTAAGCACGGTGTGCACTGGGTGAGCGAGTACTGCCGAAGCCCGACCCAATCGGGGCGAAAGCCGCGGTGAACAGGAGCCTTGCTCCGATTCACCACCCCTGGGTCATCACACGGCACGATCCGCATTCCTATGATGGGCGCACGGCACCGCGGGCCGTTGCGACCATGCAGTCCGAAGCGGTGCAGATGCGGCGCGATGGTGGAGGGGTCTGATGACTCAGGGGGCCGGTCAGGGACCCGAGGTGGAGCGTACGGCGACGGTGCGCGACTTCCGAGTGCCCGCGTACGTCCACGAGACCGGTCCGTACGCTCACAGCGCGCATCCAGGGAACGCGGTACCACCCCTCGACGACCCCCTCGAACCCCCCGAGGGCTACACGCCCACCCAGCGCGACCTGCCCGTCATCAACCGGGGCGACACCCTTCAGGTGACCGTCGACCCGGCCGCCGCGCAGGCTCCGCAGGCCGCGACCGGTCCCGGTCCGCTGTTCGTCGTGGGCGACGTGCACGGCTATCTCGAAGAACTGGTCGCCGCCCTCCGGGAGAAGGGCCTGGTCGACGCGGCGGGCAACTGGTGCGCGGGCACCGCCCGGCTGTGGTTCCTCGGCGACTTCACCGACCGCGGTCCCGACGGTATCGGGGTGATCGACCTCGTGATGCGGCTGTCCGCCGAGGCCGCCGCGGCCGGCGGCTACTGCAAGGCCCTCATGGGCAACCACGAGCTGCTCCTGCTCGGGGCCAAGCGATTCGGCGACACCCCCGTCAACTCCGGTGCGGGCACCGCCACCTTCCAGGCGGCCTGGCTGCTCAACGGCGGCCAGAAGTCCGACATGGACCGCCTCCAGGACCACCACCTCCAGTGGATGGCCCGCCTCGACGCCATGGAGGAGGTCGACGGCCATCTGCTCGTGCACTCCGACACCACCGCCTACCTCGACTACGGCGACTCGATCGAGGCGGTCAACGACACCGTCCGCGAGACGATCACGCGTAACGACGCGGACGAGGTGTGGGACCTGTTCCGCAAGTTCACCAAGCGCTTCTCCTTCCGCGACGAGGGGGGCTCCGACGCCGTTCGCTCCCTGCTCGATACGTACGGCGGCACCCGCATCGTTCACGGCCACAGCCCGATTCCGTATCTGCTGGGCGAAGTCGGCTCCGAGGACGACGAGGAATCGACCCGTCCCGTGGTCGAAGGGCCGCACGTCTACGCCGACGGGCTGGCCATCGCGATGGACGGTGGCGTGACGATGGCCGGAAAACTGCTGGTCCAGCAACTGCCGCTGCCCGTCTGACCGTTCCCGGGTCCGTCGCCGCCCGCGTCGGACCCGCTCGGCGGCACCGTGGGCCAGGGGCCAATTTCGGCGAACCCCCTGTTACCCCGGGCCGTCGCCGCTCTACCATCGGTTCATCCGTAGCAGGCTCCCCTCCGTTTCTGCCCGACGGCTCGTTGGCATGCGAGCCCCAAGCCCTACGGAGCATCGGGGGATGCACATGAACAGCGTTCCGCAGCACCTGCACAGCGAGGACCGCCAGGAGTACGAGCGGATCCTCGACGAGGCGCTGCGCTCCGCACCACACCACCCGGAACCGATCGCTGCGGGACAGCGGCTCAACTCCGAACAACTGCGCACCATGGCACTCAACGCCTCCGCGCTCATCACGGCGGCCGCGGCGACCGAGTACCAGCACTACGTGAAGGTCCGCGAGGAACTTCGCCATCCGGCGCCGTCCAGCCCCTCCTCGGCCGGCCATGCGCCCGGCTCCGGTGAGCCGGGCGTCACCGGAATGGGATTCGCCACCACCGTGGGGGAGGCGGCCCAGGCCGCCGAGGCCGCCGGAGCGGGCGCCGTCGCCGTCGCCGCCGTCCTCACCCCCGTCCTCGCCGGCACCGCCGCGGTGATCTTCCTGCTCGTCGGCTACATCCTGCGGATGCTCGATCCCGAGCCGGCGTTCGCCACGACGATGCTCACCACCGGATGGACGTTCGGGGCGGTGGCCGCGGCCGCGATCCTCGTCGCGACCGTCGGCCTCCTGCTCACCGCCCTGCGCAACCGCCCCTCCCTGGAGGCCGGCCCGTACGGCGAACTGAGCGAGGAGGTGAACCGCGCCAAGGAGGCCTGGCGGGAAGCCCTGCTGGAGCGGGGCATCCTGCCCTTCCTGCGCGAGGCCCTCGCCGACCCGGGCACGAGCGCCGTGCTCGACCCCGCACCGGCCCCGCAGGCGCCCACCGGCCGTCTACCGAAGATCGGCTACGGCCGTCCGGGCTTCAGCAGCCCGGACGAGGGGACGTCGGGCAGCTCCCGCCCGAGCTTCAGCAGCCCGGACTACACCAGCCCGGACTTCGGAGGCCCCGAGCACCAGCCGGAATAGGCCCTCGGCTTGCGCCCCCGGCCTGGGGAGCGCAAGCCGTACGGAGCAGGGGCGAAGCCCCTGCCGGTCCGCCGATCAGAGGATGCCCGCCTGCCCCGCGGCCGTGAGCCAACGCGGGAACTCGGACAGGAGCCGGTCGTAGAGCTCGGGGTCCGGGACCGTGCTGATGTCGTCGACGGCGAAGAAGCCCACGTTGTCCACGCGTCGGTCGGGCAGCGTGTCGAACCGCTCGAGGACGCCGTAGTTGGAGCGGCCGAGTCCGACGAACTGCCAGAAGATCGGCTCTTCCACCGCGGCGCGCAGTTCCTTCTCGATCGCGGCGTCGCGGTAGACACCTCCGTCGGAGAAGAACAGCACCAGCGTCGGGGCTGCCGCCGGATTCGCCCGGACGAAGTCTCTGACCTGGGCGATGACTTTCTGTTCCTCGTTCTGGATGCCGACCGAGCGCATGTCGACCTGGCCCGGTTGCAGCCCCTTCTGCGGCTTCTTGCTCCGCCGGAACAGGCTGATCTCCCCCACCCGTACATGCAGCCGCAGCCACTCGGGAAGCTCCCCCAGGCGCAGATCCGGCAGCCGGGCCGGGTTCGAGGCGAACGTCCAGGCCTGCATCTCGCCGTCGTCGTCGAGCTGTGCCGCCACCGCGGCCATGCGCTCGACCACGTCCGCCACCACACCGCCGGAGTACAGGAACGACATGGACCCCGATGCGTCGAGCACCAGAACGACCCGCGCGCTGACCCCGGCCGCACCACGCTTGCTCAGGCTGACGGCCACCTGTTGCTTGCGCAGGGACAGCCGCTTGCGCATGTCGACGGGAAGGCGTTCTTCTCCTTTGGTCAGCCGGGCGCCCCCGGAGGACGACGCGGACACGGCGGTGGAGGAAGCCGGAGCGGGAGGCGGCGACGTGGGCACGACCGGAGAGGGCCAGGGCGCGGCCGACGGAGGCGGGGGCGACATGGGCACGACGGGTGGAGGCGGAGGCGTGCGTACGGACGATGCCCCGGGGTCGGCTGCCGTAGCGGCGGGCTCCTCATCGACGCTGATCCCGAAGTCGGTGGCCAGGCCCGCGAGCCCGGAGGCATACCCCTGTCCGACCGCCCGGAACTTCCAGCGCCCCTCCCTCAGGTACAGCTCACCGCCGATGAACGCGGTCTCGCTCTCCCCCCGCATGTCGAACCGCGCCAGCTCCGCCGGGCTCCCGGCGTCGAACAGTCTGAGTGTCAGACCGGCCACCTGCCCGAAGGTGCCGCCGTCGGCGGACGCGCACAGTTCCACACGGGCGACGGCACTCTCCAGCGAATGCAGGTCCACCTCGACCGTGTCGGTGGTGACACCGCCGGTGCTCCGCTTCCCCAGATGCCGCACGGCTCCGGAGGCGTGCCGCGGCTGGTTGTAGAAGACGAAGTCCGCGTCGTCACGCACCTTGCCGGCGGCCGTCAGCAGGAGGGCCGACACGTCCACGTCAGGGCCACCGCCCTGTTCGGACCAGCTGATCTCGACGCGTACGGACGGCACATCGACCGGCAGATTGGCGCCCTTGCTCATGGATTGCGCTGTCATGACACCAGTCTGCCGAGCCGCACCCCAGAAGTACCTCCCCCAACGGACACCAACGGCCGCCCACCCGCGTCCCACCCTCGACCCGACCACCGCCGGCGCCGCCCCCGGCCCTCACAACACCATGGCCCGGCTGCCGTGCCCCCAACCGGCACGGCAGCGGCGCCGTTACCGCGCGTCAGTCCGCGATCGGCAGGTACACCCGATTGCCCGCGGCCGCGAACTCCTTGGACTTCTGCGCCATTCCCTCCTCGACCTCCTCCCGACTGCCTCCGTGCTCACGGCGGATGTCTTGGGAGATCTTCATCGAGCAGAACTTCGGCCCGCACATCGAGCAGAAGTGGGCCGTTTTCGCCGGTTCGGCTGGCAGTGTCTCGTCGTGGAACTCCCGTGCGGTGTCCGGGTCGAGAGCCAGGTTGAACTGGTCCTCCCACCGGAACTCGAAGCGGGCGTCGGACAGCGCGTCGTCCCATTCCTGCGCACCGGGGTGCCCCTTGGCGAGGTCGGCCGCGTGGGCGGCGATCTTGTAGGTGATGACGCCGGTCTTGACGTCGTCACGGTTGGGCAGACCCAGGTGTTCCTTGGGGGTGACATAGCAGAGCATCGCCGTGCCCCACCAGGCGATCATCGCGGCACCGATGCCGGAGGTGATGTGGTCGTACGCCGGGGCGACGTCCGTCGTCAGCGGGCCGAGCGTATAGAACGGAGCTTCATCGCAGATCTCCTGCTGAAGGTCGATGTTCTCCTTGATCTTGTGCATCGGGACGTGTCCCGGGCCTTCGATCATGGTCTGAACATGGAAACGCTTCGCGATGCGGTTGAGTTCCCCGAGGGTGCGCAACTCCGCGAACTGGGCCTCGTCGTTGGCGTCCGCGATCGAGCCGGGCCGCAGCCCGTCGCCCAGCGAGTACGTGACGTCGTAGGCCGCGAGGATCTCGCAGAGTTCCTCGAAGTTCTCGTAGAGGAACGATTCCTTGTGGTGGGCCAGGCACCAGGCGGCCATGATCGAGCCGCCACGGGAGACGATGCCGGTCTTGCGGTTCGCCGTCAGCGGGACGTACGGCAGGCGCACGCCCGCGTGGACGGTCATGTAGTCCACGCCCTGCTCGGCCTGCTCGATCACCGTGTCCTTATAGATCTCCCAGGTCAGCTCCTCGGCCCGGCCGTCGACCTTCTCCAGCGCCTGGTAGAGCGGCACCGTGCCGATGGGCACCGGCGAGTTGCGCAGCACCCACTCGCGGGTGGTGTGGATGTTGCGGCCGGTGGACAGGTCCATGACCGTGTCGGCGCCCCATCGGGTGGCCCAGGTCATCTTCTCGACTTCCTCCTCGATGGAGGAGGTCACCGCCGAGTTGCCGATGTTGGCATTGACCTTCACCAGGAACCGTTTGCCTATGATCATCGGCTCGGTCTCCGGGTGATTGACGTTGGCGGGCAGCACCGCACGTCCAGCCGCGATCTCCTCACGGACGACCTCGGGCTCCACGTTCTCCCGGATGGCCACGTACTCCATCTCCGGCGTGATCTCGCCCCGGCGTGCGTAAGCGAGTTGGGTGACCGCCTGCCCCTCCCGGCCGCGGCGCGGCAGGCGGGGCCGTCCGGGGAAGACCGCGTCGAGGTTACGCAGTCCCCCGCGCGGCGAGGTGTGTTTGATCCCGTCGTCCTCCGGACGGACGGGGCGGCCCGCGTACTCCTCCGTGTCGCCGCGGGCGATGACCCAGTTCTCCCGCAGAGGCGGCAACCCCCTGCGGACGTCCGTCTCGACGAGCGGATCGGTGTACGGGCCGGAGGTGTCGTACAGAGTGACCGACTGCCCGTTGGTGAGGTGCACCTGACGGACCGGCACGCGCAGGTCGGAGCGCGGGCCCTCGACATACGCCTTGTGCCATCCGATGGACTTCCCGGCCTCCCCGTCGCCAGAGACCTCGTCGGAGGCCTGCGCGGAGGCAGGCGTGCGTGCGTCCTTGTTGGTCATGAGAGCTACTCCCTACGCCGGCATTACCCGGTAACAGGTTCAGCGGTCGACGCAGCGGCTTCCGTCTGCCGACGATTCATGTGAAACATCACTCGGTGGAGGTGACGTTCCACGTGAAACATCGCGAAGACAGAGGTCAGCGCCCTCTCAGCCCGGTGCTCCGAGCTCCCGCGTGTGCAAAAGTGCCTCCACGCTAGCGTCCTTTGTGGCGCGGTGAACAGTGGGCCTCGGTCGTTCTTGCGATGATCGGGCGGTGACCACGACACCCCATCCTCCGTTCCCACCGCCCGAACAGCCCCGCGGTCCGGGCGTTCCTCCCGCCGGACGCCCCGGGCGAGGGCAGGGGTACAGCCCCGGGGGCGGTTCCGTTCCCGGATCGGGCCCTCGTCCGGATGCCGGCCCGGGTCTGAGTGCGGGTCCCGGCGGCGAGTACGGCTTCGGCCACGAGGGCGGACACGGCTCCAACGGTGGGCAGGGCTCCGGCAGGAACCACGGACACCTGCCCGGCGACGGTACGCACGCGTCCGGGACCGGTCAGGGCGGTGTTCCCCGTGCGGTTCATGGACGCGGTGCCGGTGAGGGAAACGGAAGCGCCGGCGGAGGCAGGGGCCACGGACACGGCCTCCGCCCCGGCCCCGGTGACGGGCACGGTTCAGATGACGGCCACGGGCATGGACATGGCTCCGGCGACGGGCACAGCGGCGGGCACGGCGGCCATGTCCCCGGTCCGGGCGGCGGCCACGGGCACAGCCACAGTCATGGCCCGGCCGCCCCCGTCTCCAAGCATCTGCGCAAGGTCATCGCGGCCGTCCTCATCCCCTTCGCCGTAGCCGTGCTCGCCGGTCTGGTCGTGCTGTGGCCCGGCGGTGCCCCGGCCCACGAGCGCACCGGCGTCGGCTTCGACCGGCAGACGCAGCGGGCGACGGTCGCCGACGTCGAGAGCATCAGCTGCTCGTCGGCGAACGCCTCGGGCGGCACCCCCACCGGCGACACCTCCACCGCTGAAGGCTCCTCCGCGTCCCAGCAGGCGAACGGCACCTGTAAGAAGGCCACGATCCGCGTGGACACCGGCGCGGACAAGGGCCGTACTTTCACGGAGATCGTCCAGCCGGACCAGTCACGGCAGCTGCACGAGGGGCAGAAGGTCGTGGTCGCCTACGAACCCTCCGCGCCGAAGGACCTTCAGTACTCGGTGACCGACGTGGACCGCCGCGTCCCGTTGACCGTGCTCGCCCTCATCTTCGCCGTCGCCGTCGTGGTCGTCGGGCGGCTGAAGGGTGTCATGGCGCTGGTCTCGCTGGCCATCAGTTTCATGGTGCTGAACTTCTTCGTGCTGCCCGCAATCCTGCAAGGCTCGAACCCGCTCGCGGTGGCGGTCGTGGGGGCGAGCGCCATCATGCTCATCGCTCTCTACCTGTGTCACGGACTGTCGGCCCGCACCTCCGTGGCGGTTCTGGGCACCCTCATCTCCCTGTTGCTGATCGGCGTCCTCGGCTCCTGGTTCGTCGACTGGGCGGCGCTCACCGGCAACACGGACGACAACACCGGTCTGATCCACGGTCTGTACCCGACGATCGACATGAGCGGTCTGCTCCTCGCCGGGATCATCATCGGATCGCTCGGTGTCCTCGACGACGTGACGGTCACCCAGACGTCGGCGGTCTGGGAACTGCACGAGGCCAACCCCACGATGGGCTGGCGGGGGCTGTACCGGGCGGGCATCCGGATCGGTCGCGACCACATCGCGTCCGTGGTCAACACGCTCGTCCTGGCCTACGCCGGCGCCGCCCTGCCACTGCTGCTGCTGTTCTCCATCGCGCAGAGCAGCGTCGGCACGGTCGCCAACAGCGAGCTGGTCGCCGAGGAGATCGTGCGCACGCTGGTCGGTTCGATCGGCCTGGTCGCGTCGGTTCCGGTGACCACGGCACTCGCCGCGCTCGTGGTGTCGGCGGACCGGTCGGATACGGGCTCCCTCACCGCGGCAGCTCCGGCGGCGCCGGGGGCGTCGTCGGCCGGTACGGCGGGCCCGGCCGCGCAGAGCGCTCGGGGCGGCAAGGGCAGGCGCCGCAAACGCTGACGTTCCCGGGTGCGCGAAGGGGTCATCGGACACGTCGCCCTTCGTGCACCCGGGACGTCATCCTGCTCGTGCACGCCAATTCGCCGATCGGGGCGGGCCGATTGCCGAGCGCCTCGTCACCGTTCCAGCAGAAGCGTTACTTCACCGGCATGCCACCAGCCCTCACCAGACCTCACCCGGCGCTCTGTTCCTCCGCCAGGATCCGGTCCAAGGCCTCGTCGAGATGGGCGTCGAAGTCGGCGAACGCGCCCTCCTGCCCCAACGGGACCAGCTTGTCGGTGCGGTCGAGGAAGGCCACGAGCGGAGCCGCCGACGAGCGGAACACCGCCTGTTCACAGCCCACCTGAAGCCGGATCAGCACTTCACCCAGAAGATCCCGGTCGGCCGGCGAGACCCGCACGTCTCCCTCGCCGCACGGTCTGCCCACCCCGTCGATGAGCAGCTCACGCCCGAACGCCCAGGTCACCGGGGCATCACCGGGCAGATGAAACGTGAGCCGTACGGCATACGGATCGCAGGTCTCGTAGCCCAGTTCCACCGGGATGCGGAAAGAGAGCTCCTCGGAGACGAGAAAGCTCATCATGACCTCTGCCTCTACTGCCTGCACGGACTCGCGCATTGCCCTATCCCGTCATCGCCGTCGACTGGCTGGGAATCAACCCTTGATCCTGCTGATATCTTGCTGAAAGTACACAACAGATCACAAGGAGTAAGTTTTCAGATACTGACAGAGACAGCAAACGACCCCAGCATCCGCCCGATTTCGCTCTGCAACTGCCGTACCGCCGTCGGCAGCCGGTCGGCCTGATGAGCGGAGAGAGAAATGGCCATCGTGGCGGCGGTCGTGCCCACGGTGATCGGGATCGCGGCACACACCGTGCCCAGCGCGTACTCCTGCCGCTCGACGACCGTCTCCATCCGCCGCATGCGGGCCAGCCGTCGCAACAGGGTGTGATCGTCCCGCACGGTGTACGGCGTGATCGACCGCACGGGGTAACGGTCCAGGTGGTCGCGGCGGGACGTCTCGTCCAACTGGGCCAGCAGACACTGGCCGATGGCGTGCGCGTGTCCGGTCTCGCGGAAGTCGGCCCATTCCTCGACCGCCGGATTGCCCGGGGTGTCGGAGACGCACAAGACCTCGATCTCGCCGTCCTGGTAGCGGGCGTAGTACACCGGAACACCGATCGAATCGCGCCAGTGCGCGAGGGTGGCGACCACGGTGCTGCGACGTTTCTGCCCGGCTCCGCTGCCGCCCAGGCGCTCGGCCGCCTCACCGAGGAAGAACATCCCCTTGTCGCGCCGCAGATAGCCCTCGTGCACGAGGGTGCGCAGCAGGTGGTACGCGGTGGGCAGCGCCAGGCCGGTCTCGCGGGCGAGTTGCTTCGCCGGAGCCCCGCCGTGATGCCGGGCCACGGATTCCAGCAGCCGCATGGCGCGCTGCACGGACCCGATGAGCGTCGCCGCGGGTTGCGGCTGTTCGGGGACGCCTCTGCCCGCGGGCCGCTGAAGCAGGGGTGTGGTGGAACGCGTGCGGACGGGGGGTGGGTGAGGTGCCGCGAATGCTGCGGTGTCAACCGTGGCCAAGGGTCACTCCCGAAGTTCGAGAGGGCGGTCCGTGCGGGGAACACGGGAGGAAGGGGGCGCCGCTCGCGGGGTGCGACCCCGCGAAGGGTTCCGGACCTTAACGACCCGCCACCGCCGACGGTCCCGCTGTCCGGAAAACTTCCCCCGGCCGAGGGAACCGGCGATCGCTGTTACCGGTGCCCGCTCCCCGCACCGCTCACCAGTCGCCGCGCGAGGAGGAACCCGCCGTGAACTTCCGGACCACGTAGATCAGTCCGCCGACCAGTGCCACGAAGACCAGCAGCTTGAAGAGCAGACCGATGACGAAGCCGACGACGCTCGCTATCAGGCCGCCGAACACGACCAGCGCGATGACGGGCACCGCCACCCACTTCACCCACCACGGCAGTCCCGCAAAGATCTCTCGCATCGTCCTCGTCCTCGTCTGTGCGGTGTCCGGTGCCACCGACGGCCCGGATCTTTCGCTGTCCTGCCGTCGATGCTAGGTCCCGAGGGGGTGCCCGCGGGGGCCGTGCACCCCCGGTCCTCCCCTGACCGATCCCTGAGGGAACCCCGAGGCGGCCCCTCCGCTGCCGGGCGGAGGGGCTCAGCCCTCCGGCGGCGAGAACACCACCAGGACCCGCAAGTCCTCGCTGATGTGATGGAACTTGTGGGCCACTCCGGCCGGCACGTACACGACGCTTCCGCGCGCGACCTGGGTGGTCTCCAGACCGACCGTGAGGGAGGCGCGTCCGCTCACGACGAAGTAGACCTCGTCCTGGTGGTGCGGGTTCTGTGGGTCGTGGGCTCCGGCATCGAGTGCGTAGAGGCCGACCGACATGTTCCGTTCGCGCAGGAATTGCAGGTAGGCGCCGTCGTTGGCGGCTCTCTCCGCCTCCAGTTCATCCAACCGGAATGCCTTCATCGCCCTCGTCCGCCCTCCTGGTCGATCAGTTCTGCCACGATCAGACACATGAAGAATTTCGTAGTCAAGACGATCGCCAACGCAGGCGCCCTGGCGGTCGCCGTCTGGCTGCTCGACAAGATCACATTGACCGGTGCCGACACGGGCGAGAAGGTCGGCACCCTGATCGTGGTGGCGCTGCTGTTCGGCCTGGTCAACTTCTTGGTCAAGCCCGTCGTGAAGGTACTGACCTTCCCCCTCTTCATCCTCACGCTCGGCCTGATAACCCTGGTCGTGAACGCTCTGATGCTGCTGCTCACCTCGTGGCTGGCCGACCGACTCGACGTAAGCTTCCACGTCGAGGGTTTCTGGACCGCGGTCCTGGGCGGCCTGATCATCTCCGTCGTCTCCTGGGCGCTCAACGTCGTCCTGCCCGACGAGGACTGAGCACACGATGGGGTACCGCGTCTGCTTCGTCTGCACCGGCAACATCTGCCGCTCCCCGATGGCCGAGGCCGTCTTCCGCGCGCATGTCGCGGAGGCGGGCCTCGAGGACCTGGTCGAGGTCGACAGCGCCGGCACGGGCGACTGGCACGTGGGCGAGGAGGCCGACCCGCGTACCGTCTCCGTCCTGCAGGAGAACGGCTACGCCGTCGAGCACATGGCCCGCATGTTCGAACGGTCCTGGTTCGCCGGTCTGGACCTCGTGATCGCCCTGGACGCCGGACACCTCAGGGCCCTGCGCCGCCTCGCCCCGACCGACGAGGACGCCCGGAAGATCCGGCTGCTGCGCGCGTACGACCCCGCCGCAGCAGACCTGGACGTTCCCGACCCGTACTACGGGGACCGGGACGGCTTCGAGGAGTGCCTGCAGATGGTGGAGGAGGCGAGCGTGGGCCTGCTCGCCGCGGTTCGCGCGGACATGGAAGGACGAATGGCATGAGTGACTCCAATGCGGCCGGGGGTGTCGTCGCAGGCTCCGGTGAGGGCACGCGCGCGGTGCGGGCGGGTCTTCCGGAGCCGGTCAAGTACGAACCGACCTTGCCGGGCCCGGTGTTCGCCGCGCACTTCCACCTGCCCGGCGAGCCCACGGGGCCGTACACCTACGGCCGTGACGAGAACCCCACCTGGACGCATCTGGAGCGCGCCGTCGGCGAGCTGGAGGCGCCGGGGCAGGACGGTGTCGAGACACTCGTGTTCGCCTCCGGCATGGCGGCGATCTCGTCCGTGCTCTTCTCCCAGCTGCGCACCGGGGACACCGTGGTCCTGCCCAGCGACGGCTATCAGGCGCTCCCCCTGGTCCGCGCCCAGCTGGAGGCGTACGGCATCGAGGTGCGTACCGCGCCGACCGGTGGCGACGCCCAGCTCGGCGCCCTCGACGGGGCGAAGCTGCTGTGGATCGAGTCCCCGTCGAACCCGGGCCTCGACGTGTGCGACATCCGGCGTCTCGTGGAGGCGGCACACGCGCGTGGCGCCCTGGTGGCCGTCGACAACACACTGGCGACACCGCTCGGACAGCGCCCGCTGGAGCTGGGGGCCGACTTCTCGGTGGCGAGCGGCACCAAGCAGCTCACCGGTCACGGCGACGTCCTCCTCGGCCACGTCACCGGACGCTCCGGCGAGCCGATGACCGCCGTGCGGCGTTGGCGCAAGATCGTCGGGGCGATTCCGGGACCTATGGAGGCCTGGCTCGCGCACCGGTCGATCGCCACGCTGCAGATGCGGGTGGACCGGCAGAGTTCCACCGCGCTGGCCGTGGCCCGGGTACTGCGGGGGAGGCCCGAGGTGACCGGCCTGCGGTACCCGGGGCTGCCGGACGATCCGTCGCACCAGGTGGCCTCGCGGCAGATGCGACGCTACGGGTGCGTCGTCTCCTTCACGCTGCCCACGCGTGCGCGTGCCGAGCGTTTCCTCGACAGACTGCGGCTCGTGGACGACGCGACGAGCTTCGGCGGGGTGCGCTCCACCGCCGAGCGCCGTGGGCGCTGGGGAGGGGACGCGGTGCCCGAGGGCTTCATCCGGCTGTCGGTCGGCGCCGAGGACCCGGAGGATCTGGTGGCGGACGTACTGCGCGCGCTGGAGGAGTCGGCGCGATGACCGGCTCACGGATGACCGCCGTGCGCCCCGCGCCGTACAGAGGACGGTCCGAGCCTCCCCCCTCGTGGCTCGGACCGTCAGCGGTTCCGCGCGCGAAGAACCGCGCGAACCAGGCTAGTTGACTCTGTGTCAGTGTCCAATCACCGTAGCGACAGAGACCTATCGACTTATTTATAGTTGGGCCCTGCCTCAAGCCCGGGAGAAAGGCAGGGACAGGGAAGGGGAGCGCGCACTATGGATCTGGCCTTGCTGCGCACCTTCGTGACCGTGCACCGGGCCGGTTCCTTCACCCGCGCCGCCGCCCTGCTGGGCCTGTCCCAGCCGGCCGTGACCTCTCAGATCCGCACCCTGGAGAGGCAGCTCGGCCGACCTCTGTTCCTGCGCCAGGCCCGCGGTGTGACGCCGACGACCATCGGGGACGAGCTCGCCCACAAGGCCGCCCCGCACCTCGACGCCCTCGTGGAGATCACCGAGACCGGCCTGGACGACGAGTCCTCCGTACGGACCCTGCACCTCGCCGGGCCACCCGAGTTCACCGCCGAACGGGCCCTTCCCGCCCTCGCCGGGCTGACCGGCGAGGACGGACAGGGGCTCACCCTGCGCACCTCCTTCGGAACCGCCGAGGAGGTTCTGGACGGATTGGCAGCCGGTCACCACGACCTCGCCATCACCACGGCCCGGCCGCGCGGCGCCCTGCTCAGCGCCACCCCGCTGTGCGACGAGGAGCACGTTCTGATCGCCGCGCCGGGCCGGGTCGGGCCGGTCGACACCGAGAAGCGGTACCGCACGGAGGCGGCCACCCTGGAAGGCCTTCCCGTGGTCGAGGTCCATGAGTCGCTACCCTTCGTCTCCCGCTACTGGGCGTCCGTTTTCGACTCCCGGCCCGCGGCCGCCGGTGCAGTCATCGTTCCCGACCTGCGCGCCGTCCTGGCCTGTGTGACCGCGGGCGCGGGTCTGGCGGTACTGCCTCGCTATCTGTGCGCAGCCGCCCTGGACCGCGGGGACGTCGTCGAACTGCACCGTCCACCGGTGCCGCCGCTGCGGACCTATGTTCTGGTGGTGCGCACCGGCACGCTGGCGGTGCCGCTCATCGCACGGGCACATGACTGGCTGCTGAGGGCGGCGGCCGACTGGTGCTGAACCGACTCGTCCAGGCATCACGGAACGGGCTCACGTGGTGACGATACGGGATGTTTCACGTGGAACCAGCTGGGCCACATTCCTCCCATGACCGTCCGACCTGTGGTCAAGCGCACCGCGCGTGCCGTTCTGCTGGACGGCGACGACCTGATCCTGATCAAACGCAGCAAGCCCGGCCTCGATCCGTACTGGGTCACGCCCGGTGGCGGAGTCGAGCCCGAGGACACGACCGTCGTCGACGCCCTGCACCGTGAGGTGTACGAGGAACTCGGCGCCAAGATCACCGACGTTGTCCCCTGCTTCGTCGACACCGTCGAGCACATCGGCGAGGACGGAGGCGCGACCGGCGTGAAGGTACAGCACTTCTTCGTCTGCCGACTGGAATCCATGGACCCCGCCCTGCGACACGGCCCCGAGATCGACGAACCCGTCGGGGAGTACGAGATCGTCCACGTGCCGTTCACCCGAGTCGGTATCGCCTCCGTCCACCTCGTCCCACTGTCTCTTCGGCACTACCTCGACGGCAACATCGAGGGAGTGCGCGCCATGCACGCACCCGACCTGGGGTGAGGACCTGACATTCCAGGTCGGCTTCCGTCGGCCGCCCGGACTACCGACAGGTTGCCCACGCCCCAGGCGTTTCACGTGAAACGACGTCTGGCTGTCCACATGCTGTGCAGTGGGCCACGGGTTGGCCAAAAGCACATACGACTGTGGGGAAACAGGTGGACGTCAGAGGTGCCGGTCGGACAGCCTGACCTGCGTGCCGACTCCTTCTCTCGCCGCTCTCCCCATCCGCCGTCTGACGCACCGTGACCTCATCGCCTGCGCCGACTTGTCCGAGGACAGGGGGTGGCCACGCGAGGAACACAAGTGGGGCCTCCTCCTCACCGCTGGAAAGGGCTACGGCATCGACGACCCGGACGGGGGCCTCGTCAGCGCCTGCGTGGTCACCGAGTACGGCCCTCATGGCCAACCGGCCTTCGGTGCCGTCGGCATGGTGCTGGTCGCTGAACGACATGCCCGGCAGGGCGTCGGTCGCCGGCTCATGCGGCACATCGCCTCCGTGATGGGCACGACGCCGCTGACGCTGCACGCGACGCCGAACGGCCGTCCGCTGTACGAGGAGCTGGGGTTCAAGGCCACGGGCCACGCCGAGATGGTGGCAGGCCGCTTCACGCCCGTCGGGCCGGGACCCGGCGTCATGACGCGTGCGGCCACGGCGGAGGACCTCACCACGATCCTCCGCCTGGACGAGGAGGTTTTCGGCGCCGACCGCACCCCCGTGATCGCCCGGCTGCCCGCCTTCGCCGACCAGGTGCGGGTCGCCGAGGACGGCGGCCGGATCGTCGGCTACGCGGCCGCCTGGCCCAACATGGACACCTATGTCGTGGGACCGCTGATCGCCCGCGACACCGAAACGGCGAAAGCACTCCTGGCGTCCCTGGCCGAGCATTCCGACCGGCCGCTGCGCACCGACATCGACGTCCGGCACGAGGAGCTGCTGGCCTGGGTCAAGGAGCGGGGCCTGTCATCGGTCACCTTCAACACCGTCATGACTTACGGCTTCAACGAACTGCCCGGCGACTGGAGACGGCGGTTCGCTCCACTCACGGTGGCGGCCGGCTGAGGCAGGGGAGACGCGGAAGCCGGTGTCCGAGATGCCTCGGACACCGGTGTACATCCACATTGCGAAAGGGTGCAGGCCCTCCTTCATGAAGGGGGAGGTCAGGTCAGCGCCTCCACGGTCGCGGTGGCGAAGCCGTGGTCCTGCTCCGGTGCACCACCACCCACGCCCACGGCCCCGATCAGGCGTCCGTCACGGTGGACCGGCACGCCGCCCGCGATGAACAGCAGCGGCCTGTCGAGTGCGGTGGGCAGGGTGTGGAACAGACCGCCGGGCTGGACCGCGTCGACGAGATCGGCGGTGGGGGCGTCCAACTGGAGCGCCGTGCAGGCCTTGCGTGTGCTCGTCTCGCCGGAGATCAGCACCGCGCGGTCGTCCCGGCGGAAGGCCAGCAGGTGACCACCCGCGTCCAGGACGGTGACGCTGACCGCGACCCCGGCGGCTTCAGCCGCGCGGCGGGCGGCCATGAGGAGGACGTCGGCATCCTGGACGGTCAAGGGCGCGAAGGTGGTGGTCATGGGGGATTTTCTCCTCGGGGAGGTATCTCCCACGGGAATTCCCGAAGGGCATTGCCGCCGGCATTTCTCAGGAAAGCGGTGAATCAAAAGGTGCGGGAACGGCCCTGGCTCCGCACCTTGGAGCGGCTCAGTGGTGAACGGCTGTCGGCTGTTCGGCCGGGGTCCGTCCGGTGACGACGGCACTGGCGGTGCTGTCGCGGCGCTCCAGCGCGGCCGAGACGAGAGCGAGAGCAAGAGCCGCCGCGGCAAGGGCGGCGCCGACCCAGTTCGGGGCGGTGTAACCGAGGCCCTCGGCGATGACAAGGCCGCCGAGCCAGGCGGAGAGGGCGTTCCCGAGGTTGAAGGCACCGATGTTCATCGCCGAGGCGAGCGTCGGAGCACCGTGCGCCTGGTCGAGGACCCGTTTCTGGAGCGGCGGGACGGTGGCGAAGCCAAGGGCACCGATCAGGACGATCGTGACGGCCGCGAGGATCTTGTTGTGCGCGGTGAGGGTGAACAGGACCAGGACAACTGCCAGGCTGCCGAGGGAGACGTACAGCATCGGCATCAAAGCGCGGTCGGCGTACTTACCGCCGACGAGGTTGCCGCCGACCATGCCGAGCCCGAAGAGGACGAGCAGCCAGGTGACGGAGCCCTCGGCGAAGCCCGCGACGTGGGTCATCATCGGGGCGATGTAGGTGATGGCCGCGAAGACACCGCCGAAGCCCAGGACGGTCATCGCCATGGCGAGCAGGACCTGTGTGTTCTTGAACGCGGCCAGTTCGTGTCGCAGGCGCACGCCCTCCACGCGGGGCAGCTCGGGCACCAGCCTGGCGATGCCCGCCAGTCCGAGAACGCCGAGAAGGGCAACGATCCCGAAGGTCACGCGCCAGCCGACGGTCTGCCCGACGAGCGTGCCCAACGGTACGCCGACGACGTTGGCGACGGTGAGACCCGTGAACATCATCGCGATGGCGCCGGCCTTCTTGTCCGGGGCGACCAGGTCCGCCGCGACGACCGAGCCGATGCCGAAGAACGCGCCGTGGGCGAGTGAGGCGACGACCCGGCCGATCAGCATGACGGCGAAAGCCGGGGCGACGGCCGACAGGAGGTTGCCGACGACGAACAAGCCCATCAACAGCATCAGCATCCGTTTGCGGGACACCTTGGTGCCGAGGACGGTCATCAGCGGGGCGCCGAGCACGACGCCGAGCGCGTAACCGGTCACCAGGAAGCCGGCCGTGGGAATGGAGACACCGAAGTCGCCTGCGACCTCGGGCAGCAAGCCCATGATCACGAATTCGGTCGTGCCGATGCCGAAGGCCCCGATCGCGAGGGCCAGTAGCGCGAGAGGCATGGTGGGGTAGACCTTCCAGACGATTGCATGAGCTCTTAACGTGCACCAACAATAGTTGCAGACGCGGACTACAGGCAACAGCAGTCTATTGCAGCATTGCTCTATCCTGGGATCCAGCCGCACCGGGACGGAGGAGAACACCCATGACTGCGACGGACCCCGCACTCACCGCTCTCGCTCAGGGCTGGTGCGCCCTCTCCCTGCTTCACGGCAGGATCGAGGCTCATATCGAGCGCGCCCTCCAGACCCGACACGACCTGAGCGTGCGCGAGTACTCCCTCCTCGACGTGCTCAGCCGCCAGCACGACGGTGACGGGGGACACCTGCAGATGAAGCAGGTCGCCGACGCCGTCGTCCTCAGCCAGAGCGCCACCACCCGACTGGTCACCCGCCTCGAGGACCGTGGCCTGCTCGAGCGGTACCTGTGCCCCACCGACCGCCGCGGCATCTACACGAACGTCACCGAGGCAGGCGTGAAGCTGCTGGACGAGGCCCGCCCCACCAACGACGCAGCTCTTCGCAAGGCCCTCGACGAGGCGGCGAAGAACCCGGAGCTGGCTCCGCTGGTCCGGGTCGTGGAGTCCCTGAAGGCACCCGCAGCTGCATAGGGTGCGGCCATGGGAGATCTTGAAATACGCGCTGCCGTGGCAGAGGACATTCCCGCGATCGTCGGCATGCTCGCGGACGACCCTCTGGGTGCGCGGCGCGAGTCGCCGGACGACCTCACCCCTTACCTGAGCGCGCTGGAGCGAATCAGCATCGATGCGAACCAGCGCCTGGTCGTGGCCGTACGCGAGGGACGTGTCGTGGGCACCCTCCAACTGACGATCGTGCCCGGCCTCTCCCGGCGCGGGGCGACCAGGTCGATCATCGAGGGCGTACGTGTCCACGCCGACGAGCGCGGCGGCGGCCTTGGCACCCGGTTCATCGAGTGGGCGATCGAGGAGTCCCGGCGGGAGAACTGCCGACTGGTCCAGCTGACCTCCGACAGTGCGCGCACCGACGCCCACCGCTTCTACGAGCGGTTGGGTTTCGAAGCCTCGCACGTCGGCTTCAAGCTCCAGCTCTGAACGGCGGAGGT
Organism: Streptomyces sp. NPDC051051; assembly: GCF_040682975.1. NCBI lineage: Bacteria > Bacillati > Actinomycetota > Actinomycetes > Kitasatosporales > Streptomycetaceae > Streptomyces > Streptomyces sp. NPDC051051. Next base: position 46,865 of record NZ_JBFBCB010000012.1, read on the forward strand.
CAGGACCCGGATCTCACGCGGACAAGGTGTCGTGTTTCACGTGAAACACGACACCTTGCCTCCCTCCGCAGGGCGCTAGCCGATCCCCCGCCACCCCTCCGCGTCCACGCCGCCGGGCACGTCGGCCTCATCGTCGTACGGCCGGCGGGTGAACACGAACGATCCGAGGTCGAGATGGTCCACGGTGCCGTCCGGTCGCCGTACGGCCCGCAGAGTCTCGCCGGCGAAGTACCCCTCCAGACCCGACCACGTCCCGTCGCCGTTCGGACGGAAGCGCGAGCGTCGCCCACCGCCGGAAAGCGGCCCGAGCGAGACGTGGCCGTCAGCGGTGACCCGTAGGGCGAACGGACTGGTCCCCCAGTACCACTGGCCCGCCAGCTCCAGAACGGACCGATCGACGTCCCGCAGCGGCCGCCAGGGTTCGGGGATCCGCGGCTCGGCCTCGGCCACGATGCGTACGAGGTCGGCGGCCACCTGAGTCACCATCGGGCCCGACGTGCAGTTGGCCAGGACCACAGCGGCGACGTCGTCGGCCACACTGATCGTGAGACCGGCCAGAAAACCCGGCACCGACCCCGAGTGCCCCACGAGCACCCGTCCGCCCAGGTTCTCGATCCGCATCCCGAGCCCGTACGTGCCGCCGTCCGCCAGGCCGGTGGCTTCGGCCGGTGCCGCGGGCGTCCGCATCTCCTTGAGGGTCTCCGCGCTCAGCACCCTGTCGTCCCCTCGGACCAGGAAGGTGGCGAACCGCGCGAGATCGCCGCTCGTGGACCAGAGTTGACCGGCCGCGGCCATCCGGCCGAAGTCCTCGGTGGGTTCGGGAAGCATCACGTCGGCCCAGGGATGCACCGCCCAGCCACCCGCATGGGGAGCGTTCGGTCGCACACTCGTACGCTCAAGACCCAAGGGTTCGAGCACTTCTCGCCGTAGCACCTCGTCCCACGGAGCACCGCGGAGTTGTTCGACGAGAGCGCCGAGGACGCTGTAGCCAGGGTTGGAGTAGTGGAAACGACGACCCGGCGGGTGCAGGGCGGCCTGGTCACCGAGGACATCGGGGAGGCGGGGACGCAGCGAGCCAGGAGTTCGCTCCCACCATGGGCCGGGCGACTCGGCCGCCAAGCCGCCCGTGTGCGCGAGAAGCTGGAGGACGGTCGCCTCCCCGGCGCCCGAGCCCGGAAGGTACTTCTCGAGCGGGTCCTCGAGGACGAGCGCCCCTTCGTCGCGCAGCCGCAGCACGAGAACGGCGGTGAAGGTCTTGGTGATCGAGCCGATCCGGTACTGCACCGTCTCGTCCGGAGCGTGCCCGTCGACCGAGGTCCGCGCCCCGTGCCACACGGCTCGCCCGTCCCGCACCACCGCGGCGACGAGTGAGGGCGCCCGTCCTTCGGACTGGGCCACGGCGATCCGGTTCAGCAGCGCCCGCCGGGTGCCGGGAAGCAGCTCTTCCAGAGGTGTCGTCATGGCCCCAGTCCACCCGGCGGTCCGGCCCGCGTCGAGCCCATTTCGCCGAGGGCGCTGCAGGGCCTCGAATCGCATGACATGTCGATCTCGGCTGACAGCGGCTCCCTGGGTTGTCTCAAGGGATGTGATGCGGCTCGCACCTCAGCTTCAGGGCATTTCTTCAGTTTCCGCGCGCTTGGTGAGGTTTCGCCGTCTCCACGCATCAGCGCCGACCTGGTGCTATCGGCGGTACCGGTCCGGTCCTTCGACCGCACGTCACCTGGAGATGCGGGCCTCGATGCCGTCGAGCAGGAAGTCCAGGCCGATCCGGAAGGTGTGGTCGGCGTCCAAGCGAATTCCCGCGTCCGCGCGCAGCTCACCGACGCCCGACCGACGCACATAGACCAAAACATCATCGAGCTCGGCATTCCCGATATCGACCGCACCCACCCCGGCCTCGCGACGATGGTCGGGCGCGGCAACTACTGGGTGCTCGGCAACGGACAATCCTTGGCGGCGCAGCGCAACGGTGACGGCCGCGTACGCGTCTACCTCAGCTTCTACAACTCCGCCGAGGACTGGTTCGCAACCAGCGGGATCCCGTTCGACGAGCCGGCCGCCGCCCGGATGCGGCTGATCGACCTGTTCACCGGCTGGGACTCACGGTTCACCGCACTGATCGCCGCCTGCGACGACACGATCCTGCCACGGCCGATCACCACTCTCCCGATCGGCCTGATCTGGCCGTCGACACCAGGCGTCACGCTGCTCGGCGACGCCGCCCACCTGATGCCGCCGGTGGGCCAGGGCGCCAACATGCCCCTGCTCGACGGAGCGCTGCTCGGCCTCGCGCTGGCCGCGCACCCGGACGACTTTGCCACCGCCGTCAAAGAGTACGAACACGAGATGTTCGAACGCACCAGCGCCACCGGCCGGCAGTCCGCGCACATTCAGAAAATCCTGATGCGCCGGACGCCAGCCGGAAAATGCTCGCGTTCTTCCAACCTGACGGAATCCGAGACCCCACAGGCATGTGATCAGGTCTGCGCCATGTCCACGAAGCGCGAGTAGTGCCCCTGGAAGGCCACCGTGATCGTGGCCGTCGGGCCGTTACGGTGCTTGCCCACGATGATGTCCGCCTCGCCCGCGCGCGGCGACTCCTTCTCGTACGCGTCTTCGCGGTGCAGCAGGATCACCATGTCGGCGTCCTGCTCGATGGAGCCGGACTCACGCAGGTCGGACACCATCGGCTTCTTGTCCGTGCGCTGCTCGGGACCACGGTTGAGCTGGGAGAGCGCGATCACCGGGACCTCGAGCTCCTTGGCAAGGAGCTTGAGGTTACGGGACATGTCCGAGACCTCCTGCTGGCGGCTCTCGGAGCGTTTGGAGCCGCCGGCCTGCATCAGCTGGAGGTAGTCGATGATCACGAGCTTGATGTCGTTGCGCTGCTTGAGCCGTCGGCACTTCGCGCGGATCTCCATCATCGACAGGTTCGGCGAGTCGTCGATGTAGAGCGGCGCGGACGACACCTCGGGCATCCGGCGGGCCAGACGGGTCCAGTCCTCGTCCGTCATCGTGCCGGAGCGCATGTGGTGCAGGGCGACACGGGCCTCGGCGGACAGCAGGCGCATCGCGATCTCGTTGCGCCCCATTTCCAGGGAGAAGATGACACTGGGCAGGTTGTGCTTGATCGAGGCCGCGCGGGCGAAGTCGAGGGCGAGCGTGGACTTGCCCATGGCGGGCCGGGCGGCGATGACGATCATCTGGCCGGGGTGCAGCCCGTTGGTGAGCGAGTCGAGGTCGGTGAAGCCCGTGGGCACACCGGTCATCTCGCCACTGCGCGAGCCGATCGCCTCGATCTCGTCGAGGGCGCCCTCCATGATGTCGCCGAGCGGGAGGTAGTCCTCGCTGGTGCGCTGCTCGGTGACGGCGTAGATCTCGGCCTGGGCGCGGTTGACGATCTCGTCGACGTCGTCGTCGCCCGCGTATCCCATCTGGGTGATGCGGGTGCCGGCCTCGACCAGGCGGCGCAGGACCGCGCGCTCGTGCACGATCTCCGCGTAGTACTCGGCGTTCGCCGCCGTCGGCACGGTCTGGACGAGCGTGTGCAGATAGGAGGCACCACCGACTTTGTTGATCTCGCCGCGCTTGGTGAGTTCGGCGGCGATCGTGATGGGGTCGGCCGGTTCGCCCTTGGCATAGACATCGAGGACGGCCTGGTAGATCGTCTCGTGCGCCGGTTTGTAGAAGTCGTGGCCCTTCAGGATCTCGACGACGTCGGCGATGGCGTCCTTCGACAGGAGCATGCCACCGAGCACGGACTGCTCGGCGTCTAGGTCCTGCGGTGGCACCCGCTCGAAAGGCGTCCCGCCACCGTCCCAATCGCCGCTGTCCCGGCCCCGGTCGTGCTGTTCGTCGCGTCCGCGGCCTCCGTCACGTCGGCGGGAGGAGGGCAGACGATCGCTGGGACCGCTGTCGGCCCACGGATCGTCCAAGGGCTCGGAAATGCTCAACCGAGCCACCTCCTCCCGTCCGCGGAGCGGACCTCGCCGCGCCCCACATTTCTACGGCACGGCACTGACAACTAAGAGGCCCAACTCCGGTTCAAGTGCGTCGGTTTTGCGGGACTTTCACAGCCGAGGAACGGAGCGGGCGCCGGACCACGGTAGGCCCGACGGCGACCTCAGCCAATCTGGTTATCCACAGGCCATGTGGACGACGACCCCGATGCTGTGGAGAACTGCTCAAAACCTGTGCACGACCCGGTGGACAGCCCTGTGAACAAGCCCTCTTCTTCTCCCCTCCGACCTCGCTGACCAGCACCTTTGCCATCCACCGGCTGTGCAGAAGAAAAACTTCCCCAGTCGGATCAAGTTCGCAGCGAAGGGTGCAGGTAAGCACGCACAGTGAGTCACCAAGTAAGGGTCACTGGCCGATTGCATCTCTTACCTGTGGACGATTAGATTGGTGGCCATGACACCGGCTCCCACGATCCCCAAGGCCACCCGGCGACAGCACGATCGGGAGATCGTCGCACTGGCCGTTCCGGCCTTCGGCGCGCTCGTCGCCGAGCCCCTCTTCGTCCTGGCCGACAGCGCCATCGTGGGCCACCTCGGCACCGCGCAGCTCGCCGGCCTCGGCGTGGCCTCCGCCCTGCTGACCACAGCCGTCAGCATCTTCGTCTTCCTCGCCTACGCCACCACGGCGGCCGTCGCCCGTCGCGTGGGCGCCGGTGATCTCCCAGCAGCCATCCGCCAGGGTATGGACGGGATCTGGCTGGCACTGCTGCTCGGCGCAGCCGTGATCGTCTTCGTCCTCCCCGCCGCTCCCTCCCTCGTGGAACTGTTCGGCGCCTCGGAGACGGCCGCCCCGTACGCGATCACCTACCTGCGCATCTCCGCACTGGGTATCCCCGCCATGCTGGTCGTCCTCGCCGCAACAGGCGTTCTGCGCGGACTCCAGGACACGAGGACGCCTCTCTACGTCGCCGTCGCCGGCTTCATGGCCAACGCCCTTCTGAACGTCGGTCTCGTCTACGGCGCGGATCTCGGCATCGCCGGCTCCGCCTGGGGCACCGTCATCGCCCAGTGCGGCATGGCGGCGGCCTACCTCGTCGTGGTGATCCGAGGAGCCCGCCGGCATGGTGCGTCGCTGCGCCCCGACGCCGCCGGCATCCGGGCGTCGGCCCAGGCGGGCGTGCCCCTGCTGGTGCGCACCCTGTCCCTGCGAGCCGTGCTGATGATCGCGACCGCTGTCGCCGCCCGCCTCGGTGACGCGGACATCGCCGCCCATCAGATCGTCCTGTCACTGTGGAGCCTGCTGGCCTTCGCCCTCGACGCCATCGCCATCGCCGGACAGGCGATCATCGGGCGCTACCTCGGTGCCGACGACCCCCGCGGTGCCCGGGCCGTCTGCCGCCGCATGGTGGAGTGGGGCCTCGCCGTGGGTGTCGTACTGGCCCTGCTCGTGGTTCTGGCCCGTCCGTTGTTCCTGCCCCTGTTCACCGGGGACCCGGGTGTCAAGGACGCCGCGCTGCCCGCCCTGCTGGTGGTGGCCCTGTCCCAGCCGGTCTGTGCCGTCGTCTTCGTCCTGGACGGCGTGCTGATGGGCGCGGGCGACGGCCCCTACCTGGCCTGGGCGATGGTTCTCACCTTGGCGGTCTTCGCTCCGGTCGCGCTGCTGGTTCCCACCCTCGGTGGCGGCCTCACCGCACTGTGGGGGGCCATGACCCTGATGATGGCGGTCCGGATGCTGACCCTCTGGCTGCGCACCCGCTCGGGGCGCTGGCTGGTCACCGGCGCGGCCCGCTGACCGCGGCACACGAAACCGGCGTTTCACGTGAAACACCACGATTCCGATACTTGCGGATCGGCTGAGGCAAGCGGAAGGGGCCGCACCCTGGAGGGTGCGGCCCCTTCTCAGCTCTACAAGCCGAGCGCAGCGATCAGGCCGCGACGACCTCGAGGCTGACCTTGGCGGCAACCTCGGGGTGCAGACGCACGGACGTCTCGTGGGTGCCCAGGGTCTTGATCGGCGAACCGAGCTCGATGCGGCGCTTGTCGACCTCGGGGCCACCGGAAGCCTTGATCGCCGAGGCGATGTCGGCCGGGGTGACGGAGCCGAAGAGACGACCGGCGTCGCCGGAGCGGACGGCCAGGCGGACCTTGACACCCTCGAGCTGGGCCTTCACAGCGTTGGCCTGCTCGATGGTCTGGATCTCGTGGATCTTGCGAGCACGACGGATCTGCTCGACGTCCTTCTCGCCGCCCTTGGTCCAGCGGATCGCGAAGTTCCGCGGGATCAGGTAGTTGCGAGCGTAGCCGTCCTTGACGTCGACGACGTCGCCCGCGGCACCGAGGCCGGAGACCTCGTGGGTGAGGATGATCTTCATTTTTCGGTCACCCTTCCCTTATCGCGCCTGGGCGGTGTAGGGCAGCAGCGCCATCTCACGGCTGTTCTTCACGGCCGTGGCGACGTCACGCTGGTGCTGGGTGCAGTTGCCGGTCACGCGGCGGGCACGGATCTTGCCGCGGTCGGAAATGAACTTCCGCAGCATGTTCGTGTCCTTGTAGTCCACGTACGTGACCTTGTCCTTGCAGAAAGCGCAGACCTTCTTCTTCGGCTTGCGCACAGGCGGCTTCGCCATGGTGATTCTCCTGTGTGATCAAGAAGTTGGGATACGACCCGCCTTCGGCCTACACCGGCCCGGAGAACCGGGCCCGAAGGCCTAGAAGGGGGGCTCGTCCGAGTAGCCGCCACCGGCACCGCCGCCGCCGGAGTTTCCACCCCAGCCGCCGCCACCGCCGCCGCCCTGGTTGCCAGCGGCGGGAGCGCTGGTCGCCCACGGGTCGTCGGCAGGAGCGCCGCCGCCCTGCTGACCGCCGCCGGGGCCACCGCCCCAGCCGCCGCCCTGGGCGCCACCGCCACCGCCGCCGAAGCCACCGCCGCCACCCTGGCCACCGCGGCCGGTGGTCTTGGTGACCTTGGCCGTGGCGTTGCGCAGGCTGGGGCCGACTTCCTCGACGTCCAGTTCGTAGACCGTGCGCTTGACGCCCTCGCGGTCCTCGTAGGACCGCTGCTTCAGCCGGCCCTGCACGAGGACGCGCATGCCTCGCTGGAGCGACTCGGCGACGTTCTCCGCCGCCTGACGCCAGACCGAGCAGGTCAGGAACAGGCTCTCGCCGTCCTTCCACTCGTTGGTCTGACGGTCGAAGGTGCGGGGAGTGGACGCGACACGGAACTTCGCGACCGCCGCACCGGAGGGGGTGAAGCGCAGCTCGGGGTCGTCGACAAGATTGCCGATGACCGTGATGACGGTCTCGCCTGCCATGGGGGAACCTCTCGGCGGGTTTGCTGCTGCTGGCTGCTGGTGCTGCTACTCGAATCCCGAGACCAGTTGAGCGGGGAAGCTCAGTGGGTCTCGGGGCGGAGGACCTTGGTCCGGAGGACCGACTCGTTCAGGTTCATCTGGCGGTCGAGCTCCTTGACGACCGCAGGCTCGGCCTGCAGGTCGATGACCGAGTAGATGCCCTCGGGCTTCTTCTTGATCTCGTACGAGAGACGACGACGGCCCCAGGTGTCGACCTTCTCCACCTTTCCGTTGCCCTCACGGACGACGGAGAGGAAGTTCTCGATCAGCGGGGAGACAGCGCGCTCCTCGAGATCGGGGTCGAGGATGACCATCACTTCGTAGTGACGCATGTGGAACCCACCTCCTTTGGACTCAACGGCCACGGTCGTTCCGTGGCAGGAGGGTTGTGATGCGTACGCAACGGTATCGGCCGCCACTGACAATCGGGGGTCGCGTAGCGACGTTCCCGCTCTGAGCTGGGCGGACTCCCTGGCTGTGCCTGGGCAGACACCGGTGCAGACGGTACAGACTACCTGCACACCGGCTTCCGGTTGAAATCCGGCCCCGGAGGCCGTCAGTCTGTACACGTCGGGTGTGTATGGCGCTACGATGCGCCGCTTTCCGCAGGAGGTGCCTCATGGCACAGGCATTGCGACCCAACACCGCCGGTTCTCTCCTCGCCACCGACGGCAGGCCCCATCCGCTCCAGGACACGCTCATGGCCGTCACCCTGGTCCTGGGCACGGTGGCCTTCGTCACGGCGATGTTCCACAGCCTCCACCTGCTCAGCTCGTGGGCCGGCCTGGTGGGGATCTTCACCGGCGCGTACGGACAGTGGATCTCCGAGACCACCCGTGAGCGCTTCGGCCTGATCCTGGGGCTCGGTGCCTCCGGCGTCGGCTTCTTCCTCGGCATGGCCCACGGCGGCCTCTTCGGCGGCCTCTGGTGACCTGACCGGCGTCGGCCCGGCACCTTCCGCCGGTGTCGGCTTCCGGAGCCGCAGAGCACCGGCGGAACGCCCCGGCCGTCCACTGGCCGGGGCAAAGGTGCCGTACGCCCAGTCGGGGCGCTCGCACGGCGCAGTAGGCTTCGGCGCGAGAGCCGGAGCCCCTGTACCCATGGGGACACACCAGCCCGAGGAGCGCCCCGAATGAGCCTGACCCTGAGGACGATCAGCCGCGAGCAGCATCTGGCGTACATCCAGAGCCTGCCTGCGGCGAGCCACATGCAGGTTCCGGCCTGGGCAGACGTCAAGGCCGAGTGGCGGTCGGAGAGCCTCGGCTGGTTCGACGGCAGGACCGGTGAACTCGTCGGTGCCGGTCTCGTCCTCTACCGCCAGCTCCCCAAGATCAAGCGCTACCTCGCCTACCTGCCCGAAGGGCCGGTCATCAACTGGTACGCGCCGAATCTGACCGAGTGGCTGGAACCGATGCTCGCGCACCTCAAGCATCAGGGCGCCTTCTCCGTGAAGATGGGTCCGCCGGTGATCATCCGGCGCTGGGAGGCCTCCTCCATCAAAGCGGGCATCCAGAACCCGGACGTGAAGCGACTGCGGGACGTCGAGGCCGACTTCATCGAACCGCGGGCCTTCGAGGTGGCGGACAAGCTGCGGCGCATGGGCTGGCAGCAGGGTGAGGACGGCGGCGCCGGCTTCGGCGACGTCCAGCCGCGCTACGTCTACCAGGTGCCGCTGGCGAACCGTTCCCTCGAAGAGGTCCACAGGAACTTCAACCAGCTCTGGCGCCGCAACATCAAGAAGGCCGAGAAGGCCGGCGTCGAGGTCGTCCAGGGCGGCTACCACGACCTCGAGGAGTGGCAGCGGCTCTACGAGATCACGGCGGTGCGCGACCACTTCCGGCCACGCCCGCTGTCGTACTTCCAGCGCATGTGGACGGCCCTCAACACCGAGGACCCCAACCGCATGCGGCTGTACTTCGCCCGCCACAACGGCGTGAACCTCTCGGCGGCGACCATGCTGATCGTCGGCGGGCACGTCTGGTACTCCTACGGCGCCTCCGACAACATCGGCCGTGAGTTCCGCCCCTCGAACGCGATGCAGTGGCGGATGCTGCGCGACGCCTACGCGCTCGGCGCGTCCGTGTACGACCTGCGCGGCATCTCCGACTCGCTGGACGAGTCGGACCACCTGTTCGGCCTGATCCAGTTCAAGGTCGGCACGGGCGGGCAGGCCGCCGAGTATCTGGGCGAGTGGGACTTCCCGCTGAACAAGCTGCTCCACAAGGCGCTCGACATCTACATGTCGCGCCGCTGATCACCCGTCAGCTGCTTCGATGACGTCCTACGTCTCGACAGCTCCCCACCTCTGACACACCGCAGCCACGAGAAAGGTTCCAGGTCCGGCCATGGCGCTCACGCTCTACGTCGACACCGCGCGCTGGCGGGCGCACCACAAGCACGTGCAGGAGCAGTTCCCGGGACTCGTCCCGGTCTGCAAGGGCAACGGCTACGGCTTCGGGCACGAGCGGCTGGCGGAGGAGGCCACCCGGCTGGGCTCGGACATCCTCGCCGTCGGTACGACTTATGAAGCCGCGCGCATCAAGGACTTCTTCGGCGGTGACCTGCTGGTGCTGACGCCGTACCGGCGCGGCGAGGAGCCCGTCCCGCTGCCGGACCGGGTCGTGCGGTCGGTGTCGTCGATCGACGGTGTCTACGGCCTCGTGGGCGCGCGCGTGGTGATCGAGGTGATGTCCTCGATGAAGCGGCACGGCATCAGCGAGCAGGATCTGCCGCAGCTGCACGCCGCCATAGAGAACGTCCGCCTGGAGGGCTTCGCCATCCACCTGCCGCTGGACCGTACCGACGGCTCGGACGCCGTCGAGGAGGTCATCGGCTGGATGGACCGGCTGCGCGCGGCCCGGCTACCGCTGCACACGATGTTCGTGAGCCACCTCAAGGCCGATGAACTCAGCCGCCTGCAGCAGCAGTTCCCGCAGACCCGCTTCCGTGCCCGCATCGGCACGCGGCTGTGGCTGGGGGACCACGAGGCCACCGAGTACCGCGGCGCCGTCCTGGACGTCACGCGCGTCGCCAAGGGCGACCGGTTCGGCTACCGGCAGCAGAGGGCGGCCTCCGACGGCTTCCTGGTGGTCGTGGCGGGCGGTACGTCGCACGGGGTGGGCCTGGAGGCCCCCAAGGCCCTGCACGGCGTCATGCCGCGCGCCAAGGGCGTCGCACGCGCCGGCCTGGCCACGGTGAACCGGAACCTCTCGCCGTTCGTGTGGGGCGGCAAGCAGCGCTGGTTCGCCGAGCCGCCGCACATGCAGGTGTCCATCCTGTTCGTCCCCTCGGACGCGCCGGAGCCGACGGTCGGCGACGAGTTGGTGGCCCATCTGCGGCACACCACCACGCAGTTCGACCGCATCGTGGACCACTGAGCAGCACAGCGACGACGAAAGGCCGGACACGGGTTTCCGTGTACGGCCTTTCACGTGGTCGCCGGGCTCCGGCGTGTTCGCTCAGGGCGAACCGTCGACGGTGTCCCGCTTGCCCCACTCCACCTGCGGCCCCTCGAAGTGGGCGGCGTGCCGGGCGGGATGAGCCGCCGCACCCAGGACGAAGACGTCCTCCGCACCGTCGAGCACCCCACCCGACGGATCATCGTCCCCGGCCCGGCGGACCACGTCCCGCTCGGGCATCAGGATGTCCCGCACCACCATCACGCACAGGTAGAGCGTCCCCAGCAGGTGGACACCGATGGCCCAGTGATAGCCGTCGGCCGGCAGTCCCTTGTGGGCCTCTCCGCTGGTGGTGTAGGCGAGGTACAGCCAGATGCCGAGGAAGTACGCCACCTCGCAGGCCTGCCAGATCAGGAAGTCCCGCCATTTGGGCCGGGCCAGAACAGCCAGCGGCACGAGCCACAGGACGTACTGCGGCGAGTAGACCTTGTTGGTGAGGATGAAGGCCGCCACGATCAGGAAGGCCAGCTGAGCGAAGCGGGGGCGCCGCGGAGCCGTCAGCGTCAGCGCCCCGATCCCCAGTCCGCACGCCACGACCAGAAGCGTGGCGAGCGTGTTGACGCTGTCGGTGGTGAGCGGATCGCTGGAGTTCTGAGCCAGGATCAACCAGAACGACCCGAAGTCGACTCCCCGCTCCTGGCTGAACGTGTAGAACTTCGACCAGCCTTCGAAGGCGAAGAGCATCACCGGCAGGTTCACCACCAGCCAGGCGACAACCGCACCGCCGAGGGCCGTACCGAAGTCCCGCCACTTCCCCGCTCGCCAGCACAGGACGAACAGCGGGCCCAGGAGGAAGACGGGATAGAGCTTGGCGGCGGTGGCGAGCCCCAGCAGGACGCCGAAAGCCAGCGCCCGTCCGCGTGACCACATCAGCATGGCCGCGGCCGTCAGAGCGACTGCCAGGAGATCCCAGTTGATGGTGGCGGTCAGCGCGAACGCGGGCGCCAGGGCCACCAGCAGGCCGTCCCAGGGCCGCCGGGCATGCGTCCGGGCCACACAGACGGCGATGACGGCCGCGCACGCCATCAGCATTCCCGCGTTGACCATCCAGTACCACTGGCCCTGGTGCTGGGCGCTGCCGCTGCCCGGCGTCAGCCAGGCGGCCACTTCCATGAAAACTCCGGTGAGGACCGGGTATTCGAGGTACTGCATGTCGCCGGGGAGCTTGTCGAAGTACGGCACGAGTCCGTCGGCGAATCCGCGCCCCTGGTAGAGGTGCGGGATGTCCGAGTAGCACGCGTGCGTGTACTGGGAGACGGCGCCGAAGAACCAGCCGCCGTTGTAGCAGGGCGCCTTCTGGATCAGGCCGAGGGCGAACATCCCGATGGCCACGAGCGCGACCACCCGTACAGGCGACAGCCAGGACGTCCCGGTCAGGGCTCGCCGCCCCAATGGGCCGCCGATCAGCTCACTGCCGGCCGCGGCCACCTCGTCGTTCCTGGTCGGCTGCACCGGATCAGGCTCGCGCACGCGCGCTGGCGTCGATTCTGCACTGGGCATGGCCCACATCCTGCCGTACGGACCTAGCAAAACGCCGAGGGCCGCCCCACCTGGTCCGGTGGGGCGGCCCTCGTTTCACGTGAAACGTCCTCATGTTTCACGTGAAACGCATGTGTGAGGCGATTGCCCGACTAGCCGCTCGATCCTCCGAAGAAGCCGCCGTTGCCGTTGCCTTTGGTGACGTCCCCGGTGTCGCTGGGTGAGGGGGAGGGGCTCGTCGTTCCGGTACCGCCGTCGGTGGTGCCCCCGCCGTTCGCGCCGCCCGAGTTGTTGTCGCAACCGAAGAAGTTGTTGCAGGTGTCGCTCGGGGAGGGCGACGGCTCAGGCTGTTCCGACTCCGTGGGGGTCGGAGACGGCGAGGGGCTCGCCTCCTCGCTCTCCGTGACCGACGGGCTGGGCGACGGGATCGGGTCCTCGTTGAGGACCTCACCGATGGGCTCGGGTTCCGGGAAGCTCTTCTTCGGCAGGTCCTTCATGGCCTCGGCCATGTAGTCGTGCCAGATCTCCGCCGGGAACGAAGCACCGTGGATCTTCTTCTGGCCACCGGTTCCGAACATCTCCAGGAACGTGCGGTTCTTCTTGGTCTCGTCGTCGTCGTACCGGAACATGGTGATCGCGGTCGACAGCTGCGGCGTGTAGCCGACGAACCAGGCCGACTTGTTGCCGTCGGTGGTACCGGTCTTGCCGGCCACGTCACGACCGGGCAACTGCGCGGCGGTACCCGTTCCCTTCTCGACCACGGTCTTCAGGACGTCCGTGACGTTGTCCGCGACCTTGGAGGTGAACCCCTCCTTCGTCTCGGTCTTGTGCGTGTAGATCACGCCGTCCCGGCTCGTGACCTTCTGGACCGAGTAGGGGTCACGCTGCTTGCCGCTGGCCGCGAAGGTGGCGTAGGAACCGGCCATCCGGATCGCGCTCGGGTCGGAGATACCGATCGAGAACGACGGGAAGTCGGCACCGGTGAGGCTGCTCTCCTTGATGCCGGCGCTCGTGGCGGCCAGCTTCACCTTGTCCAGACCGACGTCCATGCCCAGTTGGACGAATGCGGAGTTCACCGACTCGCGCATCGCCTCCCGCAGGTCGATCTTGAAGTTGGGCGGGCTGCCGTAGGAGGCCTGACCGTCGTTGGTCTGCAGCCACTCCTCGCCCTTCTCGTTCTTCCAGATCGTCCCGTCGTAGTTCTTGATCTTGAGCTTGTTCTTGCCGCTGAACAGGCTCTTGGGGGAGACGATGGTGCGCTCGTCCTGGGCCTGCGACGAGCCGAGGTCCTTGTCCCGGACGCCCCAGCTCATCGCCGCCGCGAGGACGAACGGCTTGAACGTGGAGCCCACCTGGGCACCGGTCTGGTCGGCGTTGTTGGTGAAGTGCTTGGTCGCGTCCTCACCGCCGTAGATCGCCTCGATGGCGCCGGTCGCCGGGTTGACGGACGCTCCGCCGAACTGGACGTGGGTGTCCGTGTCGGGGCGTTCCTTCGGCTTGATGTTGGCCTTCTGGACCGCGGAGACGGCCTTCTCCAGTTGCTTGACCTTGTTCTTGTCGAAGGTCGTGTAGATCGAGTAGCCGCCCTGCTGAAGCTTGTCCTGCGTGATCCCGGTTTCCTTGCTGTGGGTGATCACGTAGCCGTTGGCAAGGTCGACGAGGTAGCCGGTCTGACCGCTCAGCTGGGTGTTCGACCGCGGATTCTCCAGCTTGGGCAGGGTGGTGAACGTGGCCCGCTTGGCGGCATCCAGGTGCTTGTACTCGACCATCTTGTCGAGGGTGTCCTGCATCTGGGTCAGAGCCCGTTTGCGGTTGGCCTCCGGCGTCGCGGCCGCGTCGATGGAGGTGGCGCCGGCGGGGTCGTAGTAGGTGGCGCCCTTCAGCGTGGCGGCCAGGAAGGCGCACTCGCCCTCGTTGAGCTTGATGGCGTCCTTGTCGAAGTAGGCGCGGGCGGCCGCCTGGATCCCGTAGGCGTTGCGCCCGTAGTACGCCGAGTTCAGATAGCCCTCGATGATGTCGTCCTTGTCCTCCTCCGCCCCGACCTTTATCGACACGAAGATCTCCTTGAACTTGCGGGAGATCGTCTGGGACTGGTCGTTCAGCATGGCGTTCTTGACGTACTGCTGGGTGATGGTCGAGCCGCCCTGCGTCTGTCCACCCCGCGCCATGTTGAACACCGCACGCGCGATGCCCTTGGGGTCGATGCCGCTGTCGTCGTAGAACGTCTTGTTCTCCTGCGAGATCACCGCCCAGCGCATCGCCTCGGGGATCTGCGAGAGATCGATGATCTGGCGGTTCGTCTCACCACCGGTGGCGACCATCTGGCTGCCGTCGCTCCAGTAGTAGACGTTGTTCTGCGCCGTGGCGGTCTCGTCGACCTTCGGGACGGCGACCATGGCGTACCCGACGCCCGCCACCGCGACCAGGCTGCCCATGAAGCCGACGAACAGGCCGGTGACGAGTTTCCAGGACGGCACCCAGCGCTGCCAGCCGTACTTGCCGGCGCGCGGATAGTCGACCAGGCGTTTCTTGGCGGAGGCCGGACGACCCCGGCCCGAAGGACCGGACGGTCCGCCTCGGCGGCCTCCTGCCGGCTCGGCGGCTCTGCGCCGGCCGCCCGCGCTCCTCTGTGCCACGCGCCGGGCGCCGGCGCGGCCACCGGAGGACGGGTCCTCGCCTCCCGGCCCGTGGAAGCCCGACCCGTACGAGTCGGAAGGAGACCCGGTGGCGCCTCGCGGTGCCGCACGGCGGCCGGAGGACGAGCCGGACTGGCCGCGTCGGGCCGCGGCACGTCCGCCTTCCTGCGGCTGCGGCGGTTTGCGACGGTGCTCGCTCATCGAACGACTACTCCTCGGGCAGGCGCATCCGTGCGCGCCTGGAAACGGCGGCTGGTTTCCTGTCCCCCCGAAGTACGGATGGGGTCGCTGGCGCATTCACCCGTACCGCACCGGGGAACTCGACGCCCCCCGGCGTCTCGCGAGTCCCGGTGGTTTTCATGGCGCACAGACTACGCACCCTCAAAACCCGTCCAGCTCCGAAGTTCATCTCAAACCAGGCAACTTGCCCGCAACGAAACCGTGATGTGATCCCGTTCACTACCGCCCCCCTTGTTCCAGCCGCAGGGCCGTTCTATCGTGCTGATGTATCGAGTCGATACATCAGCACGGCATAAGACCGTCAGCGGGCCCGTCACCACGGGTCGCGAGAGAGAGGAGGCGACGATGAGCCGGCGTTCCGGAATCCTCGAGTTCGCCGTCCTCGGACTGCTCCGCGAGTCCCCGATGCACGGCTACGAGCTGCGCAAACGACTCAATACCTCACTGGGCGTGTTCCGTGCCTTCAGCTACGGAACCCTCTACCCCTGCCTCAAGACGCTCGTCGCCAACGGCTGGTTGATCGAAGAGGCGGGAAACAGCCCGGAGGACACTCTGGCCGCTCCGCTCACCGGACGCCGCGCCAAGATCGTCTACCGGCTGACGGCAGAGGGTAAGGAGCACTTCGAGGAACTTCTCTCCCAGACGGGCCCGGACGCGTACGAGGACGAGACCTTCGCCGCTCGCTTCGCCTTCTTCGGCCAGACCTCCCGCGATGTGCGCATGCGCGTCCTGGAGGGCCGTCGCAGCCGCCTGGAGGAGCGCCTCGAGAAGATGCGCGCCTCACTGGCGCGCACCAGGGAACGCCTCGACGACTACACGCTTGAGCTCCAGCGCCACGGAATGGAGTCCGTGGAGCGCGAAGTGCGCTGGCTGAACGAGCTCATCGAGAGCGAGCGGGCCGGACGGGACCTGAAGGGGTCCGGTCCCGGAGGATCCGCTCAGCAGAACACCACATCTGGATCGACGGGCGGCCTGCCCCGTCCCGGGGACACCCTCGGGACGGATACGCCCGGCGAAACCGCCACGTGAGCGCCCACTCAGGGCCTCACTCGTACACACAGGGAGCAACCGGAATGGGTTCGGTTCGCGTAGCCATCGTCGGCGTGGGCAACTGCGCGGCGTCGCTGGTGCAGGGCGTCGAGTACTACAAGGACGCCGACCCGGCGTCCAAGGTCCCGGGCCTGATGCACGTGCAGTTCGGGGACTACCACGTCGGTGACGTCGAGTTCGTCGCCGCCTTCGACGTCGACGCGAAGAAGGTCGGCCTCGACCTCTCGGACGCCATCGGTGCCAGCGAGAACAACACCATCAAGATCTGCGACGTGCCGAACAAGGGCATCACGGTCCAGCGCGGCCACACCCTCGACGGTCTCGGCAAGTACTACCGCCAGACCATCGAGGAGTCCGCCGAGGAGCCGGTGGACGTCGTCCAGGTCCTGAAGGACAAGCAGGTCGACGTCCTCGTCTGCTACCTGCCCGTCGGTTCCGAGGACGCGGCGAAGTTCTACGCCCAGTGCGCCATCGACGCCAAGGTCGCCTTCGTCAACGCCCTCCCGGTCTTCATCGCTGGCACCAAGGAGTGGGCGGACAAGTTCACCGAGGCCGGCGTGCCGATCATCGGTGACGACATCAAGTCCCAGGTCGGCGCCACCATCACGCACCGTGTGATGGCGAAGCTGTTCGAGGACCGCGGTGTCCGGCTCGAGCGCACCATGCAGCTCAACGTCGGCGGCAACATGGACTTCAAGAACATGCTGGAGCGCGACCGCCTCGAGTCGAAGAAGATCTCGAAGACGCAGGCCGTCACCTCGCAGATCCCCGACCGCGACATGGGCGAGAAGAACGTCCACATCGGTCCCTCGGACTACGTGGCCTGGCTCGACGACCGCAAGTGGGCGTACGTCCGTCTCGAGGGCCGCGCCTTCGGTGACGTCCCGCTGAACCTGGAGTACAAGCTCGAGGTGTGGGACTCCCCGAACTCCGCGGGTGTCATCATCGACGCCCTGCGCGCCGCGAAGATCGCCAAGGACCGCGGCATCGGCGGCCCGATCCTGTCGGCGTCGAGCTACTTCATGAAGTCCCCGCCGGTCCAGTACTTCGACGACGAGGCCTACGAGAACGTCGAGAAGTTCATCCGCGGCGAAGTCGAGCGCTGATTCGACCGAGCACGGCGCGCAGACACGACCAAGGGTCGCGCGCCGGCTCGGTCGGCACACCGCGCTGCGTCCGGCAGCGCTGAAATTCGCTCCTGCCAGGGCTGACGAGGGCCCCCGGGTCGTGCGATCCGGGGGCTTCGCCGTATGTGAGGCTGTCCCCCATGGCCGTCGTCCGCGATCTGCGCATCCTGCTGCGCTTCGGCAACTTCCGGCGCCTGCTCGCCGTACGGCTCCTCTCCCAGTGCGCCGACGGCGTCTACCAGGTCGCGCTCGCGGCCTACGTCGTCTTCTCCCCGGAGAAACAGACCTCGGCCACCGCGATCGCCTCCGCGATGGCGGTGCTGCTCCTCCCGTACTCCCTGGTCGGCCCCTTCGCCGGCGTCCTGCTGGATCGCTGGCGCCGCCGCCAGGTGTTCCTCTACGGCAACCTCCTGCGGGCCCTGCTGGCCTCGGTCACGGCCGCCCTGATCGTCACCGGCGTTCCCGACTGGCTCTTCTACGCCTCCGCTCTCTGCGTCACCGCGGTCAACCGCTTCGTCCTCTCCGGTCTGTCGGCGGCGCTGCCGCGCGTGGTCGATGCCGAGCGCCTGGTCATCGCCAACTCCTTCTCACCGACGGCGGGCACGCTCGCCGCAACCGCCGGGGGAGGGCTCGCCTTCATGGTCCGGTTGCTGGCCGCCGACTCCGACGCCGTCGTCGTCCTGCTGGGCTCGGCCCTGTACCTGTGCGCCGCCCTGGTGTCCCTGCGCCTGGCGGTGGATCTGCTCGGACCCGAACGGGGCCGGATCCCGCCCCGTCTCATGACCACCCTCCGCGGAACGGCCCGCGGTCTGGCGGCCGGCCTGCGTCATCTCGCCGAGCCGGGTCGCCGGCAGGCCGCCTGGGCACTCGGCGCGATCACGCTGATGCGGTTCTGCTACGGCGCCCTGACCGTCATGACGCTGATGCTCTGCCGGTACTCCTGGTCCTCCGACCCGGACGAAGGGCTGGCCCTGCTGGGGCTGGCGGTGGGCATCGCGGGCGTGGGCTTCTTCGTGGCGGCCGTGGTGACCCCGTCCGCCACCGGGCGTCTGGGCCCGGGCCGCTGGATCGTCGTCTGCTCGGCCGTGGCCGCCGTGCTGGAACCCGCGCTGATGCTTCCCTTCGCCGAAGCCACCGCGTTCGTCGCGGCTTTCGTCCTGGGGCTCGTCACCCAGGGCGCGAAGATCGCCACCGACACCATCGTCCAGTTCTCCGTGGAGGACGGCTTCCGCGGCCGTGTCTTCTCCCTCTACGACGTGCTGTTCAACGTCGCCTTCGTCGGCGCCGCCGGAGTGGCCGCCGTGATGCTGCCGCCGGACGGGCGCTCCACGGCCCTGGTGGTCGCGGTCGCCGTTACCTACGGGGCTGTTTCTGCGGCTATGGCTCGATTTGAACGCCAGTAAGTGTCACATCAATGCCACAGACCCCTCCTGGGCTACAGCGTTGTCAGTGGTGGCCGGTAATTTACGTGCGTCTTATCTCGCGCCTCACGCGCGTCGCACACCTATGCTCTCTAGGGGGACCCCCAGTGACGACTCCGCCGCCCCAAGGCCAGAATCCGTTCGCGCAGCAGGGCCAGCAGCCCTACGGCCAGCCGCAGGGCCAGGCGCCGTACCCGCCGCAGCCGGGCTTCCCGCAGCAGCCCACCGCCCCCTACGGCGTGGTCCCCCCAGCGCCGCCCAGCCGCAAGGTCAGCTTCAAACTGATCAAGAACGTCGTGATCGTCCTGGCTGTCATCGGCGCGGGCATCGCCGCCTTCATATCGAGCCAGGACGACGCCAACACCGCGGCGGTCGGTGACTGCATGCACCGCGGCAGCACCGACAACAATGACCCCGACCTTGAGGTCGTCGAGTGCAGCTCCTCGAAGGCCCAGTACGTGGTGCTGGCGAAGGTCAAGGGCGACTTCTCCGCGATCAGCGCGGAGACCAAGTGTTCGGAAAAGGCGAAGGACTTCCAGTACTCGTACACCGAGACCGGCGACGGCAGTAACTTCCTGCTCTGCCTGAAGGACTACACGAAGTAAGGCAGGCGCCGAGGGGCGGTGTTTCACGTGAAACACCGCCCCTCGGCATATCCGGACGGGGCATGTTTCACGTGAAACATGCCCCCGCTGCGCACGCCTCAGGCCTCCTTGACCCACCACTCCTGAAGTGCCGCCACCGCCGCGTCGTACTCCATCGGGCCGTTCTCCAGCCGGAGTTCGAGCAGGTGCTTGTAGGCCTTGCCCACGGCAGGGCCGGGACCAACACCCAGGATCTCCATGATCTGGTTGCCGTCGAGGTCCGGACGGATCGCGTCCAGCTCCTCCTGTTCCTTCAACTCGTCGATACG
The DNA here is from genome assembly GCF_040682975.1 of Streptomyces sp. NPDC051051. Taxonomy (NCBI): domain Bacteria; kingdom Bacillati; phylum Actinomycetota; class Actinomycetes; order Kitasatosporales; family Streptomycetaceae; genus Streptomyces; species Streptomyces sp. NPDC051051. The sequence goes on from NZ_JBFBCB010000012.1 coordinate 66,498, forward strand.
CTCCTCCAACCCGTCGTACGCACGTGAGAGCGCGGTCGCCCTGCGCTTGTTGCGCGTCGTGCAGTCGGAGCGGGTCAGCTTGTGAAGGCGCTCGAGGAGCGGCCCGGCGTCCCGTACGTACCGGCGGACGGCGGAGTCCGTCCATTCACCGGTCCCGTAGCCGTGGAAACGAAGGTGAAGTTCGACCAGGCGTGAGACGTCCTTCACCAGTTCGTTGGAGTACTTCAGTGCGGTCATGCGCTTCTTGGTCATCTTCGCGCCGACCACCTCGTGATGGTGGAAGGAGACCCTGCCGTCCTTCTCGAACCGACGGGTTCGCGGCTTGCCGATGTCGTGCAACAGCGCGGCCAGACGGAGGGTGAGGTCGGGGCCGTCCCCCTCCAACGCGATCGCCTGCTCCAGGACGATCAGCGTGTGCTCATAGACGTCTTTGTGCCGGTGATGCTCGTCGCTCTCCAGCCGCAGGGCGGGCAACTCCGGCAGCACGTACTCGGCGAGCCCGGTGTCGACCAGCAGCGTCAGGCCCTTACGGGGATACGAGGAAAGGATCAGCTTGTTCAGCTCGTCCCGCACCCGCTCGGCCGAGACGATCTCGAGCCGGCCGGCCATCTCGGTCATCGCCGTGATGACCTCCGGGGCCACCTCGAAGTCGAGCTGGGCGGCGAAGCGGGCGGCACGCATCATCCGCAGCGGGTCGTCCGAGAAGGACTCCTCCGGCGTCCCCGGGGTGCGCAGCACTCGCGCGGCGAGATCATGGAGGCCGCCGTGCGGATCGATGAACTCCTTCTCCGGGAGTGCCACGGCCATCGCGTTCACCGTGAAGTCGCGCCGCACCAGGTCCTGCTCGATGGAGTCGCCGTACGACACCTCGGGCTTGCGGGACGTCCGGTCGTAGGCCTCCGACCGGTAGGTGGTCACCTCGATCTGGAAGCTCCGATCAACACCTCCGACGCGGGCTTCCTTCTGCGCTCCCACCGTGCCGAACGCGATCCCGACCTCCCATACGGCGTCCGCCCAGGGTCGGACGATCTTCAGCACGTCCTCGGGGCGAGCGTCCGTCGTGAAGTCGAGGTCGTTGCCGAGTCGGCCGAGCAACGCGTCCCGGACCGAACCGCCGACCAGGGCGAGCGAGAACCCGGCCTCCTGGAAACGGCGGGCGAGGTCGTCGGCGACAGGAGCCACCCGCAGCAGTTCACTCACCGCGCGATGTTGCACCTGACTCAGGACACTGAGGTTGTCTTCGTTGGCGTTCGGCACAACAGAAGAGGGTACGTGGCCCGGCACGGCACGGGCGCCCTATAAAAAGGGGACAGCCACCTCCCTCAACAGCCGCATAATCACCAGCCTTCATGACATACGCGACTGCTCCTTCCTATACCTGCACATAGAGGATGCGCCGTCGGTCGCACCTGATCTTGCGGAGCAGACCGCGGCACTTACCCTCAGCGGGCATCGTTACCATGCGTGGACGCACATACCGACGACCACTGACGACGAGGGACGGACGAGCGCGTGGCCGAGGCGGCAGACTTCCCGGGGATGGCTCCCTCACCTGCCCGCCGGTGGCTGCGGCGCACCGGAGCACTGCTCGCGGGGGCGCCTCTGCTGGCCGGTCTGCTCCAGCTGCCCGCGTCCTCGGCGTCGGCCGTCGAACAGACCTCTGCCAAGGCGGCCTCCGGCACCGGCACGGTCGCCGTCGCCGTCGACTCGCTCACCCCCAGCGCCCCCACCGAGGGCGACACACTGACCGTGTCCGGCACGGTGACCAACAAGGGCAAGCAGACCGTCACGGACGCGCACGTCGACCTGCGCCTGGGGTCCGCTCTGAAGACCCGCTCAGCGATCGACAGCAACGCCAAGCAGTCCGACGACCTGTCGAGCACCACCGGATCCGAGGTGGGCGACAAGTACATCGCCAAGTTCGCCAAGCTCGCTCCCGGGGTCGCCCAGCAGTTCAGCATCTCCGTACCGGTGGACGAGCTCGATCTCGGGGCGGACGGTGTGTATCCCCTGGGCGTCTCCCTCTCGGGTGAGACGTCCGCGAAGCCGTGGGAGCAGGTGCTCGGCATCCAGCGGACGTTCCTGCCGTGGCAGCCCGACCAGGCCGACACCAGGACCCGTACGACGGTGCTGTGGCCACTGGTCTCCGACGTCCACATGACGGCCGAGACCGGGTCCGACGAACAGCAGACGCCGGTCTTCCTCAACGACGACCTCGCCGCGGAGATCTCGCCCGGCGGGCGCCTCGACCAGCTCCTGAGCCTGGGCAGGACCCTCGATGTCACCTGGGTGATCGACCCGGACCTGCTGGCCTCCGTCGACGCCATGACCGAGCGGTACGACATCCTCGCGGGCGACACCATCACGGCCGGCAAGCACCAGGCCGTCGCCAGTCAGTGGCTCGCCGCGCTGCAGGAGGCCGTGCGGGGCAAGCAGGTCGTCGCCCTGCCCTACGCCGACCCCGACCTGGCCTCGCTCGCTCACAGCGGCACCAGCGTCACCGGCTCGCTGAGTCAGCTCAAGGCAGCCACGGACGTCGCCGCCGAAACGGTGGAGACCATCCTCCACGTGACCCCCAGCACCGACTTCGCCTGGCCGGTCGAAGGTGCCGTGGACCCGTCGATCGTCAAGGTCGCCACCTCCGCGGGCGCCGACAAGGTGATCGCGCGCGGCGACAGCCTGACGGAGAACGGCGGCCTGTCGTACACGCCCTCCGCGGCCCGCCCCATCGGCGGTGGCACCACCGCGGTGGTGGCGGACGCCCGACTGTCGCAGGCGTTCCAGAGCGACCTGACGACGGCCTCCGCGTCCACGCTCGCCGTGCAGGAGTTCCTGGCGCAGAGCCTGGCGCTGAACCTCCAGTCGGACAAACAGCGCAGCATCGTCGTGGCCCCTCAGCGCATGCCGACCGCGGCCCAGGCCCAGGCGATGGCAGAAGCGGTCACCGCTCTGCAGGGCGGGGCCTGGTCGCAGGCGCAGCAGCTCACGGCGGCCGCCACCGCCAAGCCCGACCCGGGCGCCACGACGAAGGTGCCGTCCCGGTCGGCGTACCCCGCCTCGCTCGCCAAGCGGGAGCTGCCGCGGTCGGCCTTCGTGGACATCGCGACCACGCAGGACCGGCTCGACAACTTCAAGGTGATCCTGACCGACGAGTCCCGGGTGGTAACCCCCTTCGGGCGGGCCGTCAACCGTGAGATGTCCACGTCCTGGCGGGGCCGGACCGCCGCGGCGAGCAGCTTCCGCCAAGGCGTCCAGGCCTACCTCACCACGCTCGCCGGCCAGGTCAAGCTGATCGAGAAGTCGGAGCTGAAGCTCTCCGGGCGCAGCGCCACCATCCCGGTGACCGTGCAGAACAATCTCGTACAGGGCGTCGAGCGCCTCGTGCTGCGGCTCACCTCGACCAATCCGACCCGCCTCGAGATCGGCGGCAAGGCCTACGACGAGCAGCCCATCGCGGTCTCCGGCGGGCACAGCACGACGGTGAAGTTCACCACCTCCGCCAACGCCAACGGTCAGGCGGCGGTCGTCGCCCAGCTGTACACCGAGGACGGCAGGGCGTACGGCGCACCGGTGACCTTCGACGTGAAGGTCACCGAGATCACGGCCACCGTGATGCTCGTCATCGGCGGCGGTGTCCTGCTGCTGGTGCTGGCCGGCTTCCGCATGTACACCCAGCGCAAGCGCGCCGCGGCCCGGGGGCCCGAGGACCACGCCGCCGACGGAACGGACCCGGCAGCCGACGCCGAGACCGCGCAGGGCTCCGAGAGCCGTCCCGACGACGGGTCGGGCGCCCGGTCCGGGACGGAGGGCCCGGTGCAGCCGAGTGACGGGGCCCCGGACACCGCGGCGGAAAGCACCGACCCCTCCGGGACGGGTGAGAGAGTGGACCGTTGAGGATGTCGTGGCCGGACGGCCCGGAACGATGAGGTGGGGTAACCATGAACGCGCCGTACGACGGTGACCGCGGCCAGGCCGCGGGCAGCTCGGGCTACCCCGAGGGCCCGCCGCCCGAGCAGGGCCAGGTGCCGCCGCAGCACCCCGCGGACATGTACCTCCAGGACGCCTACGACCAGGACCCCTACCGGTCCCAGGACCTCACCGCGCAGGATCCGGTCGCCGAGGCGCTCTACGACCGTGCCGCGCACCCCCCGCCGCCGCCCGGCGCCCACTCTCCCCAGCAGCCGCTCTACGGGCAGCCGCAGCAGTCCCCGTACGCGCCCGACCCCCGCGTCTGGGCCCAGACCCCGGCGCCCGAGCCGGAGGGCCCGACGCAGTACCTGCCGTACGGCGACGACCCGCGCACGACCCAGTTCGTGGGTGTGGACGACCTCGTCACGCACTCCGGTGAGGAGCGTCACGAACCCGACGCCTTCGCCCACCTCTTCCGCGACCAGCAGCAGGTCGGTACCCGCTCCCAGACGGACTCGCCCGCGGTACCGGGGCCGGCGCACGCTCCGGGCGGCCAGGGTCCCACCTCGCAGTACCGGGCGCCCGCGGCCGTCCATGCTCCAGGACCCGAGGGGCCAGCGTCCGGCGTCGACCAGACCATGAACCTCACCGCCACCCCGGCGGCGGCCCCCGCACCACCCGCGAAGAAGGGCGGGCGGGCCACCGGGCTGCTGAAGTCGAGCGCCGTGATGGCGGCGGGCACGATGGTCTCGCGTCTGACCGGGTTCATCCGGTCGGCGATGATCGTCTCCGCCCTGGGTCTCGGCTTCCTCGGTGACTCGTTCCAGGTCGCCTACCAGCTGCCGACGATGATCTACATCCTGACCGTCGGCGGTGGCCTCAACTCCGTCTTCGTGCCGCAGCTCGTCCGTGCCATGAAGGAGGACGACGACGGCGGCGAGGCGTACGCCAACCGTCTCCTGACCCTCGTGATGGTGGCCCTGGCGGCGCTCACCGCCCTCGCGATGTTCGCCGCGCCGCTCCTGGTCCGCATGCTGGCGAACCCCGTCGCGAACAACCCCGCGGCCAACGAGGTCGCCGTCACCTTCACGCGCTACTTCCTGCCCTCGATCTTCTTCATGGGCGTCCACGTGGTGATGGGGCAGATCCTCAACGCCCGGGGGAAGTTCGGCGCGATGATGTGGACCCCGGTCCTGAACAACGTCGTCATCATCGTGACGCTCGGCATGTTCCTGTGGGTGTACGGCACCGCGGCGGACTCCGACATGAGCGTCACGAACATCCCGCCGGAGGGCCAGCGTCTCCTCGGCATCGGCATCCTGCTCGGCCTGGTCGTCCAGGCCCTCGCGATGATCCCGTACCTGCGCGAGACCGGCTTCCGGATGCGGCTGCGCTTCGACTGGAAGGGCCACGGCCTCGGCAAGGCCGCCATGCTCGCCAAGTGGACGATCCTGTTCGTCCTGGCCAACCAGGCGGGCGCGCTGGTGGTCACCCAGCTGTCCACCGCGGCCGGCATCGACTCGGGCGTCAAGGGCACCGGTTTCGCCGCCTACGCCAACGCGCAGCTGATCTGGGGCCTGCCGCAGGCCATCATCACCGTGTCCCTGATGGCCGCCCTGCTGCCCCGTATCTCGCGCTCCGCGGCCGAGCAGGACGCGGGTGCCGTCCGCGACGACATCTCCCAGGGTCTGCGCACCACGGCCGTCGCGATCGTGCCCATCGCCTTCGGGTTCATCGCGCTCGGCGTCCCGATGTGCACTCTGATCTTCGGCTCCTCGGGTGTCACCGAGGCCACGAACATGGGCTTCATGCTGATGGCCTTCGGCCTCGGCCTGATCCCCTACTCCGTGCAGTACGTCGTCCTGCGCGCCTTCTACGCGTACGAGGACACCCGGACTCCCTTCTACAACACGGTGATCGTGGCGGCCGTCAACGCAGCCGCCTCCGCCGCCTGCTACTTCCTGCTGCCCGCCCGCTGGGCCGTGGTCGGCATGGCCGCCTCCTACGGCCTGGCTTACGCCATCGGTGTCGGCGTCGCCTGGAACCGTCTGCGCAAGCGGCTCGGCGGGGACCTGGACGGTGCCCGCGTGCTGCGGACGTACGCACGGCTGTGCATCGCCGCCGTGCCGGCGGCCCTGCTCAGCGGCGCCGCCTGCTACGGCATCGCCCAGACTCTCGGTCAGGGCGTCCCGGGCTCCTTCGCCGCGTTGCTGGCGGGTGGGGCCGTCCTGCTCGGTGTCTTCTTCGTGGCCGCCCGCCGCATGCGGATCGAGGAGCTCAACTCGCTCGTCGGCATGGTGCGCGGACGCCTGGGGCGTTGAGGCAGGGGTAGGCGCACAACCATCGTCCGCCGCCGCGTGTCGTGCATAGCGCCGGACTGTGGGCACAATTGGTTTCGGCGTCGGACGGCGCGCACGGGGTCGGACGGCGCGCATGGATGGGGAGGCAGGAACGACGGTGGCGGAACCGAGTACGGCTGCCGTCGACGTGGCAGACAACAGCGGTGACGAGCCGCTGACCGCACAGGCGGACCAGTCCACGGCCGACGGTGTGGCCAAGAACCGGGAGCGGGACACGGACAGCGACGAGGCACAGGGGAGTGGTGGGACCGGGGGTCCCGGAAAGGCCTCGGCGCCGGAACTTCACAGCGGCCACAAGCTCGCCAGACGCTACCGGCTCGAGGACTGTGTCACCCGTCTGGACGGCTTCAGCAGTTGGCGTGCGGTCGACGAGAAACTCCGCCGTGCCGTCGGCGTCCATGTGCTGCCCTCCGATCACCCGCGGGCCCGTTCCGTCCTGGCGGCGGCCCGGTCCTCCGCCCTGCTCGGCGATCCTCGCTTCGTCCAGGTCCTGGACGCCGTCGAGGAGAACGACCTCGTCTACGTGGTCCACGAGTGGCTGCCCGACGCCACCGAACTGACCACTCTTCTCGCCTCCGGACCGCTGGAGCCGCACGACGCCTACCAGATGGTGAGTCAGATCGCCTCTGCCATGGCGGCCGCCCACCGCGAAGGACTCGCGCACCTGCGGTTGAACCCCAACGCCGTGTTGCGCACCTCCACGGGCCAGTGGCGCATCCGCGGCCTCGCCGTGAACGCGGCGCTGCGCGGCATCATCTCCGACACCCCCCAGCGCACCGACACCGAGGCGATCGGCGCCCTGCTGTACGCGGCGCTCACCCAGCGCTGGCCGTACGAGAACGACGCCTACGGACTGTCCGGGCTGCCCAAGGACATCGGACTGATCCCTCCCGACCAAGTGCGTGCCGGCGTCCACCGCGGCCTGTCGGAGCTGACCATGCGCGCCCTCGTCAACGACGGAGCGACCGCCTCTCGGCACGAGTCCGCCTGTACCACTCCTGAGGAGCTGGTCAAGGCCATCGGTGAGATGCCCCGCATCCGCCCGCCGGAGCCCGCCTTCACCGCACCTCCCGAGTACCAGCGCACGACGTACCAGCAGGGCAGCTACGGACGCTCCTCGACGCATCCGGGCGCCACCCAGCCGGTACAGGCTCCGCCTCCCCCGTTGCAGAGCCGCACCGGCAAGGCGCTCAAGTGGGCGGTCTCCGCACTGCTCATCGCGGCCCTCGGCCTCGGCAGCTGGCAGCTCGCGGACGCCCTGATGGACCAGGGCGACACCGACGACACGAACCAGACGCAGACCACGGACGCCGACGACAACAACAGCGCCGCGCCCAAGCCGGTCCAGCAGCTCAAGATCCAGGGCTCACAGGAGTACGTCGCCAGCGGCTCCGCCCAGGCGCCGGAGGACGTCGCCAACACCTATGACGGCGACAGCTCCACCTACTGGCGGACCAAGCGCTACACGGAGGGCCCGAACCTCGCTCCGTACAAGCCCGGCGTGGGCATCGTCTACGACCTCGGATCGACCCAGGAGGTCTCCGCGGCGTCGATAGGACTCCGGTACGCCGGCGACCACACGACCGTGAAGCTCTACGCAACGGACTCGCTCACTCCGTCCACGGGCATCAATGGGATGAAGGAGATCGGCACCGCCGACGCCAGCGGTACCTCGCTGACGGTGAAGGCGTCGAAGGCGGTGAAGACCCAGTACGTACTGCTCTGGATCACCGCCGTACCGTATGCCCCCACCGACGGCTTCAGTGGTTCCGGCTACAAACAGGCCGTCACGGACGTGAAGTTCACGGGCTGAGGTCTCGTCCGAAGGGGAGGGGGTCCGATGGCAGCAGGCGCCGACTACGACGGAATCAGCGATCAGGACCTTCTCGCCCGCCACGTGGAGGGTGATCCCGACGCCTTCGGTGAGCTTGTGCTGCGTCACCGCGACCGACTGTGGGCCGTGGCCCTGCGAACGCTGGGAGACCGCGAGGAGGCCGCTGACGCGGTTCAGGACGCCCTCGTGTCCGCCTACCGGGCTGCCCACACCTTCCGGGGTCAGTCCGCCGTCACCACCTGGCTGCACCGGATCACCGTGAACGCCTGTCTGGACCGAGCCCGCAAGGCAGCCTCCCGCAAGACCTCCCCGGTCGATGACACCGAGCGTCTGGAGCAGTTGCTGGAGCCTCACGAGTCGGCGGCGGCACCCGCCGAACGCAACGACCTGCACCGTCAACTCATCGACGCCCTCGGCACCCTGCCGCCCGACCAACGTGCGGCGCTCGTCCTGGTCGACATGCAGGGCTACCCCGTCGCCGAGGCCGCCCGCATGCTCGACATTCCCACGGGGACGGTGAAAAGCCGCTGCGCCCGCGGCAGAGCAAGACTGCTGCCGCTGCTCACCCATCTGCGACCGGCGAGTTCCGGCGAGGTGAGGGAAAGCAGTCGGGGACGGAACCGGGCGGAGAGGACATCCGTCCCACTGGCAGCGGGTCCCCGGGACGAGGATCCGGACGGCGCCGAAACCGGCGATTCAGCTGCTGTGAAGGGCGGAGGTGGGCGAACGTGACCTCGACGACGGACACGGCCGGGCACCCGGACGTAGCGGAGATCTCCGAGCTCACCGAAGGGTTGCTCACTCCCCCCCGCAGCGCGGAGGTGCGCCGGCATCTCGGCACCTGCGCGCCCTGTGCGGACGTCCACGCGTCGCTGGAGGAGATCAGAGGCCTCTTGGGGAGGCTGCCCGGAGCGGCACGAATGCCCGACGATGTCGCCCAGCGCATTGATGCCGCACTTGCCACGGAAGCATTGATCAACGCCACCCCTCCGGAACCTCCGGACACGATGAGGGCTGCCGTTCCCGGAACGAGCGGCACTGCTACACGTGTTTCACGTGAAACATCGACGGTGCAGTCGCGGCCCGCAGGGCATGCTCGTCCTCCTGCCAGCGGCCCCGGTCGGAAGAGTCGCCGTCCGGGCGGGCGCCGCAGGATCGCCGTCCTGGGGACCGTCTTCGCCGTCACCACGCTGGGCCTCGGGTCGGTCCTGGTGTCGTCACTGACCGGCGACGAGGGACCGGGCACCTCGGCACCCGGTCGGCCGGCCACTGTGGCGGACACCTTTTCGGAGAGCGGTCTGGAGCAGCAGGTCGTCGGTCTCCTCGCCGCCTCCCCCGCCTCCAGTCCACAGACACTGGGTATGCAGAGCGAGCCGGAGACCAACAGTCCCCGAGTCCTCCACCAGCCCACGGTGCCCGACTGTGTCCAGAAGGGCATGGACCGAAAAGACGCAGCCCTGGTCGTCGAGAAGGGCACGTTCCAGGGGAAGGAAGCTCTCCTCGTCGTCCTCCCCGACAGCTCCGACAGTACGCAGGTCACCGCGTACCTCATGGATGCGACCTGCGTCAGCCGGCCGTCGTCCGGCACGGGGAAGATCTTGCTGAAGGACTCCTACACCCGCCGTTGACGCCTCCCGGCGTCGTCTCCGCCGTGCGTGGTGTCCCGTACGGTGTCGGCCCCTTGGTGTGCCCGGACACACCGGGAATGCGCGCCCCTTAGGATCCGTTGGGTGGGGTGAGAGTTCCCAGAAGCTCCCCCGGTCGATCGACACAGACCAGAGACGAGGAATCAAGCCGTGAGCGACGTCCGAAACGTGATCATCATCGGCTCCGGGCCCGCCGGCTACACGGCGGCGCTCTATACCGCCCGCGCTTCGCTGAAGCCGCTGGTGTTCGAGGGGGCCGTCACCGCGGGCGGCGCCCTGATGAACACCACCGAGGTGGAGAACTTCCCCGGCTTCCAGGACGGCATCATGGGCCCCGAGCTCATGGACAACATGCGCGCCCAGGCCGAGCGCTTCGGCGCCGAGCTGATCCCCGACGACGTCGTCTCCGTCGACCTCACCGGTGAGATCAAGACCGTGACCGACACGGCCGGCACCGTCCACCGGGCCAAGGCCGTCATCGTCACCACCGGCTCCCAGCACCGCAAGCTCGGCCTGCCCAACGAGGACGCCCTCTCCGGCCGCGGCGTCTCGTGGTGTGCCACGTGTGACGGCTTCTTCTTCAAGGACCAGGACATCGCCGTGATCGGCGGCGGTGACACCGCCATGGAAGAGGCCACCTTCCTCTCGCGCTTCGCCAAGTCCGTGACGATCGTCCACCGACGTGACACCCTGCGCGCCTCCAAGGCGATGCAGGAGCGTGCCTTCGCCGACCCGAAGATCACGTTCGTCTGGGACAGCGAGGTCGCCGAGATCCAGGGCGACCCGAAGCTGGCCGGTCTGAAGCTGCGCAACCTCAAGACCGGTGAACTCTCCGACCTGCCGGTGACGGGCCTGTTCATCGCGATCGGCCACGACCCGCGCACCGAACTCTTCAAGGGCCAGCTCGACCTGGACGAGGAGGGTTACCTGAAGGTCGCCGCCCCGTCCACCCGGACGAACGTGACGGGTGTCTTCGGCGCGGGCGACGTCGTCGACCACACCTACCGTCAGGCGATCACCGCGGCCGGCACCGGCTGCTCAGCCGCCCTCGACGCCGAGCGCTACCTCGCCGCCCTCGCGGACGAAGAGCAGGCCGAGCCCGAGAAGACCGCCGTCTGACCTCCCGCCCCACCCAACACATCACTTAAAGGAGCCCGCCGTGGCCGACCTCAAGCACGTAACCGACGACTCCTTCGAGCAGGACGTCCTCAAGAGCGACAAGCCCGTCCTGGTGGACTTCTGGGCTGCCTGGTGCGGCCCGTGCCGCCAGATCGCCCCGTCCCTCGAAGCGATCGCGGCCGAGTACGGCGACAAGATCGAGGTCGTCAAGCTCAACATCGACGAGAACCCGGGTACGGCTGCCAAGTACGGCGTGATGTCCATCCCGACTCTGAACGTGTACCAGAACGGTGAGGTCGCCAAGACCATCGTCGGCGCCAAGCCCAAGGCCGCGCTCGTCCGCGACCTCGAGGACTTCATCGCCGAGTGACGTTCTGAGCGTCGCGCACGCGACGAATGTTTCACGTGAAACATGAATGGGCCGACCCGAAAGGGCCGGCCCATTCGCTTGTCCGGAGAATCGATCACATAGAACCCGGCCTCCACAGCTCGTCCCAGAAACCAGTCGGAGCCGCTCACAGCGGTCTCAGCACCGGCTCCTTCTGCACGGCCCCCAGAAGCCGGTCGAGCGCCATCTCCACGTCTTCCTTCCAGGAGAGGGTGGTGCGCAGTTCCAGTCTCAGTCGTGGATGCGTAGGGTGCGGCCGAACCGTCTTGAAGCCCACCGCCAGCAGATGGTCGGCCGGGAGAAGACAGGCGGGTTCCTTCCAGCGGGCGTCACCGAACGCCTCGATCGCTTTGAAGCCGCGGCGCAGCAGATCCTTGGCGACCGTCTGGACCATCACCCGGCCGAGCCCTTGACCTTGATAGCCCGGCACGATGAACGCGGTCATCAGCTGCACCGCGTCCGGGGAGACAGGGCTCGTGGGGAACGCCGTCGAGCGGGGAACGTACGCGGGCGGAGCGTAGAGCACATAGCCCACCGGGACGTCATCGACGTAAACGACCCGACCGCAGGAGCCCCAGTCGAGCAGTACGGCGGAGATCCAGGCCTCTTTCTCCACCGCCGTCGTCCCCGTCCTCAGCGCTGCTTCGCCGCTGACGGGGTCCAACTCCCAGAAGACACACGAGCGGCAGCGCTGGGGGAGGTCCTGAAGGTTGTCCAGCGTGAGCGGTACGAGCCGACGCCCCATGAAGGCTGATCCTCGCTTCCTACGCCCGCGGCACCGCGAGCGGCTGTCAGAGCGCTCCGTTACCTGAGCCGGCCGCCGACGAACCCATCGACCACACCGATACCCACGGCCGTGCTCATCAGTCCGGCCCGGTTCATCCTTCGCCTGGCCCCTGCCTGACCCTCGCCGTTCTCATCAGGTGGTGGCGCCATAGCTCCTCGTATCGTATCCACGAGGCGATTCTCTCGACACCGCGTGAAAGCAAAGAGCGAGCCGTGCTCCGGTACGCAACGGAGGCGGCTCGCTCTTGGCAGTCGGGGGCGGGGCGGCCCTGCCGGGAAAAGGCTCAGTCGTCCGTTTCCTCGGACTCGCCCTCCACGAGGCCCTTCTGAAGGACGGGTCCTTCGCCGGGAGCCAGACTGTCGAGAATCCGCTCGAGGTCTTCCATGGAGGCGAACTCGACGGTGATCTTGCCCTTCTTCTGCCCCAGATCGACCTTGACCCGCGTCTCGAAACGATCCGAGAGCCGGGTGGCGAGGTCGGACAGCGCAGGCGACACCCGGCCTCCAGCGCGGGGCCCCTTGGATCGCTGCGGGGTCTGGGGGCGCGACCCCATGAGGGTCACGATCTCTTCGACCGCCCGTACGGACAGCCCCTCCGCCACGATGCGGTGGGCCAGCCGATCCTGCTCCTCCGAGTCGTCGACGGAGAGCAGCGCTCGCGCGTGGCCGGCCGAGAGCACACCGGCCGCGACCCGGCGCTGGACTGCCGGCGAGAGCTTCAGCAACCGCAGCGTGTTGGAGACCTGAGGACGTGAGCGTCCGATTCGGTCCGCCAGCTGGTCGTGGGTGCAGTTGAAGTCCTTCAGCAACTGGTCGTACGCGGCAGCCTCCTCCAGCGGGTTCAGCTGAGCCCGGTGGAGATTCTCCAGCAGCGCGTCCAGGAGGAGCTTCTCGTCGTCCGTGGCTCGGACGATCGCTGGGATCGCCTCCAGGCCCGCCTCACGGCAGGCCCGCCAGCGCCGCTCACCCATGATCAGCTCATAGCGCGCGGGACCGGTCTGCCGTACGACGACCGGCTGGAGGAGACCGACCTCCTTGATGGAGGTGATCAGTTCCTGAAGCGCGTCCTCGTCGAAGACCTCGCGCGGCTGGCGCGGGTTCGGGGTGATGAAGTCGAGCGGGAGTTCCGCGAAATGGGCCCCCAGGGGCGGTGCCGGAATGTCCGCTGCGCCGTTCGCCGAGGACTCCTCGGTTTCACGTGAAACAGGCGGCAGCGTGGTCACCTTCGCCGCGGCCACCCCACGGTCGGTCGTCAGGGCCGGGACACCGGCGGAGGACGTGGAGGTTCCACCTCCCACCGCGGTCTGCGCCGGCGTCCTTTCCGTCGGGGCAGCAGGGATCAGTGCGCCGAGACCACGGCCCAGCCCTCTCCGTCGATCACTCACTGCATCCCCTCCATGGTCGGGTTGTTCTGCGCGCCGATATGGGCGTGCGTGCCGTCATAGCTGACGCCGACGCCCCTCAGCGCGATCTCTCGGGCTGCTTCAAGGTAGGACAGGGCACCACTCGATCCAGGATCGTAGGTCAGTACCGTCTGGCCATAGCTCGGCGCTTCGGAGATACGGACCGAGCGGGGAATGCTCGTCCGCAGCACCTCGTCGCCGAAGTGGGTGCGCACCTCCTCGGCGACCTGTGACGCAAGGCGCGTCCGGCCGTCGTACATGGTGAGCAGGATGGTCGACACGTGGAGGGTGGGGTTGAGATGGCCTCGCACCAGGTCGACGTTGCGCAGCAGCTGACCCAGCCCCTCCAGCGCGTAGTACTCGCACTGGATCGGGATGAGGACCTCTTGGCCGGCAACCAGCGCATTGACCGTCAGGAGGCCGAGCGAGGGAGGGCAGTCGATGAGGACATAGTCCAGCGGCTGCTCGTATACCTGGATGGCTCGCTCGAGCCGGCTTTCGCGCGCCACCAGCGACACGAGTTCAATCTCCGCACCGGCGAGATCGATCGTGGCGGGAGCGCAGAAGAGGCCTTCGACATCGGGGACCGGCTGGACGACTTCCGCCAGGGGGCGGCTCTCGACCAGCACGTCGTAGATGGACGGAACTTCGGCGTGATGGTCGATCCCGAGAGCGGTGGAGGCATTGCCCTGTGGGTCGAGGTCGATCACCAGAACACGGCCACCGTGGAGGGCCAGCGATGCGGCAAGGTTGACGGTGGTCGTCGTCTTGCCCACGCCACCCTTCTGATTGGCCACCACGATGATGCGGGTCTGCTCGGGCCGCGGCAGGCCTTCGCCGGCGCGTCCGAGAGCCTCTACTGCCAGTTGGGCAGCACGACCGATCGGGGTGTCGTCCATGGGAGGCGGTGTTTCACGTGAAACATCCTCCCCCATCGACTCGGTACGGGGACCGGGGACCGGATCGGTCATCGGTCCCGCGATGTTGGCGTCGGACCGCAAGGATTCACTCTCCTCGACTTCAGGCTCGCAATGCACAGAGCCTCCCATGCCTTCGGGGTCGTGAACCAGTGAGGCCTGGTCTTCTGTGGAGAAATCCACCTCTGTGGACAACTCCGCCCCACTGGCGAGTGAGCCGAGAGGCTTCCGATCGCGAGGTTCGGCCGCAACGCGTCCGCGGCTGATGATGCCGTGCAGCAATGAGCGAGGTTTCACGTGAAACACGATGCACAGCGCTCGCGACCGAACTGCCGCGACACTCCGTCATGCGTAGGTTGGGCAGCTTGTGTGGAGTACGACTGTTCTCCGGACTGGATCAGCGACGACGACGCGTGCGACCTGTCCGGGCCGCCTTGGCACGCTTCGCAGCGAACCTCACCCCACCGGGGCTCTCGCCGACTTCGACCCGCACGACCGTGGAGAGCGGATCGACCACTCCCTCGCCGACGTGAAGGATCGACGTGCTCACCGCGCCGAGCTTGCTCAGCGCGGTGGCGGCGCTCTTCAGCTCCTCCTCCGCGGTGTCGCCCTTCAGCGCAAGCATCTCACCGTAGGGGCGCAGCAGCGGGATGCCCCAGGCAGCCAGGCGATCCAAGGGAGCGACGGCGCGGGCGGTCACGACGTGGACCGGCGGCAGCTTGCCCATGACCTCTTCGGCGCGGCCGCGCACGACGGTCACATGGTCCAGGCCGAGAAGCTCGACGACCTCGGTCAGGAAGTTGGTGCGTCGCAGGAGCGGCTCCAGCAGGGTGATCTTCAGATCCTCCCGAACCAGGGCCAGGGGGATGCCGGGCAGGCCGGCACCGGATCCGACGTCGCAGATCGTCACATCCTCGGGCACGGCCTCGGAGAGCACCGCGCAGTTCAGGATGTGCCTCTCCCACAGCCGGGGCACTTCTCGTGGGCCGATGAGCCCACGCTGCACACCTGCCTCTGCCAGGAGCTCGGCGTACCGGACCGCATCCGCGAAGCGATCACCGAATACCTCGCGTGCTTGCTCGGGCGCAGGGGGGAGTTCCGCTGCCTCCGTCACGGGGACCGTCCTTCCGTACCGCATCGACGCGTTCCGCGCCGACCACCAGAACTACCAGGCTGATAAAGACCGGCCCCGCCTGCGCGACAGACGGGGCCGGTGATACGTGCGTACTGAATCAGTTGGGCAGCACGACGACGAAGCGCTGCGGCTCCTCGCCCTCGGACTCGCTGCGCAGACCGGCTGCCTTGACCGCGTCGTGGACGACCTTGCGCTCGAAGGGCGTCATCGGGTTCAGCTTGACCGGCTCACCGCTGTTCTTCGCGTCGGCCGCGGCCTTGGCGCCCAGCTCAGAGAGCTCGGTGCGCTTCTTGGCCCGGTAGCCGGCAATGTCCAGCATCAGTCGGCTGCGGTCGCCGGTCTCCCGGTGCACGGCAAGACGCGTCAGCTCCTGCAGTGCCTCCAGCACCTCGCCGTCCCGGCCGACGAGCTTGTACAGGTCTCGGCCGCTCGTGTCACTGATGATCGACACCGAAGCGCGGTCGGCCTCGACATCCATGTCGATGTCGCCGTCGAGGTCGGCGATGTCCAGCAGACCTTCGAGGTAGTCCGCCGCGATCTCACCCTCCTGCTCCAGGCGGGTCAGGGTGTCTGCACCTTCGGCGGCGGCGGAGGTGGTGCCTTCCGTCACGGGATGGGCTCCTTCTTACTTCTTGGACGGGGACTTGGGGCGCTGCGGGCCACCCTTGCGCTGCCCGGACTGGGCCCTGCTGCGGCCACCGGAGCCGGTCTTCGGCTTGGGGGCACCGGCGGGCTTGGCGTCCTGCGGCTCGTCGGACTTCGTCAGCGAGGTGGGCTCGCCGGCCGGTTTGGTGGTTCCGGACTGGCGCTGGGCCTTGGTCTGCCGCTTGGGCTGCTGGCGCCGGGCCGTGGCCGTCGTGGCTTCGCCGTCCTCGGTGAGGATGGCGGTCTGGGCCTCGCCCCTCGCGACGGTGCCGTCGGGCTGGGCCGCGAAGCCCGCCTTGTTCAGACCGTTGATGAACTTGCGCTCGTAGTCGTTGCGGTCGCGGCCCTTGGCCACGATCGCCTTGACGATGGCCTTCTGGCCGCGGCTGCGCGTCTTGCCGTGGTGCGTGACCTGCTTGTACAGGCGCTCCAGGTAGGCGCCCTGAGCCTTGGAGCCGGGTGTCGGGTTGTTGCGGATGACGTACATCTGCTGACCCATGGTCCACACGTTGGTGGTCAGCCAGTAGACGAGGACGCCGACCGGGAAGTTGATGCCGAAGACGGCGAACATGACGGGGAAGACGTACATCAGCATCTTCTGCTGCTGCATGAAGGGCGTCTTCACCGTGGTGTCGACGTTCTTCGTCATCAGCTGGCGCTGTGTGAAGAACTGCGAGGCCGACATCATGACGATCATGATCGCGGTAACGATGCGGACGTTGGCCAGCGAGGCGTCGAGCACGGAGACGTCCGCGGCGCTGTCGGTGAACTTCGCGGCCAGCGGGGCGCCGAAGATGTGCGCCTTCTGCGCGCTCTGCAGCAGGCTTTCGTTGATCACACCGATGGTGTCACCGTTGGCGATGCCGTTGAGCACGTGGTAGAGGGCGAAGAAGAACGGGGACTGCGCCAGGATGGGAAGGCACGAGGAGAGCGGGTTGGTACCCGTCTCCTTGTACAGCTTCATCATCTCTTCGGACTGGCGCTGCTTGTCGTTCTTGTAGCGCTCCTGGATCTTCTTCATCTCGGGCTGCAGAGTCTGCATCGCCCGCGTCGCCTTGATCTGCTTCACGAAGAGCGGGATCAGGCAGATCCGGATGAGGATCACCAGGGACACGATGGACAGGCCCCAGGCCCACCCGGTGTCGGCGCCGAAGAGGGCGCCGTACACCTTGTGGAACTGGACGATGACCCAGGAGACGGGTGTGGTGATGAAACTGAAGAGGCTGGCAATCGTGTCCACTAATCATGCTCCTTGGGCATGGGACGGGGTCTCTGCGGCCGGGCTCGAAGAAGGATTCTCTCCGGTGGCCGTTTCGGCGGCGGAGGGCCCGCCCTTGCGTGCGCGCCATGTGTTGCGCAGCATCTCGTGCCACCGCGGACGCTTACGCGGCGGGACATGGTCCACGCCGCCGAGTGACCACGGATTGCATCGCAGGATGCGCCAGGCGGTGAGGGCCGTTCCCTTGATCGCACCGTGTCGGTCGATGGCCGTATAGCCGTAGTGGGAGCACGACGGGTAGTACTTGCACACCGGCCCGAGCAGCGGACTGATCGTCCACTGGTAGAGCTTGATCAAGGCCAGCAGCGGGTACTTCATCGCGCGCCCCCTCCTAGTAGCCGTTGAAGGGCGGCATCGAGGTCTTGGGCCAGCTGGGCGTGGTCGGCGTCACCCGCGCCGGGCAGCGCCCGTACGACTACCAGGCTACCGGGGGGCAGGAGGGTGACTCGGTCGCGCATCAGATGGCGCAGTCTGCGCTTCACTGTGTTGCGCACGACCGCTCCGCCCACGGCCTTGCTCACGACGAAACCCGCACGCGTCGGGGGAGCGCTCTCCCCAGGCGCGTGCGGGTCCGTTGCACCGCTTCGAAGGTGGACGACGAGAGTCGGGCGTCCTGCCCGACGACCCCGTCGTACCGCGGTCGCGAAGTCCTCGCGCCGCCTCAGCCGATGCTCGGTAGGCAGCACGACGTCATGACCTGATCAGGCTCAGGCGGACAGGTTGGCGCGACCCTTGCTGCGGCGGTTCGCGAGAATCGCGCGGCCGGCACGGGTGCGCATCCGCAGGCGGAAGCCGTGGGTCTTGGCGCGACGACGGTTGTTCGGCTGGAAGGTGCGCTTGCTCACTCGGGGGCTCCAGAAATCAATCGGTGGTGGCGGGGTGCCGTCCTGGCTGTCACCGTGCGCCCACGAGGTAGCTCGCGGTCAACGCCCGAGTGCACCGCTTCCCGATCACCTGACGTGATCTGTGCCCATCGGAGGCAGGCGGCAGCAGCCATCGACAACTCGACCTGGTCACGGTACGCGCGGCTACGCCATCCGGTCAAACCGGCCTCCGTCGGGGGACACTGTCCACAGGCTGGGGACAACAACTTGAACCGCAGCCGTCGGCCTGACTACCGTGGCTGAACTCCGATTCGTTCCTTTGTCCCTGATCCCACCCGATGCGAATCCCCAACCGTCCCACCATCACACGAACGTGGGACCCACGAGAGAGCGTGCCCTGTGGCTGACGTACCTGCCGATCTTGCCGCAGTGTGGCCACGCGTACTGGAGCAGCTCCTCGGTGAGGGCCGCGGCCAGGGTGTCGAGGTGAAGGACGAGCACTGGATCAGGCGCTGCCAGCCGCTCGCCCTGGTCGCGGACACCGCCCTGCTCGCCGTGCCGAACGAATTCGCCAAGGGCGTGCTGGAGGGCCGCCTCGCCCCGATCGTCAGCGAGACGCTGAGCCGTGAGTGCGGCCGGCCGATCCGGATCGCGATCACCGTCGACGACTCCGCGGGCGAACCCTCCGCCCCGTCGGCGCCGTCGCGCTACGACGAACCCGAGGACCAGCCGGGCCAGTACGACGGCCCGCGCGACAACCCGTACCAGGGCTACGGCCGGCACCGCGCCGATCAGTCCCAGGGTGGGGGCGACCAGGGTGCCCGCCAGGACCAGCTGCCCACCGCGCGGCCCGCCTACCCCTCGGAGTACCAGCGGCCCGAGCCCGGCGCCTGGCCCCGACCGGGGCAGGACGAGTACGGCTGGCAGCAGCAGCGCCTCGGTTTCCCCGAGCGCGACCCCTACGCCTCGCCGTCCCAGAACTCCTACGGCGGCTCCTCCGGGCAGGACGCGTACGGCCCGCCGGCCCAGGACGCGTACGGCTCGCAGGACCAGGACTCCTACGGGCCGCCCTCGCAGGACTACCGGCCGCAGGCCATGGAGCGGCCGTCCTACGACCGCTCGCCCTACGACCAGAAGCGGTCCGAGTACCAGCAGTCGCGCCCCGAGTACGACCAGCGCGACCCCACCCGGAGGGAGATGCCCGAGTCCTCGGCCGGTGGCGGTCATCCGCGCCGCGGCCCGGCCGGTCACGGTCAGTCCGGCGCCCCCGGTCCGCTGGGCGCGAAGCCCGCGCCGGCGAGCGGGCCCGGCGAGCCGACCGCCCGGCTGAACCCGAAATACCTCTTCGACACGTTCGTCATCGGCGCCTCGAACCGTTTCGCGCACGCGGCCGCGGTCGCCGTCGCCGAGGCGCCCGCGAAGGCGTACAACCCCCTGTTCATCTACGGGGAGTCGGGCCTCGGCAAGACGCACCTGCTGCACGCCATCGGGCACTACGCGCGCAGCCTCTATCCGGGCACGCGGGTGCGGTACGTCAGCTCGGAGGAGTTCACCAACGAGTTCATCAACTCCATCCGCGACGGCAAGGGCGACAGCTTCCGCAAGCGGTACCGCGAGATGGACATCCTGCTCGTCGACGACATCCAGTTCCTGGCGGACAAGGAGTCGACGCAGGAGGAGTTCTTCCACACCTTCAACACGCTCCACAACGCCAACAAGCAGATCGTGCTGTCCTCCGACCGGCCGCCCAAGCAGCTGGTGACGCTGGAGGACCGGCTGCGGAACCGTTTCGAGTGGGGCCTGATCACCGACGTCCAGCCGCCCGAGCTGGAGACGCGGATCGCGATCCTGCGCAAGAAGGCGGTGCAGGAGCAGCTCAACGCCCCGCCGGAGGTGCTGGAGTTCATCGCGTCCCGCATCTCGCGCAACATCCGTGAGCTGGAGGGCGCGCTGATCCGGGTGACGGCGTTCGCGTCGCTCAACCGGCAGCCGGTGGACCTGGGCCTGACCGAGATCGTCCTGAAGGACCTGATGCCCGGTGGTGACGACTCGGCACCCGAGATCACCTCGACGGCCATCATGGGCGCGACCGCCGACTACTTCGGGCTCACGGTCGAGGACCTGTGCGGCACCTCCCGCGGCCGCGCGCTGGTGACGGCCCGGCAGATCGCCATGTACCTGTGCCGCGAGCTGACGGACCTCTCGCTGCCGAAGATCGGCGCCCTGTTCGGAGGCCGCGACCACACGACGGTCATGCACGCGGACCGCAAGATCCGCAATCTGATGGCCGAGCGGCGCTCCATCTACAACCAGGTGACCGAGCTGACCAACCGCATCAAGGCGGGCTGACGGGGCCGCACGGACCTGTCGAGGGCGTTCCGGGAGCTGTTCCCGGGACGCCCTTCTTCGTGCCGAGGGTCGGTGCCCGGTCATCCGCTGTTCGATTACTCGCCGGGTTACGGCCACTCTCCACAGATTCGGCGACTTTCTCGCGTCCACACCCTGGGGACTGCCAAGTTGTCCAGATTCTGTCCACAGGCGGCCTGGGTGAAAGAGAATCGAGGCAGGTCACCTGGCTGTGGATTGGTGGACAGAAGTTTTCCACAGGCTGTGGACAGTGAGTCGATCCACAGCCTGTGCACGAAGTTGTCCACGGACAACCCACAGGGTCTGGCTGGTTGTCCCCAGCGATCAGTGGTTTCTCCACATGGCTGTCCACTGTTCGGCAATCCGACGCCCCTCCTCACCGGTCCGAGTGAAAGGCGTCACACGAAGATGCCGGATTGGGCTGTGGGAAAGCCGGGTAAAACTGGGGATGGTCCTGGGGAGAAGTCGCCTCACCCTGTGCATGGGGTGTGCAGAACTTTCTGTTCTCCACAGATGACCCCGGTTGTCCACCGCCTCCGTCCCCAGGGCCAGTGGACAAAATCTCGCCTCTGAGCTGCGGAAACAGGGTTATCCACGGTATCCACAGCCCCTACTACTACTCCCAACCAGAGAGAGCGAGAAATCCGGTTCGAAGGGGGTGCTGTGCACAACTCGTCGTCCGGGTCCCGGCTGCCCCTCGTCACGACTTGACCCCGACGGGCACCTACTGTCAGTGCGGTGCGTCAGACTGGTCCCCGGTGGTCCTTCCCCTCACCGGGGCCGACGACACCGAGACAGACGACGAAGGCCAGGCAGGGCGAGAAGCGCCGGCAACAGCAGGAGGCGGCAAGAGTGAAGATCCGGGTGGAACGCGACGTACTCGCGGAGGCAGTGGCCTGGGCGGCGCGCAGCCTCCCGGCCCGTCCGCCGGCGCCTGTCCTCGCCGGCCTCCTGCTGAAGGCCGAGGACGGAGCCCTCAGCCTTTCCAGCTTCGACTACGAGGTCTCCGCGCGGGTGTCGGTGGAGACCGAGGTGGAGGAGGAGGGCACCGTCCTCGTCTCCGGCCGGCTGCTCGCGGACATCTGCCGGGCGCTCCCCAACCGCCCCGTGGAGATTTCCACAGACGGTGTACGGGCCACGGTGGTCTGCGGTTCCTCGCGGTTCACACTCCACACACTGCCTGTGGAGGAGTACCCGTCGCTGCCCCAGATGCCGAACGCGACGGGCACGGTCCCCGGCGAGGTCTTCGCCTCCGCCGCCGCCCAGGTCGCCATCGCGGCCGGCCGCGACGACACCCTGCCCGTCCTCACCGGTGTGCGCATCGAGATCGAGGGCGACACCGTGACGCTGGCCTCCACCGACCGCTACCGCTTCGCGGTCCGCGAGTTCCTGTGGAAGCCGGAGAACCCGGACGCCTCCGCGGTCGCCCTGGTGCCCGCCAAGACGCTCCTGGACACCGCCAAGGCGCTCACGAGCGGCGACAGCGTCACCATCGCGCTGTCCGGCTCGGGCGCGGGCGAGGGCCTGATCGGCTTCGAGGGCGCCGGCCGGCGTACGACGACCCGGCTCCTGGAGGGCGACCTCCCGAAGTACCGCACCCTGTTCCCGACGGAGTTCAACTCCGTCGCCGTGATCGAGACGGCCCCCTTCGTCGAGGCCGTCAAGCGCGTGGCCCTGGTCGCCGAACGGAACACGCCGGTGCGGCTCAGCTTCGAGCAGGGCGTGCTCATCCTGGAGGCCGGTTCCAGCGACGACGCACAGGCTGTGGAGAGGGTCGACGCCCAGCTGGACGGCGACGACATCTCGATCGCCTTCAATCCGACCTTCCTGCTGGACGGCCTCAGCGCCATCGACTCCCCGGTGGCCCAGCTGTCCTTCACGACGTCCACCAAGCCCGCGCTGCTCAGCGGCAGGCCGGCGGTCGACGCCGAGGCGGACGAGGCCTACAAGTACCTGATCATGCCGGTTCGCCTCAGCGGCTGAGTCGCCCGGACCTGTCCACAGGCCGTGGGGGGAACGACTCCCGGCCTGTGGACGAAGCCGCAGGTGAGCGCGTGGCTGGGCGGTACGTCTGAGCGCGTATGCCCACAGGTGTGCGTGACGGTCCGGGACTAGGCTCGGACAGGGGTACGAAGGTGCCCCACACGCCACACAGCGACCTAAGGAACAACTGATGGAGCTCGGTCTCGTCGGCCTCGGCAAGATGGGCGGCAACATGCGTGAGCGGATCCGCCGCGCAGGCCACACCGTCGTCGGATACGACCGCAACCCGGACCTCGCCGATGTCCACAGCCTCTCCGATCTTGTGGACAGGCTCGAGGGCCCGCGGGTCGTCTGGGTGATGGTCCCGGCCGGTGCCGCCACCCAGTCGACCGTCGACGAGCTGGGCGAACTGCTGGAGCCGGGTGACGTCGTCGTGGACGGCGGCAACTCCCGCTGGACGGACGACGAGAAGCACGCCGCGGAGCTGGGTGCCAAGGGCATCGGTTTCGTCGACTGCGGCGTCTCGGGCGGTGTGTGGGGCCTGGAGAACGGCTACGCGCTGATGTACGGCGGCGATCCGGAGAACGTCGCCAAGGTGCAGCCCGTCTTCGACGCGCTCAAGCCCGAGGGCGACTTCGGCGCGGTGCACGCGGGCAAGGTCGGCGCCGGCCACTTCGCGAAGATGGTCCACAACGGCATCGAGTACGCCATGATGCAGGCCTACGCCGAGGGCTGGGAGCTGCTGGAGAAGGTCGACTCGGTCACCGACGTCCGCGAGGTGTTCCGCTCCTGGCAGGAGGGCACGGTCATCCGGTCCTGGCTGCTCGACCTGGCGGTCGACGCCCTCGACGAGGACGAGCACCTGGACAAGCTGCGCGGCTACGCCCAGGACTCCGGCGAGGGCCGCTGGACCGTGGAGGCCGCCATCGACAACGCGGTGCCCCTCCCGGCCATCACGGCCTCGCTGTTCGCGCGGTTCACCTCCCGCCAGGAGGACTCGCCGCAGATGAAGATGATCGCCGCCCTGCGCAACCAGTTCGGCGGCCACGCGGTAGAGAAGAAGTAGTCCACACGACCGTTTCGGCGGTCCGTCGCAGGACCGTTTCGGCGGTCCACCACGCCGGGGAGGTCGGCGAAACGACCATGCACGTCACGCATCTGTCGCTGGCCGACTTCCGCTCGTACGCCCGGGTCGAAGTCCCGCTCGACCCGGGCGTCACCGCTTTCGTCGGCCCCAACGGGCAGGGCAAGACGAACCTCGTCGAGGCCGTGGGCTATCTCGCCACCCTGGGCAGTCACCGGGTCGCCTCCGACGCGCCCCTGGTCCGCATGGGCGCCGACCGCGCCGTCGTCCGGGCGCAGGTCCGGCAGGGCGAGCGGCAGCAGCTCGTCGAGCTGGAGCTGAACCCCGGCAAGGCCAACCGTGCCCGCATCAACCGGTCCTCGCAGGTCAGACCGCGTGATGTGCTGGGGATCGTACGGACCGTGCTGTTCGCGCCCGAGGACCTGGCCCTGGTGAAGGGCGATCCCGGTGAGCGGCGCCGGTTCCTCGACGAGCTGATCACCGCGCGCTCCCCGCGGATGGCCGGGGTGCGCTCCGACTACGAGCGGGTGCTCAGGCAGCGCAACACCCTGCTGAAGTCCGCCGCGCTGGCCCGTCGGCACGGCGGCCGGACGATGGACCTGTCCACGCTCGACGTGTGGGACCAGCACCTCGCGCGCGTGGGCGCCGAGTTGCTGGCCGCCCGTCTCGATCTGGTGGCCGCGGTCCAGCCGCTCGCCGACAAGGCGTACGAGCAGCTCGCCCCCGGCGGCGGCCCGGTCGCGCTGGAGTACAAGGCGTCGGCGCCGGGCGGGGCGCACGCGCGCGAGGACCTCTACGAGCAGCTGATGGGCGCGCTCGCCGAGGTCCGCAAGCAGGAGATCGAACGGGGCGTGACCCTCGCGGGTCCGCACCGGGACGACGTGCTGCTCAAACTCGGTCAGCTGCCCGCCAAGGGGTACGCCTCCCACGGTGAGTCCTGGTCGTATGCGCTGGCCCTGCGGCTGGCCTCCTACGACCTGCTCCGGGCCGAGGGCAACGAGCCGGTGCTCATCCTCGACGACGTCTTCGCCGAGCTGGACAGCCGGCGGCGGGAGCGGCTGGCGGAGCTGGTGGCGCCGGGCGAGCAGGTGCTGGTCACGGCCGCCGTCGACGACGACGTCCCGCACGTGCTCGCGGGTGCGCGGTACGCAGTGGCACAGGGGATCGTGGAGCGCGTATGACGCCGCAGGAGCCGAAGAAGGCGCCCGAGCCCTCCGGGGTCGATCTGGCGCGCGTGGCGCTGAGGGCGGCGCGCGAGCAGGCACGCGCGCGTGGGGAGGCGGTGCAGCAGAAGAAGCAGGCGCGGCGCGGCGGCGGCCTGCGCTCCGGCGCGCGGGCGGACGGCCGTGACCCCATGGCGCTCGGTGCGGCGATCAACCGGCTCCTCACCGAGCGCGGCTGGGAGGCGCCGGCCGCGGTGGGCGGAGTGATGGGGCGCTGGCCGCGGATCGTCGGCGAGGACGTCGCCAAGCACTGCGAGCCGGAGAGGTACGACGAGGACGAGCGGGTGCTGTTCGTGCGCTGCGACTCCACGGCCTGGGCGACGAACCTGCGGCTGCTCGCCCCGACCCTGGTCGCCCGGCTCAACGAGGACCTCGGCCACGGCCGGGTGCGGCAGATCAGGGTGCAGGGTCCGGCGGGCCCGGTCCGTCGTTACGGCCCTCTGCGGGCCCCGGGCAGCAAGGGACCGGGCGACACCTACGGGTGACATCTGTCACGTACTCCGGCCGGGGCGGTGCTGTCGTACCGTCCCGGCCGTCTTCGTGTGCGGGCGCGCGGGTCCGTGCTGCTCGCGAGTGGTCCGGACCCGTTCCAGGGCCGTCCGGGAACGGGTCCGGACCCGCTCCAGGAGAGGCCGTGCGAGGTGCGGACGAGGTGGCGGAACCGGAACTGACTCGCCGGTAGCCAAGGGTTGACACCCGGAAGCGCTGAGTGCCTCCGTGAGCCTCTTGGGGGCCCGCTCCGTATATGGGGACCCGGTGGAGACCGGTTGAGGGCGGCACATGCGGACTCAGGTACCGGCAAACCCCCATCACTGTCAGCGCTACCGGTAGAATGGAAGCCAATCCCGCCCCGAACGT
Organism: Streptomyces sp. NPDC051051; assembly: GCF_040682975.1. NCBI lineage: Bacteria > Bacillati > Actinomycetota > Actinomycetes > Kitasatosporales > Streptomycetaceae > Streptomyces > Streptomyces sp. NPDC051051. The sequence goes on from NZ_JBFBCB010000012.1 coordinate 92,258, forward strand.
GGGGACCGCCCGGGAGACGCTGAGCAACGCTGATCAAGGCTTACCAACGCAACATGCCGCAGCCGCTCCGGCAACCCGCCGACGAGCCCGGCTCGTGCTGTGCCAGAAAGGGCGCTTCGTGGCCGATTCCGGCAACCCCAACGAGAACATCCCGTCCACCGACGCCGGCGTCACCAGCGAGGCCGTGACCTCGACCAGCGAGGTCACGGCCTCCTACGACGCCAGCGCCATCACCGTCCTCGAGGGCCTGGACGCGGTCCGCAAGCGACCCGGTATGTACATCGGCTCGACCGGCGAGCGCGGTCTGCACCACCTGGTGCAGGAGGTCGTCGACAACTCCGTCGACGAGGCGCTGGCCGGGCACGCGGACACCATCGACGTGACGATCCTGGCCGACGGCGGCGTGCGCGTCGTCGACAACGGCCGCGGCATCCCGGTGGGCATCGTCCCCTCCGAGGGGAAGCCGGCCGTCGAGGTCGTGCTGACCGTGCTGCACGCGGGCGGCAAGTTCGGCGGCGGCGGCTACGCGGTCTCCGGCGGTCTGCACGGTGTCGGTGTCTCCGTCGTGAACGCCCTGTCGTCCAAGGTCTCCGTCGAGGTGCGGACCGACGGCCACCGCTGGACGCAGGACTACAAGATGGGCGTCCCGACGGCCCCGCTGGCCCAGCACGAGGCCACGGAGGAGACCGGTACCTCGGTCACCTTCTGGGCCGACGGCGACATCTTCGAGACCACCGAGTACTCCTTCGAGACGCTGTCGCGGCGCTTCCAGGAGATGGCGTTCCTCAACAAGGGTTTGACGATCAAACTCACTGACGAGCGCGAGTCGGCGAAGGCCGTGACCGGTGCGGACGAGGCGGGCGCCGACGTGAAGGACGAGGTCAAGTCCGTCACGTACCACTACGAGGGCGGCATCGTCGACTTCGTGAAATACCTCAACTCCCGCAAGGGAGAGGCGGTCCACCCCACCATCATCGACCTCGAGGCCGAGGACAAGGACAAGAACCTGTCCCTCGAGGTCGCGTTGCAGTGGAACAGCGGCTACAGCGAGGGCGTGTACTCCTTCGCCAACATCATCCACACCCACGAGGGCGGTACGCACGAGGAGGGCTTCCGTGCGGCGCTGACCTCGCTGATCAACAAGTACGCGCGCGACAAGAAGCTGCTGCGCGAGAAGGACGACAACCTCACGGGCGACGACATCCGCGAGGGTCTGACCGCGATCATCTCGGTGAAGCTCAGCGAGCCCCAGTTCGAGGGCCAGACCAAGACCAAGCTGGGCAATACGGAGGCGAAGACCTTCGTCCAGAAGGCGGTCTACGAGCACCTCAACGACTGGCTGGACCGCAACCCGGTCGAGGCGGCGGACATCATCCGCAAGGGCATCCAGGCGGCCACCGCGCGCGTGGCGGCCCGCAAGGCCCGCGACCTCACGCGCCGCAAGGGCCTGCTGGAGTCGGCGTCGCTGCCGGGCAAGCTCTCCGACTGCCAGTCGAACGACCCCACCAAGTGCGAGATCTTCATCGTCGAGGGTGACTCCGCCGGCGGCTCGGCCAAGTCCGGCCGGAACCCGCAGTACCAGGCGATCCTCCCGATCCGCGGCAAGATCCTCAACGTGGAGAAGGCCAGGATCGACAAGATTCTGCAGAACCAGGAGATCCAGGCGCTGATCTCGGCCTTCGGCACGGGTGTGCACGAGGACTTCGACATCGAGAAGCTGCGCTATCACAAGATCATCCTGATGGCGGACGCCGATGTCGACGGCCAGCACATCAGCACCCTGCTGCTGACCTTCCTGTTCCGCTTCATGCGGCCGCTGGTCGAGGCCGGGCACGTGTATCTCTCCCGTCCCCCGCTCTACAAGATCAAGTGGGGCCGGGACGACGTGGAGTACGCGTACTCCGACCGCGAGCGGGACGCGCTGATCGAGATGGGCCGCCAGCGCGGCAAGCGGGTGCGCGAGGACTCCATCCAGCGCTTCAAGGGGCTCGGCGAGATGAACGCCGAGGAACTGCGCGTCACGACGATGGACCAGGAGCACCGCGTCCTCGGCCAGGTCACCCTCGACGACGCAGCCCAGGCCGACGACCTGTTCTCGGTCCTCATGGGCGAGGACGTCGAGGCGCGCCGCGCCTTCATCCAGCGCAACGCCAAGGACGTCCGCTTCCTCGACATCTGAGTCGGTCTCAGCTGACCGGACCAGGAAGGATCAACACCAGCAATGACCGACGAGAACACTCCCGTCACCCCTGAAGAGGGCGGCGACATCGTCATGCGCATCGAGCCCGTCGGGCTCGAGACGGAGATGCAGCGCTCGTACCTCGACTACGCGATGTCCGTCATCGTCTCGCGTGCGCTGCCGGACGTGCGGGACGGCCTCAAGCCCGTCCACCGCCGCGTCCTGTACGCCATGTACGACGGCGGCTACCGCCCCGAGCGCGGCTTCTACAAGTGCGCCCGCGTCGTCGGCGACGTCATGGGCAACTACCACCCGCACGGCGACTCCTCGATCTACGACGCGCTGGTCCGTCTCGCGCAGCCGTGGTCGATGCGCATGCCGCTCGTGGACTCCAACGGCAACTTCGGCTCGCCGGGCAACGACCCGGCGGCGGCCATGCGGTACACCGAGTGCAAGATGGCGCCGCTGTCGATGGAGATGGTCCGCGACATCGACGAGGAGACCGTCGACTTCACGGACAACTACGACGGCCGCTCCCAGGAGCCGACCGTCCTGCCGGCCCGCTTCCCGAACCTGCTGATCAACGGTTCGGCCGGTATCGCGGTCGGCATGGCGACCAACATCCCCGCGCACAACCTGCGTGAGGTCGCGGCCGGCGCCCAGTGGTACCTGGAGAACCCGGAGGCCTCGCACGAGGAGCTCCTGGACGCGCTGATCGAGCGCATCAAGGGCCCCGACTTCCCGACCGGCGCCCTCGTCGTCGGCCGCAAGGGCATCGAGGAGGCGTACCGCACGGGCCGCGGCTCCATCACCATGCGCGCGGTCGTCGAGGTCGAGGAGATCCAGAACCGCCAGTGCCTGGTGGTCACGGAGCTGCCCTACCAGGTCAACCCGGACAACCTCGCGCAGAAGATCGCCGACCTGGTGAAGGACGGCAAGATCGGCGGCATCGCGGACGTCCGTGACGAGACGTCCTCGCGCACCGGCCAGCGCCTGGTGATCGTCCTCAAGCGGGACGCGGTCGCCAAGGTCGTCCTGAACAACCTCTACAAGCACACGGACCTGCAGACCAACTTCGGCGCCAACATGCTGGCCCTGGTCGACGGCGTGCCGCGCACGCTCTCCCTGGACGCGTTCATCCGCCACTGGGTGACGCACCAGATCGAGGTCATCGTCCGCCGTACGAAGTTCCGGCTGCGCAAGGCCGAGGAGCGGGCGCACATCCTGCGCGGCCTGCTGAAGGCCCTGGACGCCATCGACGAGGTCATCGCGCTGATCCGGCGCAGCGACACCGTCGACATCGCGCGCACGGGTCTGAAGGACCTCCTGGAGATCGACGACATCCAGGCGAACGCCATCCTCGAGATGCAGCTGCGCCGCCTGGCCGCCCTGGAGCGCCAGAAAATCGTCCAGGAGCACGACGAGCTGCAGGCGAAGATCACGGAGTACAACGAGATCCTCTCCTCGCCGGTCCGCCAGCGCGGCATCGTCAGCGCCGAGCTGGCCGCGATCGTCGAGAAGTACGGCGACGACCGCAAGACCCAGCTGATCCCCTACGACGGTGACATGTCCATCGAGGACCTCATCGCCGAGGAGGACATCGTCGTCACCGTCACGCGCGGTGGTTACGTCAAGCGGACCAAGACCGACGACTACCGGGCGCAGAAGCGCGGCGGCAAGGGCGTGCGGGGCGCGAAGCTGAAGGAAGACGACATCGTCGACCACTTCTTCGTCTCCACCACGCACCACTGGCTGCTGTTCTTCACCAACAAGGGCCGCGTCTACCGGGCGAAGGCCTACGAGCTGCCCGACGCCGGGCGTGACGCGCGTGGACAGCACGTGGCGAACCTGCTGGCCTTCCAGCCGGACGAGGCGATCGCCGAGATCCTCGCGATCCGTGACTACGAGGCGGCGCCGTACCTGGTTCTGGCCACCAAGGGCGGTCTGGTCAAGAAGACGCCTCTGAAGGATTACGATTCGCCGCGTTCGGGCGGCGTCATCGCGATCAACCTGCGGGAGCGGGAGGACGGATCCGACGACGAACTGATCGGAGCCGAACTCGTCTCGGCCGACGATGATCTGCTGTTGATCAGCAAGAAGGCCCAATCGATCAGGTTCACCGCCTCGGACGACACTCTGCGCCCGATGGGCCGCGCCACCTCGGGCGTCAAGGGCATGAGTTTCCGTGCGAGTGACGAGCTGCTCTCGATGAATGTTGTTCGACCCGGTACGTTCGTGTTCACTGCCACAGACGGTGGGTACGCGAAGCGCACCAACGTCGACGAGTACCGCGTCCAGGGTCGCGGCGGCCTCGGCATCAAGGCCGCCAAGATCGTCGAGGACCGCGGCTCCCTCGTGGGCGCGCTGATCGTCGAGGAGACCGACGAGATCCTCGCCATCTCACTGTCCGGCGGTGTGATTCGTACGCGAGTCAACGAGGTCAGGGAGACGGGCCGTGACACCATGGGCGTCCAACTGATCAACCTGGGCAAGCGCGATGCCGTGGTCGGCATCGCACGTAACGCCGAGGCGGGGCGCGAGGCGGAGGAGGTCGACGGCGACATCGCCGTGGACGACATCGCCGAGGACGCCGCGACCAGCGGCACGGACGAGGGTGAGGCGCCCTCGACCGAGTAGCACGAGGAGTGAGTCATCGTGAGCGGAGCCACGGGCGCCGGTTCGGTCGGAACATCGGCCGGCACCTCTGCCGACCCTTCGACCGGCACCCCAGCCGGTACGGAAACGGACGGCGGCCGTGGCTCCGCCGCGGTGAAGAAGGACGCGCGTACGGCCGATGCGCAGGTGACGGATCCGCACACGACCAACCTCCAGGCGATCAAGTCGCCCGCGAAGGACTCGCACTCGCCCGACACGCATGGATCCCAGGGGGGAACTGTGACGGACACCCGAGGCCCGCAGACCCAGCAGTACGCCGCTGGAGCGGGTCAGGCCGGTGAGGCCCAGCAGGCCTCCCCGCTGCCCGGCGAACGCCAGGGACAGCAGCCCGGCGGGCCCTACCACCCGCCGCAGGCCTACTCGACCCCGGCCCCGGCCGGCGCGGTCCGCCGACCGCGCACCGGCGCCCGGACCACGCCCCGGGTGCGCAAGGCCCGGCTGCGCGTGGCGAAGGCCGACCCGTGGTCGGTGATGAAGGTCAGCTTCCTGCTCTCGATCGCGCTGGGCATCTGCACGATCATCGCGGCCGCCGTGCTGTGGATGGTCATGGACGCGATGGGCGTCTTCTCGACGGTCGGCGGCACGATCTCCGAGGCGACCGGCTCCAACGAGTCGAACGGCTTCGACCTCCAGTCCTTCCTCTCCCTGCCCAATGTGCTGCTGTTCACGGCGATCATCGCGGTCATCGACGTCGTTCTCGCGACGGCTCTCGCGACGCTCGGCGCGTTCATCTACAACCTCTCCGCGGGCTTCGTGGGCGGCGTCGAACTGACCCTCGCCGAAGACGAGTGACTTGGCCGCGCCGGCCGTTCCAAACCTCCGCCGCCCCTCCGGCGACAACCGATTTTGGGACTGCCCGCGTCGTGCGCTAATCTTCAGGAGTCAGCGCGCGGGACACACACCGCAAAGCGCGGCGGGGCTATAGCTCAGTTGGTTAGAGCGCATCCCTGATAAGGATGAGGCCACAGGTTCAAATCCTGTTAGCCCCACCAGCGAGAAGACCCCCAGTCGATATCGGCTGGGGGTCTTTGACATCCACGGCTGACATCAGCCGATGAGTGGATCTTCCAGAAGCTCGGCGAGCATCCCGACCGCTTCCCGTTCGCTGTCGCCGACCACGTGCGTGTAGACATCCATGGTCATGCTGATCTGGCTGTGCCGGAGGATTGCCTGGGCGACCTTGGGATGCACCTTCAGGAAGGCGAGCAGGGTCCCGCAGGTGTGCCGGGCGAGACGGACCGTGATCCGGCGCACACCGGCCCGCTTGACGAGCCTGTCGAAGGTACGGGAGAAGCCCACCGGGTCGATCATGCCGCCGTGCTCGGAGGAGAAGATCAGGTCCTGATCCGGCCCCTGGGACCAGTGCTCACCGGCGATCTTCCGTTCCAGCTCCTGGAGCTCCCGGCGCTCCTCGAGGACGCGAGCGCAGAACCCCGGGAGCGGGAGCACGGCCTGGGAGGATTCCGTCTTGAGGTCCTTGAGGACCAGGCCCACGCCTTTGACCCGCTGCACTTGCTTGACCGGGGTGAAGTGGCCGGCCTCGAAGTCGATGTCCTGCCAGCGGAGGCCGAGCACCTCGCTGCGGCGGAGGCCGAGGACCAGGACGAGGACACAGGCCGCGTAGAGGCGGTGAGCGCGGACCGAGCGAAGGAACGTGATCGCCTCCCGCGCGTTCCACGCCGTGCCCTTGTCCTTGGTCACCTTGGGCATGTCGACCAGCAGTGCGACGTTGCGCGTGATCAGCTCCTCGCGCATGGCCCGGTTGAGCGCGTTACGGAGGACGCGGAGCACCTCGAAGCGGGCCGAGGCGCCGACCTTCTCCCGCGTCAGTGTGGCCATGAAGGCGCGGATCTGAGCCGGGGTGAGCTTGACCAGTGGCTTCTTCCCGAGGTGAGGCATCAGGTGGAGCCGCACCTTGGACTCGTACTTGACGTACGTGTTGTGCTCGCGTTCCGGGGCGACGATGTGCTCCAGCCGGTAGGCCAGCCATTCGCCGAGCGTCCAGGACCGGGACGGCACGGGGATGCCGTTGCGCTCCTGGTCCTGGAGCTTGCCGAGTTTCTCGTTCGCCTCGTCCCAGGTGGCGCCGTAGACGTACTTCCGTACGCGATTGCCGTCCGTGTCGGTGACGTACGCGGCCCCCTGATAGCGGCCGTCCTTGCGCTTGGTGATGGTGCCCCCGCCGTTGGGGCGACGTTTGGCCATCAGGCAGCCTCTCCGATCCGGCTGGTGATGAAGTCGCGGACCGCGTCGCTCGGGATGCGCCGGCACCCGTCGACCTTGATGGAGACCAGGCGGTGAGTACGGATCAGGTCGTAGACCTTGGTCCGGCCGACCTTGAGCCGCGCCATCACCTCCGGCACGGTCAGCAGCTCCGGGACAGCGGAGGTCATACGGCAGCTCCTTCCAGGTCGAGCAGGGCGGGTAGTTCTTCGCAGGCGGTTTCGCGGTTGTGTTGGATGTCGCGGCGGATGTTGGCGGCGAGCCAGGATTCGCCGGGGGTGTGGCCGTGGCCGGCGTAGGTCCAGTGGGCGAGGGTCAGGGTGGTTGCCTCCGGGGCGTCGGGGTCGGGCAGGCCGAGGGCTTGGCGTTGCTGCCGGGCGCGGTAGTCGGCGCGGACCTGGCGGAGGGCGCCGAGGGTGGTGGAGTAGCGGCGGGACTTGGTGGAGAAGTGGCCGCGGAAGCCGAGCATGTGGGCCCAGTCGCGGAGCTTGCGGTCGGGGTAGAGGGCGTGGAGGTCGAGGCAGGCGGCGATGAGCCGGGCCGGGTGGTCGGGACGCCGAGGAGGGCGAGGGCCTCTTTGTTGCCGATGCGGCGGTCCACGGTGCCGGTGGTCTCGGCGGCTTTGGTGGCGTACTTGGCGAGGTAGGAGGCCACGGCCTGTTCGGTGATCTCCTCGCCGTCGCCGAGGGCCCGGATGGTGCGCACGTCGAGCTGGGTGCCCCAGCGCAGGGTGCGGGCGGGCTGGTCACCGGCCGGGGGCACGTCGACGGCGACGCGGTCGGCGGCAGCCCGGATGGCGTCGGTGAGGAGGTCGAGGGTGGCCCAGGCCGGGGGCGGGGAGTCCGGCCCGTCGGGTCCGTCGAAACGGATCACGGCATGGAAGTGCACGGCCCCGCGCTTTTGGTACTCGGCGACCTTGCCGAAGGAGACGCGGGACTGTTCGTGGGCGTCCTTCTGGGTGAGGTCGGCGCGGATGAGGTGGTAGGTGTCACCGGCGTAGGTCCAGGCGCAGGCGGGGCAGCGGGAGGCGCGGCGGTTGCCGCAGGCGATCCGGAGGCGTCCGCCGGGTTCGGTGTCGGTGGAGTAGTGGTGCAGAACGTGGCCGGTGGCGCGGTCGCGGGTGACGGTGGAGCCGTGCAGGTGGATGGGGGCGGCGCAGCCTCCGGTGCGGCGGAGCTGTTCCTGGAGGCGGTCGAAGCCGGTGGACCCGGCCAGCCTCAGCACGTCGGCGAGGGTGGCCGGGTCCAGGCCCGCCGCGGTGGCGGCATCGGTCACGCGTCACCGTCCGATGCGGGTCCGGTCATCTGGTCGAGGGCCGAGGCGGCCTCATCGGCGGCGCGGGCCAGGGCGCGCAGGACGTCGGCGGTGCCCGGCTGGGCGATGAGCGCGAGGTCGACGTCGCCACCACCGATACGGAGGCTGACGAAGCGGCCGCCATGGTCGGTGGGGCTGAACACGGTCACGCTGCTGGTGGTGTCGGGTTCGAGATGCGCCGAGGTGGTCAGGGACTTCACGTGGTCACCTCCCGGCGCGGACGAGGGCGGCGGGGAGGACGTGTCCGGTGCCCTTGCAGGACGGGCAGGGAAGGCGGAGGGTGGTGCGGGTGCCGTCGGAGTGGCGGGTGCCGGTGGTGATGGCGACGGCGGCGAAGCCGTCGCAGTCGCGGCAGATCGGCCGACGTGAGACGTGCTGGGGCATGATGGGGCTTCCCTTTCGGGTCCGTTGGGTCTGGAAGGTGGGAAGGCGCCCGGAGCGGCGGAAGTTTGGCGACCGAGGCCGCTCCGGGGGCCGTTCAGTTGTGGACGTTGCGCCTTCCGTGGCCCTTGACCGCGTACATCGCGGCGTCGGCGGCGCCGAGGGCGTGGGTGAGGGCGGGCACGGGCAGGTCGGTGCGGTGGCAGGCGCCGACCGAGGCGGAGACCGGCAGGAGGCTGCCGTCGTGCGGGACGGGCCGGGCCAGCGCGGTGTGCAGGGCGGCGAGGCCGGGGGTGTGGTCCGGGTCGGTGACGATGGCGGCGAACTCGTCTCCGCCGAGGCGGGCGGCGATGCCGTGGCGGCCGCACCAGTCGCGCAGGCGGCGGGCGGTCGCGGTGAGGACCGCGTCTCCGGCGGCGTGACCGTGGGTGTCGTTGACGGCCTTGAAGTCGTCCAGGTCGACCAGGAGGACCAGCGCGGAGCGGTGCCGGATGAGGAGGTGTTCGGCGCGGGCGGTCCATCCGGCGCGGGTGTGCAGGCCGGTCAGGGGGTCGCGGCGGGCGGCGGGCGAGGAGACCGCCGTGCACGGCCCAGCCGAGCGCGGGTAACGCGGCGGCGATCACGGTGTCCACGACTCTCACCGGCCCTTGTGCAGGTCGTTGACGAGCAGCCGCAGCACGACGGCGACCACGGCGACCGAGACGCCGGTGATGGCGACGGCCAGCAGGAGCGAGACCAGGACCGCGCCGACGACGAGGACCACGGCGCCTCCGCCGGCGGCGAGGGCGAGCGCGCTGCCGGGGGTGAGCTGGACGACTGGCCGGTGCGAGGCCGGGGCCGCGGGGACGGCCGGGGCCGGGGCGGGCTCGATGGGCGTCGGGGTGTGGACGGCCGGGACGGTGGCCGCCGGGGGCGGCGCCGTGTCGGGGCGCGGGTACTTGGGCGTGAGCATGGGGCTGGTCCCTTCTGCTACTTGACGACGGTGCTGACGGCGGGGGCGAGGAAGCTGTCGGCGACGAGGTAGCCGCCCAGGAGGAGCACGGCGATGAGCCACCACGGCGGGCGGGCGAGCTTGATGCCGAGCGCGCCGACGGCGAGCAGGGCGAGCCAGAGCGGAACGTCCACGGGGTTCTCCTAGGCCTTGCAGCGGTGGGAGCGGGCGGCGAGTTCGGCGGCGGCGCGGCTGGAGTAGTCGGCGCTGAAGCCGCAGCGGGGGGCGGTGCAGGCGGCGGTGTGGGTGTCGCGGCCGCGGCCGTCGTAGGAGGTGGCGACCTCGACGGGGCCGATGCGGATGCGGTCGCGGAAGCGGCGGCGAGCGGTCATGGCTGGTCTGTCCTTCCTGGTCAGGTGAGCTGGAGTTGTGCGGCGATGGCGTCGGTCATCGGGGCGGGCAGGCCGAGCCGGGCGGCGAGGACTTCGGCCGGCATGGGGACGCCGGTCGTCGCCCGGTGGGTGTCGGCGAGCTTGCGGGCGTGGTCCAGCAGCGCGGTCGGGACCGTCGGGGCCGCGGGGGCGGGCTCGAGTTCCGGCACGTCCGCGTCTGGGGGCGGGGCCGGGACGGGGGTGTCGGTGCGGTGTGTTTCGACTTCCGGCGCGGGAGTCTCCTCCACGGGCTGGGGGTGTGCGTCAGGGGCCGCAGGAGTGTGGACCGGGAGGGTTCCGCCGAGGAAGGCCAGGGCGGGCCATCCGGCGACGAGGATGCGCAGCCAGGCCGGGACGTCGGCCAGGTCGAGGAGTCCGGGTGTTGCTCGACGCGGGTTACGAGATCGACCACATGAAGGAAGTGCTGTTCGCCCGTGTCCCCACGGCCGACGAGGTAAGACTCCTCCAGCTGCCGCCGGGTGAACCTGTCGTCGAGTTGCATCGAACGACCTACACGGCCGCAGGCACGGTGGTTGAGTTCGCCATCGGTGTGCACGCGGCATCGCGCTTCGCCTGGGAGTACGACTTCAAGGTCCCGGACTCGGCGAAAGGCGAGGAGAGGCAGCCATGATCTCGGCACAGGCCTGGGCCGACGCGCGGAAGCTGTGGGACTACCACCAGATGGGCCACTCCCTGCGGCCATGCTCAGTGGCTATCGGCCTGGGCAGCCACGACCTGGGGGTGGCCGACACGGCGGTGGACCTGTACAAGGGCGGCATGGCTCCGCTGCTGCTCTTCACGGGAGCCACCAGCCCCACGACGCGGGAACGCATGCCGAGAGGTGAAGCCGTCCACTACCGCGAGCGGGCACTTGAACTCGGCGTCCCCGGCTCGGACGTACTCGTGGAACCGCGGGCCCGCAACACCGGAGAGAACATCCGCTTTTCCAGAGACGTACTGGAAGACGCCGGGGTGGACGTGTCCTCCGTGCTCCTGGTCAGCAAGCCGTACGAAGAGCGGCGGGCCTACGCAACAGCACGCAAGCTGTGGCCCGAAGTCGAGTTCGTCAGTGCCTCCACTCCGATGACGCTCGCCGAGTACGCCGACTCGATCCAGGATGCCCGCCTGGTCATGGACATGCTGGTGGGTGCCCTCCAGCGCTTGCTCATCTACCCGGAGCAGGGCTTCATGATCAGCCAGCCTGTACCCGACGACGTGAGCGAGGCCTACCAGCGCCTTTGCCATGAGGGCTTCACCAGTCGGCTACTCGCCTCTGACCGGCCTGTTGCCTGAGCTGTTACAGGTTTCTCTACCTCATCAAGCCCCGGCTGCGCTCCGCTCCGCCGGGCGCGCTCCCGGCTTCGCCACGGGCGCCGCTCCTGCCTTCGGCCCGCTCCGCCCGCGCTGCGCCGACGCGCGCTCACATGTGGATAGGGCCGGTAGCCATGAGTCGATCACCCCACACAACGCCCGCGGGTCAGAACAGTGCCTCCGGCGGGGGACCGGCCGGCACCGGGATGGAGGGGGCGCCGTTCCCGGCTGCGGGTTCGTAGTGGCGGGCGTGGGGTGCTTCCATCCCGCACGCCGTCGACCCAGGCAGAGCCGAGCAGACGCGGCCCATGGCGTCCAGGTCGTTCGTACAGTGGCGCGCTCCACCTGGACGCCATGAACCACGCCTGCTCCACGGTGTGTGGGTCGACGGCGTACGGGATGGAAGCTGGGGTGAGTGGTGGGTTGAGACTGGTTGCGGCCTTCGGGTGGGGATCGATCACCTACGGGCAGAAGGGCGGCCGCCGGACGACTGATCCACCGGACGGGCAGCTGCGGCGGCCATGAGGGCCAGCATCAGGGCGACCAGACCGACGATGATGTTGTTGACTATGGTCCTGGTCGTGCTGACGTCACCTGCCACAACCCACGGCGCAAAGATCGTCCACACGCTCAACACGCAAGCGCCCCAAGCCATGCTGTGTGAACGCTCGTATGCCCGGCCGAAGCCACCGCTCATGAGGAGGGCGTAGGCGATGCCGACGATCAGATTGTTGACCGCCAGGGTGGAGAAGTTGTTGAATCCCGCGATCCATGGTGAGGCTGCGAGATAGAGCCCCGTGATCAAGGCCATGGCCTCGACGGCTTGCGCCCTTGGGGTAGTCGCGACACGTTCGGCCATCTCGTGTCGATTGCGCATTGCGACGATGTCGGGATGGGTTTCCATGTCCGACCGGGGTTGAGTCGCCATTACACTTCCTCCGAATTGTCCGTTGTGTGACCTTTCTGAGGGCGAGTACCCCGTAGGAATGGAATAACCCTCCCGAGCGGCTGAGTCCGACGGCACCGCTGCAAGAGGGGCTTTGTCGGGCCGGGCAAGCCGCCGAGCGCTGGCCTGAGTGCCAGCCGCGAACCGCAACCGCGATAAGCCCTGGCTCCCGGCAGCACACCCCACCAGCGTCGTGAGCGCCTCGTTACGGTGCGGGCGCTGGTGAGATCATTTGCCAAGACCGCGTCCAGTGGCTGACATCAGCGGCTGACACCAACAAGCACGAATAGGGGCGGTCGGCGCCGGACCTCGGTGGATGATCGACCGAAGCGCAGAGCCGGTTGGCTAATGGCGACAACCTTGCATGATCGACCTGATAAGGATGAGGCCACAGGTTCAAATCCTGTTAGCCCCACCAGTACGAAGGCCCCCAACCGGTCAGGTTGGGGGCCTTCGGCGTGTTGGCGTGGGGTGGGGTCGGCGAGCCGTCGGGGAGGGGTGGGCGAGCCGGGTGTGGGTGCAGGGTGATGCCGGGCCGTGAGGCTCGGTCCGTGCCCTGAGCCCTGGGCACAGACCCCTGGCCCCCTGGCCCCCGGGCCCTCCGGGCCCTGAGCCGTGGAACTCGTGCTCGTGACTCGTCACTCATGACTCCGCACGGGGGTGCGGGAGCCGGAGATGTCAGGCGTGGGCATGGCGAAGGCCCGGTTGCTCCTGGGGAGCTGCCGGGCCTGCATCGTGCGGCTGTACGCAAGTTCGCCGTTACGTCGTGGTCGTGGCCGGGTGCGGCACGTGGTGCCGGGGCGTCAGCGCTGCAGGGGTGCGACGGGCTCGGCGGCGAGGTCGGTCTCGGTGTCGCACGAGGCCGTGAGGTCGTCCGGTTCCGTCTCGGGGAGCGGGCGCTGGCGGCAGTTGGGGGACTTTCCGTGGGCCTCGGCGTGGATGCGCTGCTTCATCGTGGGGGGCAGGGACCGGGCCAGTAGCCAGGACGCCCAGGGGGACACCGCCGGCACGTTCGCGGGTAGGGCGCTGTTGCTTTCGCCGCTGTTGCGCGTCGGCTCGCTCTGCGCTACCGCCGTCGTGGCGGTGGTCGTGATGAGTCCGAGCGCCGTGCAGAGCGCGAGGAAGGCGGTGATGAAGGCGGTCCAAAGCTTCGTGATCCGGTTGTCGGTCATGGCCCCTCACTTTCGGGTCGGGCGATTTGCGTACTTTCCTCATGATGTGTATGCGGGGCGCGAAGTGGTGGACCGACGCCCGCAGCGTGGCGTTGTTCCGATGAACACCACTCGGATGGGTGCAAGAGGGTCGATAACTCATCGAAGGCGGACTAAGTGACTGTCCGTGCGGGCGTGATCACCCTCTGGCCCGAGGGTGTGATCCTCTGCCGCGGCCCTGCCTACAGGGCTGTCGAGGGCGGGAGTTGGAGGGTCGACGCAGGTCACCGATCGGTATCGGCCGGTGTGTATAGTCGGGCGCCAGAGGTCCCCTACGTCAAGGAAAGACGAGGTCGCGCGGTGAAGAAGCTTCTCCTGGTCGCACTGGCCGCCATCGGCGGGCTCCTCGTGTACCGCCAGATCCAGGCGGATCGCGCCGAGCAGGATCTGTGGACGGAGGCGACTGACTCCGTGCCCACGGGTTCGTGAGTACCGACACCGAATACTGATCAGGCCCCGACCGCTCCGTGCGGTCGGGGTTTTGTGTTGCGGGGGAGGCCGACCCCGGTTAGGGGCGGCAGGGCTGCCGTTTCGGACGTTCGTGCGGGATGCGGGGGCGGCGCCCGGGCCGGCAGGGCAGGATGGCCCACGGCCGGGTCCGGACAGGACCGCTGCCGGCGAGGTCGAGGGGGCGTGTGATGGGCCGGCGTACGGGGTGGACGACCGCACTGCGCGAGGTCGTGGCGCGGTCGGCCGTCGGGCGGGTCGTGGCCGTGGCGGCGGTGTTCTGTGTGGCCTCGGCCGGGCTGCCGGGGACCGCGGCCCAGGCCGCGGGCGCGGCGGACGCACCGGCCTACGCGTTCGACCGGAGCGCCCGCGCTGTCACCGCCGCCGGCGGCACCGCCGACGCCGTGCGCCTGGAGCCGGGCGTCACGTACCGCAGTGCCCTCGCGGACCGCGAGAAGGCCTACTACCGGCTGGAACTCGACGACGCCTCGAACGCGTACGTCTCCGTCACGGCCGTCCCGCGCCCCGGCGCCGCGCTCGCCGGCGGCGACGGCGTCAAGGTCGCCGTGCAGAACACCGACGGCAGCAGCTGCTCCTACGACACCGTGACCGTGGGCGCCTCCACGGACCCGCACCCGATCACCGCCTGGGGGGCGCGCGAGATCCTGGCGGGCAAGGGCCTGTGCCAGGAGGCCGGCACCTACTTCCTCGTGGTCGAGCGCACCGAGACCAGCACCAGCACCGGGGCCGGGCAGCCCTGGGAGCTGGAACTGGCACCCGTGTCCGAGCCGCCGGCGGCCGGCGGCGGTGCGACGAGCGTGCCCGGCGCGTGGGACTCCGCCACGCCCGCGCCCCTCGTCGCGGAACCCGTCGACCGTCCGGGCGGCGGCGGCTTCTCCGGCGCGACCGCCGTGGGGCAGGGTGTCTGGCGGGACCGGATCGTCCCCGGACAGACCCTCTACTACAAGGTGCCCGTCGACTGGGGACAGCAGCTGTACGCCACCGTCGACCTGGGCAGCGCGGGCACGGACTCCGGATTCGTGGTCCCCGCCCTCGACCTGACGGTCTACAACCCGGTGCGCGCCGAGATCGCCGGCACGAGCATCGGCTACGGGGGCACCCAGAAGTCGACCTCTCTGCCCCCGCTGCCGCCGGTCCGCTACGCCAACCGGTACGCCCCCACGGACCCGGCCCAGAGCCTGCGGTTCGCGGGTTTCCACTACCTCGCCGTGTACCTCTCGGCGCACGTCGCCGAACGCTTCGGTGAGGGGCCCTACGACGTGAAGCTGCGCGTCCGGATCGGCGGGACCGCACAGCCCGGACCGGGGTACGACGGCCGGTCGGTGCCGGGCGGTGTCTTCGAGACCGGCGCGCGGAGCGGGCGGGACGCCCCGGCCGGCGGTACGGCCGACGGGGGTGGCGGTGCCGGGGGTGACGGCGCGATGGCGGCGGTCGCCGTGGGCGGCATCGGTACCGGCAGCGCGCTGTTGCTGGTGCTCGGCGTGTGGACGGTGACGGCCAGGCGCCGCACCGCCGTTCAGATCCGGGCCAGCGCCCAGAACCCGACGGCGTAGCAGGCCAGGGCCAGCAGCAGGAGGGGCAGCGCGACCTTGGCGGGCGGCCCGGGCCGCCGGGCTGCTTTCGCTCGGCGGTGACCACGGCGGCGGGCGAGCTCCGGCGGTCCCGGAGCAGGGTCTGCGGGAGGCGGAGCCTGGGGGTCCTGAGCGGTGTAGGACGCGGTGGAGGTGTCGACACGCCGGGCGGACGAGGGCCGGGAAGGCAGTACGAAGGTGGACTCGCTCGGGGCGCCACGGAGCGGGGCCTGCCCGGAGGCCGTGCCCGGGTGCAGGGGAGGCGGCAGGTGGAAGCTGCCGGTGTCCGACAGGGAGTGGACGGGGTCGGTGGACGAGGTGTCACGCCGCTGACGTGGATCGTCGGCGTCGGAGACGTGCGGTGGAGCCTCCGGCGCCGGGAAGCCCTCCGCCCCCGGCCCGCCGGACAGAGACGACCCGGGCGGTAAGGCGCCGGTCCCGTGCGGTACGGCACCCGCAGCCGGCCCCGGTCCGGCCTGAGGCACGGGCGGCCACCGCGGCGGCACCGGAGGTCGCACGACGGGGGGACCTGGGGGCGGGGTGGTGGGTGGTGCGGCGGGCGGGGCCGGGGCCCCGGACGTCACGGAACCCGTGCCTGGCCGCGTCGGCAGGGGATCCCGGCCCGGTTCGCCGGGAGTGGGCCCCGTGGTGTCCCGCTGCGGGGGCACCCGCCCGAAGGACGAGGCCCCCGCGACGCCCGGCGCCGGTTTCGAGGGGCCCTGTGGTCCGAAGCCCTCCGGCAGCGGCCCGAGTTGGTCGAAGATCTCGATCTGCTCGTCGTCCGGGCCGGGCTCGGGAAGCAGCTCGGCGGCCACGGCCAGTGCCTTGCGCGCCCCCGTCGCGGTGCGGAAGCGGGCTTCGGGGTCCGGTTGCAGCAGCGTGGCCACGACCTGCCACAACGGATCGGGGACACCTCTGGGCGCGCCCGGAGTTCCGTGCTCCGCGAAGTACTGGAGGAGGGCCTTGGCGTCCGGCTTGGCGCCCTCCAGGAGGTACAGGGCGACGAGGCCGACGGCGAAGAGATCGGCGGGGAAGTCGGGTTCGGCGCCCATCATCTGTTCGGGGGCGAGGTAGCCGGGTGTTCCCACCACGAGGTTGGTCTCGGTCAGGCGTGGTTCGCCGAACCGCATCGCGATGCCGAAGTCGGACAGCCGCAGCCGTGGGCGGGCCGTCCCGGTGGCTTCCAGCAGGATGTTGGCGGGCTTGATGTCACGGTGGACGACGCCCTCCGCATGGACCGCGGAGAGTCCGGACAGCAGTTGGTCGAGGAGGGTGCAGACGAACAGGGGAGGCAGTGGGCCGTAGTCGCCCACGAGGTGGACCAGGGAACCGCCGGTGACCAGGTCCATGGTGAACAGGACCTTGTCGTCGTCCGCGGCCCAACTGGCGGGGGCGAGGACGTGGGGATGGTCGATGCGCAGCGCCTGCTCGCGGACGAAGCGGAGCAGTGCGTGGGCGTCGCTCTGCTGGAGCACCTTGGCGGCGACGTAACGGCGGCGGCGATGGTCCCAGGCGCGCCAGACGGCGCCGACTCCTCCGCGGCCGATCGGATCGGCGAGTTCGTACCGTGCGGCGAAGACCTCACCCATGGTGGTGCGTCGCTCCTCCCCGTCGGGATTCCCCCTGCTGTCCCCTCGCTACCCGGTGATGAGTGATACGACCCCCGTGGCCCGTCACGATCCGGCTCGCGTCATCCCCCGGTGAAGAGCGGCACTTCCGCGCCCCTCGCGGTCCTGCACTGTGCCGTCGGCCCGGTCGCCGAACCCCCTTCGGTCACCGGGCCCGGTGCTCAGTTCTGGTGGGACTGGTAGTGCGCCACGGCGTCCGAGGTGCGGCCGGCGCCGTAGACCTTGAGGAACTCTGCCAGTTCCGGGTGGGTCGGGGCGAGGGTGTCGGCCGCGTCGATGATGTCACCGGCGGCGGCCACCGAGCGCAGCAGCGACTGGATCTCGCGGACGACCCGCTTGACCGTGGGCGCCCCCGAACCGCTCGTCGTCTGTGTGGTGTTGCTGAGCACCGATCCCCCTTGCGACCGCTTGATCTCGTCCATGCGCTCGGTCGCCTCGGCGGCGCTGACGCTGCCGTCCGCGACCTGGGCCGCCAGTTCCTGCAGCAGCTGTACCCGCTGTACGACCGCCGGGTTGCCGATCTTCGCCCGCTGCCCGCTCATCAGCTGGGACAGCATCGGCGCCGACAACCCCAGCACTCCCGCGAGACGAGCCTGGTTGAGACCGAGGTCGTCTATGAGCTTACGGAAGAGCGCCCCCAGCGGCTCCCCGTACCAGTTCCGCTGCAGTTCCCGCGCTCTCGCGGTTGCTTCCTGCTGTGCGGCGTCCATGTGCGTCTCCCCATCGCTTCCCCAAGAAACCGCGGTTCGCTGTCGCGAACCACGCCGAGCATCTTACGGAGAGTGGTCATCCGCGGGGACCCCCAATCTTTTTGCGAGATACGGGGGGTGACCCGGTACTCTGGTCGTCGGCGCCCGCCGGGATCGTCTCCTCCGGCCGGACGCTTCCCCATGAGGGGCCTTAGCTCAGTTGGTAGAGCGCTGTCTTTGCATGGCAGATGTCAGGGGTTCGACTCCCCTAGGCTCCACATCGAAAGAGCCCCTCCGTCCGGTGACCACCGGACGGAGGGGCTCTTCTTCGTGCGACCCCGCGGATCCCTGGAGCGACGGGCCCCTGGATCCTCGGGGCTGTTTCACGTGAAACGTGGGCGGAGAGGCTCAGCCGCGGTCCTCGCGGTTCGACGTCTCCTCGTCCTCCTTCGCCTGCACCTCGGGGTCGAGGGCCGAGGCGTCACCGCTGCCGTCGACCGACGTCAGACCGCCCGCGGCGGGTACCTCGGTGGCGGCGGGGGGCTCGACCAGCCAGTCGGGGTTGGCCTGCTTGTCCCACCACTTCCAGGCGGCGAAGGCGCCCCCGGCCACGACGCCGGCCACCGCCAGTGCCTTGGCGAGCTTGCCCGCCCTGGCGCGGCGGCGATGCTTGCGCACCAGCTTCTCGATCTCCCTCGGCGTCACCTGACCGCGCAGGGCGGCCAGCGCGGCGACGCTGCGGGCGGCGGCCTCGCTCTTCACGGGCCCGGCCGCGGCCACCGCCTGTTCGATCTTCGGCCGGGAGTACTCGGCGGCCTGCCGGGCGGCCAGGCGCGTACGGAGGGCCGCTTCATGAGCGGCCTGGTCGACCTTCGGCGGGACATGCGCCAACGCCTGTTCCAAGCGGGGCGCCACAAGGGCGTCGTACTGGACGCGGGCCTGTTCGGCGGCCTGCGTCACTTTGGGCGCGAGCCGTACGCGGGCCTCGTGCGCGTAGAGCGCGGCCCTTTCCTTGGCCGTGTCGGCGTAGGGCGCCACCACTTCCGCGGCGTGCAGCACGCTGTCCTTCGCCGAACCGGTCGCGGCGCGCACGCTGTCGATGCGGGTCACGGGTTCCTCCTCCTCGGTGGCGTACGGTATTTCGACTTTCCACCCTTTTACGGATCATGCCTGTCGACAGCCTCTGGGGCATGCGCGGACGGGCATACGGGTGCCGGACGCCCGAGTTGTCTTGATCGGATCCATGAGCGGGTGAATACGGGGCAACGGGAACTTGTCGTCGACAATGCCACGGATCGGCCCGGCTTGCCCCCGTCTCGGGCGGGACAGGCGCTTTTCCGTACGTGAAGTGGGCGGTTCCTGCGCACGGGACGCGGCCGGGCGACGGTCCGCCCCGGGCGTGCGAGGATCGGTGGGTCACACGAAGACAACGGAAGGCAGACCGTGGCCGAGCAGCTCTACGCCACCCTGAAGACCAACCACGGCGACATCGAGGTCCGGCTCTTCCCGGACCACGCGCCCAAGACGGTCAAGAACTTCGTCGACCTCGCCACCGGGGGCCGGGAGTGGGTCCACCCCGCCACTGGCGAGAAGTCCTCGGCCAAGCTCTACGACGGCACGGTCTTCCACCGGGTGATCAGCGGATTCATGATCCAGGGCGGTGACCCGCTGGGCAACGGCACCGGTGGGCCCGGCTACCAGTTCGAGGACGAGTTCCACCCGGACCTGCGCTTCGACCGGCCGTATCTGCTGGCGATGGCCAACGCCGGCCCGGGCACCAACGGCTCGCAGTTCTTCATCACCGTCTCCCCGACGGCCTGGCTGACCCGCAAGCACAGCATCTTCGGCGAGGTCACCGACCCGGCGAGCCAGAAGGTCATCGACGCGATCGCGGGCACCCAGACCAATCCGCGCACCGACCGCCCGCTGAAGGACGTCGTCATCGAGTCGGTCGTCGTCGAGAAGCGGTAGCCCTGATCCGCGCTTGAGCGCGCGGCACCGGGCCGGTCGGCGTCCGGTGCCCCGTGGGAACCATTTGCCCCGCTCGTCCGTAGGGACGGTCGGGGCACAGCCTTGTTCACGACGAGATCGGGGGAGCCCATGGATCAGGCGCCAGGCAGTCGGCCGGACGACGCGCAGAGTGGTCTGCCGGTCTGTTACCGGCATGCGGGTCGTGAGACCGGCGTGCGCTGCACGCGTTGTGAGCGCCCGATCTGCCCCGAGTGCATGGTGAGCGCCTCCGTCGGCTTCCAGTGTCCGGAGTGCGTGCGGAACGGCTCCGGCACGGGCCACGCACCGGACGCGAACCGGCCCCGCACCCTCGCGGGCGGGACCGTCGCGGCCGATCCGCGGCTGCTCACGAAGATCCTGATCGGGATCAACCTGGCGGTCTTCCTCGCTGTCCAGGTGCGGTCGTCGTTGCTGGGCGACCTGGTGCTCGTCGGCCAGTGGCCCCCGGCGCCGTTCGGCGCCACCCAGGGGGTCTCCGAGGGCGAGTGGTACCGGCTCTTCACCTCGATGTTCACGCACGAGGCCATCTGGCACATCGCCTTCAACATGCTGAGCCTGTGGTGGCTCGGCGGCCCGTTGGAAGAGGCCTTGGGGCGTGTCCGCTACCTGGCCCTCTACCTGCTCTCCGGACTCGCGGGCAGCGCCCTGACCTATCTGCTGGCCTCACCGAGCAGCGGTTCGCTCGGTGCCTCCGGCGCCGTCTTCGGGCTTTTCGGCGCCACCGCGGTGCTGATGCGCCGCATGCGGCACGACATGCGGCCGATCATCGCCCTGTTGGTGATCAACCTGATCTTCACCTTCGGATGGAGCAACATCGCCTGGCAGGCCCACATCGGTGGCCTGGTGGCGGGCGTGGTCATCGGGGTCGCCATGGTCCACGCCCCGCGCGATCGCCGCTCTCTCGTGCAGTACGGCACCTGCGCCCTCGTACTGGCCGTGATCGTGGTCGTCACGCTCCTGAGGACCGCCCAGCTCACCTGAGCACAACTCGGGACCTGCGTTGTCCACAGCGTGTGCCCGATCTTGTGCACACGGTGCGGGAACAACTGTGCCCCCTGCCATCGACCAGCTTTTCCGCAGGTCAGGCAGGGGGCGAACAAGTTTTCGGTTGCTGGCCGTTCGTCATACCGGCGTCAACATCCGGAAGGTTATCCACAGATGGTCGTTCTTTTTCCCCACTGTGGAAAAGGGTTGTGGATAACTCGGTGGATACCCCTGGGCAGAGGTGCTCCGCCGGCTACTTCCACTGGGTGGAGACACCGAAGCCGGCGGCGATGAAGCCGAAGCCGACCACGATGTTCCAGTTGCCCAGGGCGTCGATGGGCAGTGATCCGTCGGTCACGTAGAACACGACGATCCAGGCGAGTCCGATGAGGAACATGGCCAGCATCACCGGCGCGACCCAGGCACGGCTGTTGAGCTTGATGGCGGTCGCCTGCTTTGCGGGCGGCGGCGTGTAGTCGGCCTTCTTGCGGATACGTGACTTCGGCACGAGGGTCTCTCCTGTCGATGCGCTGCGTGGCCGCGCAGGGTACTGGGTCGGGCTCGGGTCGGCGTACAAGGGGACACTGACCGCTCCCCCGGGCGTCCGTTAGCGTAGTGCTTCTACGGCGCCGAAGGAGATAAGGGTACGTTGAGCAATTCTGCCGACTTCCCCGGGACGGGTTCAACGGGTTCCTCTCCCGGCCACCGTCCGCGCTTCCGGCCGGTCCGTGTGCTCACCGCCGGTGTCTTCGCCCTCGCGGGTCTCATCTTCTTCACCAGCTTCGACACCGCCAAGGGCACCAACATCCGCACGGACACCTCGCTGCTGAAGCTGTCCGACCTCATCCAGGAACGCAGTCACAAGAACGGCGAGCTGGACGAGTCCAACGCGGCCCTGCGCGACGAGGTCGAGTCACTGGCCGAGGCCGACGACGGAAGCACCCTGGCCGAGGACGAGAAACTGGCCCGGCTCGAGGACGCTGCGGGCACCCAGAAGGTCAAGGGCCGGGCGGTCACGGTCACGCTCAACGACGCCCCGCCGAACGCCACCGCCAAGCTCCCCGGCTATCCGGAGCCCCAGCCCGACTACCTGGTCATCCACCAGCAGGACCTCCAGGCCGTGGTGAACGCCCTGTGGCAGGGCGGCGCCGAGGGCATCAAGGTCATGGACCAGCGGCTGATCTCCACCAGCGCGGTGCGCTGTGTGGGCAACACCCTGATCCTCCAGGGCCGCGTCTACTCCCCGCCGTACAAGATCCAGGCGGTCGGGGACCCCGAGAAGCTCCAGCAGGCGCTCGCCGACTCCCTGGCGATCCAGAACTACATGGTGTACGTCAACGTCTACGGGCTCGGCTGGAAGGTCACCGAGGACGGCACGGTGACGCTGCCCGGCTACTCGGGCACAGTGGATCTGCACTACGCGAAGCCGGTGGAGTAGGCCCACCCCGCGGCCTGGTTTCACGTGGAACATGCCGGTGCTCGCGGGGACGGCGACCGTATCCCTGAAACAGTGCCCCCGGACGTCGAGGTGATCGGCCCTGCGCCACGTAAGTCGGGGTAGACGCGTCCCGGACGCCATGCGACGCCGACCACGTGCCGGCCCGGGTGGGGCACGGTCGCCGGCTGATCGTCCGGGCGCATCCGGCCTCCACACAGCCTGTGGAGGCAGGCGAACCGAAGGCCCTGCGCCGCTAGTCTGGTGACGTACGGCGTGAGTCTGGTGCCGTGGTGCGACGGAAGGGACGGCATGTACGGCTGGATCTGGCGGCATCTGCCGGGAAACGCGTTGGTGAAGGCGCTGATCTCGATCGTGCTGGTTCTGGCCGTGGTGTATGCCCTCTTCCAATACGTCTTCCCGTGGGCCGAACCGCTGCTTCCCTTCAACGATGTGACGGTGGACAACCAGTGAGCGCGCGCATTCTCGTCGTCGACAACTACGACAGCTTCGTCTTCAACCTGGTCCAGTACCTGTACCAGCTGGGTGCCGAGTGCGAGGTCCTGCGCAACGACGAGGTGTCGACGGCGCACGCGCAGGACGGCTTCGACGGCGTCCTGCTGTCGCCGGGCCCCGGCACCCCGGAGGAGGCCGGCGTCTGCGTGGACATGGTCCGCCACTGCGCGAGCACCGGCGTGCCCGTCTTCGGCGTCTGCCTGGGCATGCAGTCGATGCAGGTGGCGTACGGCGGTGTGGTGGACCGGGCGCCGGAGCTGCTGCACGGCAAGACCTCGCTGGTGGAGCACGGCGGCAAGGGCGTCTTCGCCGGTCTGCCCTCGCCCTTCACGGCGACCCGCTACCACTCGCTCGCGGCCGAGCCGGCGACGGTCCCGGCCGAGCTGGAGGTCACGGCCCGCACCCAGGACGGCATCGTCATGGGTCTGCGCCACCGTGAACTGCCCGTCGAGGGAGTGCAGTTCCACCCGGAGTCGGTGCTCACCGAGCACGGGCACCTGATGTTGGCCAACTGGCTGGTGGAGTGCGGCGACCAGGGTGCCGTGGCGAGGTCGGCGGGGCTCGCTCCGGTGGTGGGCAGGGCCACGGCGTGACCGCGGTGCGCCCCGAGCGTGAGGATCATCTGTACGGCGGCACGCCGTACGAGCCTCCCATCGACGAGGAGACGGTGGCGCTGCGGATACCGCAGTCGCCCGGGTCCGCGTTCGGCGGCGATTCCCTGTCCGCTTCTGGAGCCTCGACGGCCCCTCCTGTCACGGCAACCCCGGCGGGAGGCCGGGCGACCCGCAGAAAGGCCGCCAAGGGCCGCCACGGGCGTCACGGGGGGCACGGTGACCACGACAGCCAGGGCGGATCCGGTGGCCCTGAGGGTCCGTCGGGAACGGCGGCGCGGCCCCTCTCGCGGGTGGAGGCCCGTCGGCAGGCGCGGGCCCGCAAGCCGAGCGCGGCGGTCGTCGCCAGCCGGGCGGTCGGCGAGGTGTTCATCACCACCGGTGTGCTGATGCTCCTCTTCGTCACCTACCAGCTGTGGTGGACGAACGTCCGGGCGCACGCGCAGGCGGACAGGGAGGCCAGCAGCCTCCAGGACGACTGGGCGAGCGGCAAGCGCAACCCCGGCACCTTCTCGCCGGGACAGGGCTTCGCCATCCTGCACATCCCGAAGCTGGACGTGGTGGTGCCGATCGCCGAGGGCATCAGCAACAAGAAGGTGCTCGACAAGGGCATGGTCGGGCACTACGGCGAGGACGCGCTGAAGACGGCCATGCCCGACGCGAAGACCGGCAACTTCGGGCTCGCCGGCCACCGCAACACGCACGGCGAGCCGTTCCGGTACATCAACAGGCTCCAGCCCGGCGACGCGATCGTCGTCGAGACGCAGGACGAGTACTACGTCTACAAGATGGCGTCGATGCTCCCGGTGACCTCGCCGAGCAACGTGAGCGTCCTCGAACCCGTGCCGCCGGGATCCGGATTCACCGGACCGGGCCGGTACATCACGCTGACGACGTGCACGCCGGAGTTCACCAGCAAGTACCGGCTGATCGTCTGGGGCAAGATGGCCGAGGAGCGACCGCGCAGCAAGGGCAAGCCGGATGCGCTCGTCGAGTAGGCGTGCAGTCGAGTAGGGGCAGAGTGAACGTGGCAGCGACCACCGGCGACACCGAGCACGAAGAGCACAGCGGCACGCGGGGCGCCGCCGCCCCGCCCCCGCGGCGGCGCGGTGGACGGATCGCGCAGGCGGTCAGCTTCTTCGGTGAACTCCTCATCACGGCCGGGCTGGTGCTCGGTCTGTTCGTCGTCTACTCCCTGTGGTGGACCAACGTGGTCGCCGACCGCAAGGCCGACCGTCAGGGCGACAAGGTCCGCGACACCTGGGCGCAGGAGGCCGGTCCGGGTGAGCTCGACACCAAGGAGGGCATCGGTTTCCTGCACGTGCCCGCCCTGGGCGACGGCGAGGTCCTGGTCGAGAAGGGCACCACGTCGAAGATCCTCAACGACGGCGTCGCCGGCTACTACACCGACCCCGTCAAGGCCACGCTCCCGACCAGCGGCAAGGACGGCAACTTCGCCCTCGCCGCCCACCGCGACGGCCACGGCGCCAAGTTCCACGACATCGACAAGCTCGACGAGGGCGATCCGATCGTCTTCGAGACCAAGGACAACTGGTACGTCTACAAGGTGTACGCCGTCCTGCCCGAGACCTCGAAGTACAACGTCGAGGTCCTCGGCGCGGTCCCGAAGGAGTCCGGGAAGAAGAAGGCCGGCAAGTACATCACCCTGACCACCTGCACCCCCGTCTACACGAGCCGCTACCGCTACGTGGTGTGGGGCGAACTGGACCGCGTGGAGAAGGTGGACGCGGAGCGGACGCCGCCGGCGGAGCTGCGCTGAGGCCGGGCCCCAGCCCTGCTGAGTCATGAGCAAAGGCCTCGGGCCCTGCCGGATCATCCGTCCGGCAGGGCCCGAGGCCTTTCGCGTGGTGCGGCGGCTATCCGGCCCCGCCGAAGAAGCCGCCCCCTCCGTCGTTGCCCCCGTTGTTCCCGCCGCCGCCGAAGGTGACCAGGTTGACCGTCTGGCCCTTGTTCACCGTGCTGCCCGGCGCCGGGTCGGAGCTGATGACGGTGGCGTTGTCGTCGTCGACGGTGACGTTGCCGACGTTCAGGCCCGCGTCCTGGAGCGCCTTCTTGGCGTCCTTCAGCTTCATGCCCTGGAGGTTGCCCGGAACCTGCACCTGCTGGTTCTCGGGTGCCTTGCCGATCTGGATCTGGACCTGGGAACCCTTCGTGGCCTTCGAGTTGGCCGACGGTGTGGTCGAGATGACCTTGCCGACCAGGTTCTGGTCCTGGGTCTCGACCTCGGTGCAGTTGCCGACCAGGTTGTTGGCCTGCATCTGGGCCTTGGCCTGGTCACAGCTCTGGTTGAGGACGTCGGGGACGGTCGCCTTGTCCTCGGCCTTGGCGATGACGAGGGTGACCTTGGAGCCCTTCTCGACCTCGGAACCCAGCTTCGGGTCCTGGTCCAGGACAGTGCCGGGCTCCTCCGTGGAGATCTCGTTCTTGGTCTCGACGACCAGCTGGTACTGGTCGCCCTCGAGGATCGACTTGGCGTCGTCGAGGCTCTTGCCGAGGACACTCGGCACGGCGACCTTCGGCGCCCCCGTGGACACCACCAGGTTGACGGCGGACTTCTTGTCGACCTCGGTCTCGGGGTCGGGGTCCTGGTCGCAGATGTTGCCCTTGGCCTGGTCCTCGCAGGGCTTCTGTGTGACGGTCCCGACCTTGAGGTCGACGTTGGCCAGCTGCTGGGTGGCCTCGGCCTGGGTCTTCCCGATGAGGGTGGGCACGGTCACCGTGTCGTTGCCCGTGCCGTCACCGCTGAAGATCCACTTCCCGATCAGGATCGCGCCCACGAGAACCAGCACGGCGGCGACGACCAGCAGGATCGTCGAGGTGTTGGACTTCTTCTGGCGGCGCCGGTCCGGGCGGTCGTCGTAGCCGAAGCCGCCGCCGTCCGGGTTCACCGGGGGCATCATCGAGGTGGCGCCGCCGTCCGTGGAGCGCAGCGCGGTGGTCGGCTGGTCGTCCGGGTAGCCGCCGTAGCCGACCGAGCCCATGGCCGCCGTGGCCGCGACGGGCTGGCCGTCGAGGCAGGCCTCGATGTCGGCGCGCATCTCGTCGGCGGACTGGTAGCGGTAGTCGGGGTCCTTGACGAGGGCCTTCAACACGATCGCGTCCATCTCGGGCGTGATCTCGGGGTCGAAGACGCTGGGCGCCTGGGGTTCCTCGCGGACGTGCTGGTAGGCGACCGCGACCGGGGAGTCGCCGACGAACGGCGGCCGTACGGTCAGCAGTTCGTACAGCAGGCAGCCCGTGGAGTACAGGTCGGAGCGGGCGTCGACCTGCTCGCCCTTGGCCTGCTCCGGGGAGAGGTACTGGGCGGTGCCGATCACGGCCGAGGTCTGCGTCATCGTCATGCCGGAGTCGCCCATGGCGCGGGCGATGCCGAAGTCCATGACCTTGACCTGGCCGTTGCGCGTCAGCATGACGTTCGCCGGCTTGATGTCGCGGTGCACGATGCCGGCGCGGTGCGAGTACTCCAGGGCCTGGAGGATGCCGATGGTCATCTCCAGCGTCCGCTCCGGCAGCAGCTTGCGGCCGGAGTGGAGCAGCTCGCGGAGTGTGGAGCCGTCGACGTACTCCATGACGATGTACGGGATCGAGACCCCGTCGATGTAGTCCTCGCCCGTGTCGTAGACCGCGACGATCGCAGGGTGGTTGAGCGAGGCGGCCGACTGGGCCTCCCGGCGGAACCGGGCCTGGAAGGAAGGATCGCGCGCGAGGTCCACGCGCAGCGTCTTCACCGCCACGGTGCGGCCGAGGCGGATGTCATGCGCGAGGTAGACCTCGGCCATGCCACCACGGCCGAGCACGTGGCCCAGCTCGTACCGGCCGCCGAGGCGACGCGGCTCTTCCATAGCTACCTACCAGCCCTCTCCGTCGGTCCCGACCGGCACACGTGTGCGGTCGGCGGCTGCCGCCCGGGCATACCGTACCCGGACGGCACTGTGTGACTTGGCCAAGCCCGTCACCCGATACCGGACCGGTATCGCAACGTGCACCGATGTGTGGGCGACGTGATGGGGGTCACTTCTTGCTGTCGATGACGGCCTTCATCACGTCCCTCGCGATCGGGCCGGCGAGGCCGCCACCGCTGATGTCGTCACGGCTGGCGGCGCCGTCCTCGACGACGACCGCGACGGCGACCGGCGAGCTGCCGTCGGCCAGCTTCGCGTAGGAGATGAACCAGGCGTACGGCTTCTCGCTGTTGTTCAGGCCGTGCTGGGCGGTACCGGTCTTGCCGCCGACGACGACGCCGGAGATCTTCGCCTTGCCGCCGGTGCCCTGCGGGTTGTTGACGACCGTCTCCATCATCTCCTGGAGCTTCTGCGCGGTCTCCGAGGACACCGCCTGGGACAGCTCCTGCGGCTCGGTCGTCTCGATGGTGTCGAGGTTCGCGGCCTTGAGCTGGTCGACCATGTACGGCTTCATCAGCTTGCCGTCGTTGGCGACGGCCGAGGCGACCATGGCCATCTGGAGCGGGGTGGCGCGGTTGGAGGCCTGGCCGATGCCGTCCATGGCGTTCTGCGGCTTGTTGTCCTCGGGGTAGACGCTCTCGGAGGCGCGGACCGGGGTGTCCAGTTCCTTGTTGTTGTAGCCGAACTTCTGCGCCTGCTCGATCATCTTCTCGTTGCCGACGCTGTCGGACAGCTTCGCGAAGACGGTGTTGCAGGACACCATGAGCGCGTACCGCAGGCTGGCGTTCTCGCACTCACCGTGCTCGTTGGTGAGGTCGGTGGTGGTGCCCGGCAGCTGGTACGGGTCCGGCGTCTTGGTGGCGTCGTCGATGCCCGAGGCCACGCCGTTCTCCAGCGCCGCGGCCGCGGTGACCACCTTGAAGGTGGAGCCCGGCGGGTAGGTCTCGCGCAGCGCCCGGTTCAGCATCGGGTCGTCGGGGTTGTTCTTCTTCTGGACGGCGCTCCACGCCTCGGCGTCCTTGTCGGAGGCTCCGGCGAATTTCGACGGATCGTACGACGGCGTCGAGACCAGCGCGAGGATCTTGCCGGTGGCCGGGTCGATCGCGGCGACGGCGCCCTTCTTGTCGCCCAGCCCTTCGTACGCGGCCTTCTGCGCGGCGGCGTTGAGGGTGGTGACGACGCTGCCGCCCTCCTTCTTCTTGCCCGTGATCATGTCGAGCGTGTTGCGGAAGAAGAGCCGGTCGTCGTTGCCGGTGAGGATGCCGTCCTCGAGCTTCTCCAGCTGGGTGGCGCCGAAGGCCTGGGAGGAGTAACCGGTGACCGGCGCCCACATCGGACCGTTGACCCAGGTGCGCTTGTACTTGTAGTCGCCGCTGGTGGTCTCGACGGAGCCGGTGATGGCCTTGTCGCCGACGATGATGTCGCCGCGCGGGGTGGCGTACCGGGCGATGTTGACGCGGCGGTTGTCGTCGTCGGAGGCCAGGGTGTCGGCCTTGACGTACTGGAGGTAGTTGTCGCGGAGGAGCAGGGTGAGGATCAGGAGTCCGCAGAAGACCGCGATCCGGCGCAGGGGCTTGTTCATGACGGGCGGACCACCTGGGTCATCTCGGCGTCGGGGTTGGAGGCGGGGGCCGGGGCCGGACGGCGCGCGGTGTCGCTGATTCTGATCAGGATGCCGATCAGCGCCCAGTTGGCGATGACGGAGGAACCGCCGTAGGCCAGGAACGGCATCGTCATACCGGTCAGCGGGATGAGGCCCATCACACCGCCCGCGACGACGAACACCTGGAGGGCGAAGGCACCGGAGAGGCCGATGGCGAGCAGCTTGCCGAACGGGTCGCGGGCGGCGAGTGCGGTGCGCACGCCGCGCTCCACGATCAGGCCGTACAGCAGCAGGAGCGCCATGAGGCCGGCCAGGCCCAGCTCCTCGCCGAAGGTGGCGAGGATGAAGTCGGAGTTGGCGGCGAACCGGATCAGCTCGGAGTGGCCCTGGCCCCAGCCGGTGCCGAGGGTGCCGCCGGAACCGAAGGCCCACAGGGCCTGCATGGCCTGCTCGGAGTGGCCCACCTGGCCCTGCCGGGAAAGCAGGTACTCCTTCATCGGGTCGAGCCAGGCCTGGACGCGCTGCTGGACGTGCGTCTCGAAGCTGGCCACGCCGACCGCGCCGCCCGCCGACATCAGCAGACCGAAGACGATCCAGCTGGTCCGCTCGGTGGCGACGTACAGCATGATGATGAACATTCCGAAGAACAGCAGCGAGGTGCCGAGGTCCGTCTCGAAGACCAGGATCAGGATCGAGATGAACCAGACCACCAGGATCGGGCCGAGGTCGCGACCGCGCGGCAGGTACAGGCCCATGAAGCGGCGGCTGGCGAGTGCGAGGGCGTCGCGCTTGACCATCAGGTAGCCGGCGAAGAACACGGCCAGGACGATCTTGGCGAACTCGCCGGGCTGGATGCTGAAACTACCGACCTGGATCCAGATCTTGGCGCCGTAGATGTTCTTGCCGAGGCCCGGCACCAATGGCAGCAGCAGCAGGAACAGCGCGCCCACCATGGAGATGTAGGTGTAGCGCTGGAGGACGCGGTGGTCCTTGAGGAAGATCAACACCACGACGAAGAAGGCGATGCCCATCGCCGTGTACAGCAGCTGCCGGGGGGCGGCGTTACCGGCCTGGTCGATGGACTGCAGCAGCTTCGACTGGTCCAGTCGCCAGATCGCCACGAGCCCGAGGCCGTTCAGCAGCGTCGCCAGCGGCAGCATCAACGGGTCTGCGTACGGCGCGAACTTGCGGACGACCACGTGGGCGACGCCGGCCAGCAGGCCGAGGCCCAGGCCGTAGCTGAGCAGGCCGGCCGGCACCTGCTCGTTGATGGCGAGGCCCACGTTGGCGTAGGCGAACACCGGGATGAGGACGGCGAACACCAGGAGCGCCAGCTCGGTGTTGCGCCGGCTCGGTGTGCCGATCGAGCCGATCGTGGACGTGTGGTGCGTCGACGTGTTGGTTGTACTGCTCATCGTGTGACGGGGCCTCTCACGGCTTGCCTACTGCTTACCGCACAGCGAGACGACCTTCTGCTCATCCTCCGAGAGGGTGGGGCCGGGGCCGGGAGTGGCGGTCGCTGATGTGGACGGAGACGCGGACGGGGACGACGCCGATCCCGACGGGGTGGGGGTCGGCGATGCCTTGGACGTGAGGGAGACGGGAGTGGTTCCCGCGGTGCCGTCGGCCTTGCCCTCACCGGTCGTGGATCCGGCCTTGCTGGGGGTCGCGGCGGTCGCGGTCGCCGCCTCCGCCTGCTTGCGGCACGCGGACGCCTGCACGGCCAGTTCGTCGATCTTCTTCTGGGCGGTGGCCCGGCTGCCCTCGGCGATCGTCGCCTCGACCAGCTTCTGCTGGTACTGCGGCAGGTACTTGAGTTCGATCTCGGGGTGGTCCTTCTCGACCTTCGAGAGCGAGACCCAGGCCAGGTCCTGGCTGATGCCCTGGTACAGCGCGACGTGCTCGCCCTTGGTGCCGACGTAGTACTGGGTCTGGGTCCAGTGCCAGCCGGCGTACAGCCCGCCGCCGATGACGGCGAGGGCGAGACCGCCGTACAGGGATCTCTTCAGCCACCGGCGGCCCTTGTGGGGCTTGACGAAGTCGTCGTCGGTGTAGTCGCCGAAGCCGTCGGTGGGGATGAAGCCGGTGACGTCGCCGGAGCCGGGCGGGCCGAACTCGCCGCCGCCCTGGCCGCGGCCCTGTCGGCCGAGGCCGGAGGCGCGGCCGGCCGGGGTCTGCATGATGCCGTTGACGTACGGCTGGTTCTGGTTCTCGGCGACGGCGCCGACCACGACCGGGGTGTCGGACAGCTGCCCGGCGAGGGTGTCGCCGGTGTCCAGGTCCAGCACGTCGGCGACGATCACGGTGATGTTGTCGGGGCCGCCGCCGCGCAGCGCGAGCTGGATCAGCTCCTGCACGGTCTCCTGCGGGCCCTGGTAGCTGGCGAGGGTGTCCTCGAGCGTCTGGTGCGAGACGACGCCGGACAGGCCGTCGGAGCAGATCAGATAGCGGTCGCCGGCCCGCACCTCGCGGATCGACAGATCCGGCTCCACATGCTCCCCACTGCCCAACGCCCGCATCAGCAGCGAGCGTTGCGGGTGGGTGGTGGCCTCTTCCTCGGTGATCCGGCCCTCGTCGACGAGACGCTGCACCCAGGTGTGGTCCTGCGTGATCTGGCTCAGTACGCCGTCCCGCAGCAGGTAGGCGCGCGAGTCGCCGACGTGCACGAGCCCCAGCCGCTGGCCGGTCCACAGCAACGCGGTCAGCGTGGTTCCCATGCCCTCGAGCTGGGGGTCTTCTTCGACCAGCGAGCGCAGCTGGTCGTTGGCGCGCTGCACGGCCGTTCCGAGCGAGGTGAGGACGTCGGAGCCGGGCACGTCGTCGTCGAGGGCGACGATGGTGGAGATGGCCTCGGAGGAGGCGACCTCACCGGCGGCGGCGCCGCCCATGCCGTCGGCGATGGCGAGCAGGCGCGGACCGGCGTAACCGGAGTCCTCGTTGCCCTCCCGGATCATGCCCTTGTGCGATCCGGCGGCGAAGCGCAGTGACAGACTCATGCGCACCTCGCCCGTCGGCCCCGGGTACAGCCGGTCGTGTCGAGCCACACTGCCCACCCTCCGGTCGGGAGCGCGCCGGGGCCCTGGGTGCCGGCCGACCTGGCGTGCTCGCTCCGCTCGCGCTCACTCATGATGTAGCACTACTTCCGCAGCTCGATGACGGTCTTGCCGATACGGATCGGCGCGCCCAGCGGGATCGGTGTGGGAGTCGTCAGCCGCGTTCGGTCGAGGTACGTGCCGTTGGTGGAGCCCAGGTCCTCGACGATCCACTGGCCGTCGCGGTCCGGGTAGATCCTGGCATGGCGGCTGGAGGCGTAGTCGTCGTCCAGCACGATGGTGCTGTCGTGCGCGCGGCCCAGGCTGATGGTCTGGCCCTGGAGCGCGACGGTCGTGCCGGTGAGGGTGCCCTCGGACACGACCAGCTTCGTCGGGGCGTTGCGCCCCCTGCGTCCGCCCCCCGCGGCGGGTTGCTGGCGCTGCTGCGGAGGCGCCTGGCGCTGGGCCTGTTGCGGTCGGGCCGCCTCCCGGCGCGCACTGCGCTGGGTGACACGCGTACCGAACAGGTCGCTGCGGATGACCTGCACGGCCACGATCACGAACAGCCACAGTACGGCCAGGAAACCCAGCCGCATGACCGTGAGGGTCAGCTCTGACATTGCCCCCGCTTCACCCTTCGGCTTGCCGGTAAATGATGGTGGTGCTGCCCACGACGATCCGCGAGCCGTCGCGGAGCGTAGCGCGGGTGGTGTGCTGCCCGTCCACCACGATGCCGTTGGTGGACCCGAGATCCTGGATCGTCGAGGGCGTTCCGGTCCGGATCTCGCAGTGCCGGCGGGAGACGCCGGGGTCGTCGATCCGCACGTCGGCCTCGGTGCTGCGGCCCAGCACGAGCGTCGCACGGGAGATCTGGTGACGGGTGCCGTTGATCTCGATCCAGTGGCGGGTCCGGGAGCCGGGCGCCGGGGCACCCGCGAGTCCGCCGCCCGCCGGGCGCTGACCGCCGGCCGCGGGCGGGTAGC
Source organism: Streptomyces sp. NPDC051051 (assembly GCF_040682975.1). Classification (NCBI taxonomy): domain Bacteria; kingdom Bacillati; phylum Actinomycetota; class Actinomycetes; order Kitasatosporales; family Streptomycetaceae; genus Streptomyces; species Streptomyces sp. NPDC051051. The sequence continues at coordinate 125,314 of NZ_JBFBCB010000012.1, forward strand.
CGTACCCGCCGGGCCGGCCGCCGGCCGCGGCGGGCGGGGGTGCGGCGGGCATGGGGGGCGCGGCCGCCGCGCCGCCGGCCGCCGGCGGGTAGCCGTACCCGCCGGGGCGGCCGCCGGGCGCGCGCTCGGGCGCCTGCGGGCCGCTGGCGGAGGAGGCGAGGGTGCGGCTCCGCACGCGGTACAGACCGGTGTCGAGATCGTCAGCCTTCTCCAGGTTGACCTTGATCGGTCCCATGAAGGTGTAGCGCTGCTGCTTCGCGTAGTCGCGGACCATGCCGGCCAGTTCGTCGCCGAGCTGGCCGGAGTAGGGGCTGAGCCGCTCGTGGTCCGGCGTGCTCAGCTCCACGATGAAGTCGTTGGGTACGACGGTCCGGTCGCGGTTCCAGATGGTCGCGTTGTTGTCGCACTCCCGCTGGAGCGCTCCCGCGATCTCCACGGGCTGCACCTCGGACTTGAACACCTTGGCGAAGGTGCCGTTGACCAGACCCTCGAGACGCTGCTCGAATTTCTTCAGGACTCCCATGGGGCACCTCCTCCGTCGTGACTTGCGTCCCGTGTCCTGCTGCCTACCTGGTACTGCTTACTGATCGTATCCACGCGCCGGTGGATCGGCCGGTTCCCCCTGTCGGCTCCGCCGACCGGTGTCGACGGCGTCCTCCGCGCGTCCTTCGCTCGTCCTTCTGCCCAGGATCGTAGAGGCGGCCGAGGACCAGTGTCCCGCACCTGGCTGTGGAGCTCGCCCGCCTATCGGGGAGACGGCCGTCATAGGTACGAGGTTGATACGTGAACCGGTCATCGCCGAGACGTAGGGAGGTTGCCGCGGGCCTCTCGCGGTGACCTCTGCCCCGGAAGAAGGGATGTGAACGCACCCTGGCCCACGTGCTAATGTTCTGCATGTCGGAGGGCGCCGGGCCGCAAGGCCAACACCCTGATGACACACCCAATGCGCGGGTGGCGGAATAGGCAGACGCGCTGGATTCAGGTTCCAGTGCCCGCAAGGGCGTGGGGGTTCAACTCCCCCCTCGCGCACAGCTGAAAGCCCCGCAGATCTTCGGATCTGCGGGGCTTTCGCATGTCCGGGGGCGTGGATGCGTGCGGGATGCGTGGACGCATGGGCGGGGAGGCCCGGACACGTGCTGACGTGCAGGCGGGGTGTCCGGATGCGTGGATGCAGCTCGCGCACGTGAGGTATCTCACGAGGGGCGGGGTGAGCGGGCGCGGACAGGGCGGACCTGGTGGACGGGGCGGGCAGTCGTGGTCGACGGGGCGTCCTGTACGGGTGAGAGGGACGGCGTTGCGTGCGGGCGGGGTGGGGCCCGGGTGGTTGTCCACAGGGTCTGACGGGTTTCGGCCGTCGGCGGTACGGTCTGCAGGAGTCGATGTTCGTCGGGGTGCGGGGGAGGCGGTCGTGGTGACAGAGGCCGGTGCCGGGGTGGGCGCGAGCGCGGACGGGGTCGCGGGTGAGGGGCCGCGCCTTCCCAGGACGCGGGGGTTCGCCGAGTGGCCCGCCGCGGGCTCGCCGAAGGAGGAGGGCAAGGCCCTGCGCCGCCGGGTGCCGCGCGCGGCGCACGCCGGGCTCGACCTGGACCCCTCCCGCCCCGACGCGGTGACCGCGGTCGAGGAGTCCGGCCGGGGGCGCCTCCCCGAACTCACGCCGATACGGGTGGGGCGGATGGCCGCCACACCGTTCGCGTTCCTGCGGGGGTCGGCGGGCCTCATGGCCCATGACCTGGCCCGTACCCCGATGACCCGCGTCACGGCGCAGATCTGCGGCGACGCGCACGCGGCCAACTTCGGGCTGTACGGCGACGCCCGCGGCGGCCTGGTCATCGACCTGAACGACTTCGACGAGACGGTCGACGGCCCCTGGGAGTGGGACCTCAAGCGGCTGGCCGTGTCCCTGGTGCTCGCGGGCCGGGAGGCCGGCGCCGACGAGGACACCTGCCGCCGGGCGGCGCACGACGCGGCCGGCGCCTACCGCCGCACCATGCGCCTGCTGGCCCGGCTTCCGGTGCTGGACGCGTGGAACGCCATCGCCGACGAGGAACTCGTCTCGCACGCCGACGCCCACGACCTGCTGGGCACGCTGGAGCGGGTCTCGGAGAAGGCGCGGGCCAACACGAGCGGGCGGTTCGCCGCGAAGTCGACCGAGCCGACCCCGGAGGGCGGGCGCCGCTTCGTCGACGCGGCGCCGGTGCTGCGGCGCGTCCCCGACGCGGAGGCCGCTGCGGTGGCCGCCTCCCTCGAGCAGTACGTGACCACGCTGCCGGAGGACCGGCTGCCCCTGCTGGCCCGGCACGCTGTGCACGACGTGGCCTTCCGCATCGTCGGCACGGGCAGCGTGGGCACCCGGTCCTACGTCGTCCTGCTGCTGGACCACCGGGGCGAGCCGCTCGTGCTCCAGGTGAAGGAGGCACGGCGCTCGGTGCTGGTGCCGCATCTGGCGAGCGCCGGTTTCGAGCCTCCGGCCGTCGAGCACGAGGGGCGGCGGGTGGTCCTCGGGCAGAAGCGCATGCAGGTGGTCAGCGACTCCCTGCTGGGCTGGACCACGGTCGAGGGCCGGCCCTTCCAGGTCCGGCAGTTCCGCAACCGCAAAGGCAGCGTGGACCCCGCCGCTCTCGCCGCCGACCAGGTCGACGACTACGGCCGCATGACCGGCGCCCTGCTGGCCCGCGCCCACTCGCACAGTGCCGACCCGCGGCTCATCGCCGGCTACTGCGGCAAGAACGAGGAACTGGACGAGGCGATGGCCGCCTTCGCCGTGGCCTACGCCGACCGCACGGAGGCGGATCACGCGGACCTGGTGACGGCGGTACGGACGGGGAGGATCGCGGCGGAGACGGGGGTGTGAGCGCCGTACGAGGGGCGTTCGGTGAAGTACGTCGAGCTGGACGGCCGGGGCGGTGGCCTCCCCGGGGTCCTCGATCCGAGGCCGTACCTGGAGCGGTTGCCGGTGCTGGGCGGGCAACTGCCTCCCGGGGCGCGCGCGTTCGCCACCGATCCGGATCACCACGACTTCTCGGGCAGACGGTGCGGGAAGGACCTCCTGCCGGTGGAGGCCCGCCGGACGGGGGCGAGGACCTGGAGATCCGCTTCGGGCACAACTGCTGTAAGCACGACGAGGACCTCGTCGTGCGGTACACGGGCGTCTCCCGCTTCCAGGCCGACGTCCTCGACGTCCGCGCCCTCGACGACGTCGGCGCGGTGGTGCTCGACGAGATCCTCCCGCACCCCGGCGGCTGCACCCACGAACTGGCCTGCCGTCCCGGCACGCTCCTCGTGGTCTGCCGGGATCCGGAGGCGGAGTGGGTGGCGGCGGACTGCCCGGAGCACCGGGACTGAGGGAGGTCCCCCTCAGGGGTGGCCTACGCTGGTCGGGTGACGACCCCCGAAGCTGAGCAGTCGCGGCCCGAGGAGCGGCTCGAGAAGGCCGTACGGGCCGCTGAGCAGGCGCTGATCGAGTTCGAGATCGCGGTGGAGACCTTCCGCGTCGAGGTCGAGAACTTCTCGCGGCTCCACCACCAGAGACTCGGTCCGATGTACGCCCGGCTCGATGAGCTCGAGGCGCAGATCGCCGAGGCCACGGCCGCCCGCACCGGTGATCCGGAGGACCTGCGCAAGGCGGACGAGGCGCGGGCCCGGGTCATGCCGATGCCCGGGGTCGAGGAGCTGTTCCACGGCTGGATGGACGGCAACGGCCTGTTCCCGGAGGCCGAGGCCATGCTCACGGACCAGTCGGTGCGGCCGCCGCAGCGGGTGCGGCCCAGCGACGAGGCCCGCAAACTCTACCGGGAGCTGGCACGCAAGGCCCATCCCGACCTGGCGCAGGAGGACGCGGAGCGGGCGCGGCGTGAGGAGTTCATCACGCGGGTCAACGCCGCCTACGCTCGGGGCGACGAGGCCGCGCTGCGGGAGCTGGCCGAGGAGTGGGCGGCCGGCCCGGCCCCCGAGGAGCGGCGGCCCAGCCCCAGCGAGGAGCTGTACGCCCGGCTGGAGTGGCTCGCCGAGCGCAAGGAGATGCTGGCGTTGGTGGCCCGGGAGCTGGAGGAGGGCGCGATCGGCGCGATGCTCCGGATGGCGCCGGACGACCCCGACCGGCTTCTGGAGGAGATCGCCGAGCAGCTCCTGGCCGAGGTGGCGAAGCGGGAGGCCGAGCTGGCGGAGCTGACCGGCTGAGGGGCTTCCGGTTCCGGGGCGGTGGTTCGGGTCCGCGGCGGCCCCTGCCGTTCGGCCGAGGAGTCCGGCCGGTCGGCACCGGGGCCTGGTCGCCGGGTGTCCGGCGCGGTCCCGGGGCGGAGCCCTGCGGCGGGGGCATCGGACCTGCGGCGGGGCCGTCGGGGGTGTGGGGCGTCCGGTAGCGTCGGGGGTATGAGTTTCGGAGCTGGTGTGCCCACGGTCGGGGTCGAGGACCTCAAGGACGGCGACTTCCTGCTGGACGTCCGGGAGGACGACGAGTGGAAGGCGGGCCATGCCGAAGGGGCACTGCACATTCCCATCAGCGAGTTCGTCGCGCGTTACGGCGAGCTGACCGAGGCGGCTCCGCAGGACGGGCGGGTCCATGTGATCTGCCGCTCCGGTGGCCGTTCCGCCCAGGTCACCATGTACCTCGCGCAGCAGGGCGTCGACGCGGTGAACGTGGACGGCGGCATGCAGCACTGGTCGGCCGTGGGCCGCCCGGTCGTCACCGACGACGGGCAGCCCGGCTTCGTCCTGTAGTCCCGCAGCCGCACCGGCCGGACCTGCGGGTCCGTGCGGCTGCGGGCGGGGTGGGGCTTCAGCCGGGGGTGCGGGCGGCCGACAGGTCGCCCAGGCCTCCTCGTGCGCCGCCGCGGGCCCCGGGGAGAGCTCCGGGTGTTCGGCCCACGCGTGGTGGCGGTGCAGCGGACAGCAGACGTCGGCGAAGACGCTTCGCGCGGCCTCGGCCGCCGCCCGCTGCTCCTCTGGGAAGCCGAAGTCCACGGTCCGTCCCGCCGACGGGTCAGCCGATCCGACGGCCCGTCAGTACGGAACGGGTTCCAGAGGAAGGGAACGGGAGCGGCCGGGTGCCGTGCACCGGCCGTCGCCGTGTCCTTCCGGCTCACCGGTCGAAGTCCACCTCCACTGCCTCGGTCAGGGGATGCGACTGGCACGCCAGTACATAGCCGGCCTCGGTCTCCTCCGGTTCCAGCGCGAAGTTGCGGTCCATGCGCACCTCGCCGGCGACGAGGAAGGCCCGGCAGGTTCCGCACACCCCGCCCTTGCAGGCGTAGGGCGCGTCGGGCCGGTTGCGCAGCACCGTCTCCAGGACCGACTCGCCGTCCGCCACGGCCCAGCTGCCACCGCGGCCGTCGAGCCGGGCGGTGACCGTGCTGTGCGCCGGGGCGGGGGTGGTGGACGCGGGGGCTGTGACGTCCACGTGGAAGATCTCCTCGTGGATGCGGGCGCGGGCGACGCCGAGCTCTCGCAGGGCCCGCTCCGCGCCCTGCACCAGGCCGAACGGCCCGCACAGGAACCAGCCCGCCACGTCCGCCACGGGCAGCAGTGCAGGCAGCAGCCCGGTCAGCCGCTCCCGGTCCAGCCGCCCGGACGGCAACCCGGCCTGTTGTTCCTCCCGGGAGAGCACGGTGACCAGGTGCAGCCGCTGCGGATACCGGTCCTTGAGGTCGGCGACCTCCTCCAGGAACATCGTCGACGCTGCCGTACGGTCGCTGCGTATCAGGCAGAACCGGGCCTCGGGTTCGCGCGCCAGCAGGGTGGAGACGATCGACAGCACCGGGGTGATGCCGCTGCCGCCCACGATCGCCGCGTACAGACCGGGGGCGGGATCGAGGGTGAAGCGGCCCGCCGGTGTCATCACCTCCAGTTCGTCCCCGACGTTGATCTCCTTGAGCGCGTAGGTCGAGAAGGCGCCGCCCTCGACCAGCCGCACGCCCACCCGCAGGGTGCGCGGGCCCTCTCCGGCGGGCTCCGGCGCGGGCGAGCAGATCGAGTACGTCCGCCGGATCTCGGTCCCGTCGGCCCTGCGCCGCAGGGCGAGGTGCTGGCCCGGCGCGTGCCGGTACTCCTCGCGCAGTGCGGAAGGGACGGTGAAGGTCAGGGCCACGGAGTCGTCGGTGAGCCGGTCCACCGCGGCCACGGGGAGCGGGTGGAATCGGGCCATCACAACTCCTTGAAGTGGTCGAAGGGTTCACGGCAGGCCAGGCAGCGCCGCAGCGCCTTGCAGGCGGTGGAGGAGAAACGGCTGAGCAGTTCGGTGTCGGCAGAGCCGCAGTGGGGGCAGCGGACCGGGTCCTGCTCGGCGGTGCGGGTCGGTCCGAGGGTGACGCCGACCGGTCCGGCCGTGCGCTGCGCGCGCGGCGGCGCGATGCCGAACTCCCTTAGTTTGCGACGGCCTTCGGCGGAGATGTCGTCCGTCGACCAGGCGGGGGTGAGTACCGTGCGCACGGTGACCTCGCGGACGCCGTGGTCGCGCAGCGCCCGCTCGATGTCCGTGGACATCGTTTCCACGGCCGGGCAGCCGGTGTAGGTCGGGGTCAGTTCGACCTCGACCGCGTCCGTGTCGCGTACATGGACCGCGCGCAGGACGCCCAGCTCCTGGAGGGTGAGCACGGGCAGCTCGGGGTCGGGCACCGAACCGGCGACCGCGAGGAGTTCCGCCTCCAGGGGCGTGAGGGTCACCATGACGCCCCCGGGTGGCTGCGGTGCAGGTGCTGCATCTCGGCGAGCATCCGTCCGAAGGACTCCGTGTGCAGGCCCTGACGGCCCGCGCCCGCGCGCCATGCTCCGCTCCGCGGTCCCTGGGGCAGCTCCAGCCCGGCCCGGCGCAGCACGGCTCCGACCGACTCCAGCCAGAGGGTCTCCAGGCCGGCCGGGTCGGTGTCGACGCCGTCCACCGGCTGGAACATCTCGCCGGTGAACCGCCACAGGGCGTCGCAGGCCCGTCGCATCCGCTCGTGGCTGACCTCGGTGCCGTCGCCGAGGCGCAGGGTCCACTGCTCGGCGTGGTCGCGGTGGTAGGCGACCTCCTTGACGGCCTTGGCCGCGAGCCCCGCGAACGGCCCCTCTCCGGCGGCCAGTCGGTCGTAGAGCAGGTGCTGGTAGGTGGAGAAGTACAGCTGGCGGGCGATGGTGTGGGCGAAGTCGCCGTTGGGCTGCTCCACCAACTGGAGGTTGCGGAAGGCGCGTTCCTCGCGGAGGTAGGCCAGTTCGTCCTCGTCGCCGGCCATCGACAGCAGGATGCGGGCCTGTCCCAGCAGGTCGAGGGCGATGTTGGCGAGAGCGACCTCCTCCTCCAGCACGGGCGCGTGGCCCATCCACTCCCCCAGACGATGGGAGAGCACCAGGGCGTCGTCGCCGAGGGCGACAGCGGCGGTGTTCGTGCGCGCGGTCGTGGTCACAGGTGCTTCACCCCCTCCGGGATCTCGTAGAACGTCGGGTGCCGGTACGCCTTGTCGGCTGCCGGGTCGAAGAACGGGTCCTTCTCGTCCGGCGAGGAGGCGGTGATCGCGGCGGACGGCACGACCCAGAGCGAGACGCCCTCGCCACGCCGGGTGTACAGGTCACGGGCGTTGCGCAGGGCGAACTCCGCGTCCGGTGCGTGCAGGCTGCCCGCGTGGGTGTGGGAGAGGCCGCGGCGGGAGCGCACGAAGACCTCCCACAGGGGCCAGTCGGTGTTCGTCATGCCTGCTTCGCTCCCGTCCCACGGTTCTCGCGGCTCTCGTTCTTTTCCCGGCTGTGCTTGGCCGCGTGGGCCGCGGCGGCCTCCCGGACCCAGGCGCCCTCTTCGTGCGCCCGGGTGCGCTGGGTGAGCCGCTGCTCGTTGCACGGGCCGTTGCCCTTGAGGACCTCCTTGAACTCCGTCCAGTCGATCGGGCCGAAGTCGTGGTGGCCGCGCTCCTCGTTCCACTTCAGGTCCGGGTCGGGGAGGGTGAGGTCCAGGGACTCGGCCTGCGGCACGCAGATGTCGACGAAGCGCTGGCGCAGTTCGTCGTTGGAGTGCCGCTTGATCTTCCAGGCCATCGACTGCGCGGAGTGCGCGGACTCGTCGTCGGGCGGGCCGAACATCATCAGCGAGGGCCACCACCAGCGGTCCACCGCGTCCTGGGCCATCGCGTGCTGTTCGGGGGTGCCGCGGCTGAGGGCCAGCAGCAGTTCGTATCCCTGGCGCTGGTGGAAGGACTCCTCCTTGCAGACGCGGATCATCGCGCGTGCGTACGGGCCGTAGGAGCAGCGGCACAGGGGGACCTGGTTGGTGATCGCGGCGCCGTCCACCAGCCAGCCGATCGCGCCGACGTCGGCCCAGGTCAGGGTGGGGTAGTTGAAGATCGAGGAGTACTTCTGGCGACCGGTGTGCAGCTTGTCCAGCAGCTCCTCGCGGCTCGTGCCGAGTGTTTCGGCCGCGCTGTAGAGGTACAGGCCGTGGCCCGCCTCGTCCTGGACCTTCGCCATGAGGATGGCCTTGCGGCGCAGGGAGGGCGCGCGCGTGATCCAGTTGGCTTCCGGCTGCATGCCGATGATCTCGGAGTGGGCGTGCTGGGCGATCTGGCGGACCAGCGTCGCGCGGTAGGCGTCGGGCATCCAGTCGCGTGGCTCGATGCGTTCGTCGGCGGCCACCGCGGCGTCGAAGGCGCTCTCCCAGGCGTCCTGCTCGCCGTCGGCGGTCTCCCGGCCGCCGTACCGCTGTGTGCGGGCCGTCTGGTGCGCGGCTGCTGTCGCCATGCGGTCCCCCTCGACCTCGGGCTCTCTCCGAGCCGTCTCCCGACCGATCGTTCGGTCCGTGCGATTCCATGGTGAGACGGCCGTCGTAAGGTGTCAACCGCTGTGGACAACCTGCGGGCGTCCCTGTGGGAAAACTCGGGCGGCCCGTCGGCGGCGGGGCCTCGCGGCGTACCGGTCCGGCCCCGCCCGGGGGGAGGGCTGCGCGGGACGGGCCGGGCTGAGTACCGTTCCGTGCGACAGCCGTGCGAAGGCCGTCCCGACCCGTGCCCGCGCACGCGGTGCGCGGGAGCGGGTCGACGTGGACGCGCCGGCGGGTACGAACGGGTCGCCGTGGCCCGGCGAGCAGGCGGAAGACGGACCGGAATCGGGGAACGGGGCGGAATGAACGCGTACGACGGAGGCGCCGGCCCCCCGCGGGAGGCCGAGGCGCCGCGGGGGCCGGAGGCGTCGGCGGAGGAGCAGCGGGTGCGGGACGACCTGCCCGGCGTCCGGACCGAGGACGTTCGGGGCGGCCTGCCCGGCGTCCGCGCCGGGGCCGTGCAGGACGGGCCCCCGGCCGGGGCCGAGCCGCGGGGCGGCGTCGCCGCTCTCTCCCTGCGCTACCAGGTCGTCGCCGCCTTGGCGCTCGCCGTCGTCGCGGTCGCCGTCTGCGTCCACGTCGGCATGGTGTTCCTCCATGTCGCGCCGTCCAACACGGTCACCAAGGCGCACGGCAAGGCGATCGACGAATACGTCTACCCGGAGTTCGAACAGAACTGGAAGCTCTTCGCGCCCAACCCGCTCCAGCAGAACATCGCCGTCCAGGTCCGCGCCGACGTCCGCACCGGCGACGGAACGGCGCGCACCACCGGCTGGTTCGACCTGTCCGCCCAGGACGGCCGGGGCATCGACGGCAACCTGGTGCCGAGCCACACCCAGCAGAACGAGCTGCGCCGCGCCTGGGACTTCTACGTCGGCTCGCACGACTCCGACAACCGCTCGACGGGCCCGCGCAGCACTCTCGCCGAGACCTATCTGTGCAACATCGTCGTGCTGCGGCTGGAGCGCGGCGAGGCGGCCGGCCGGGGCGGCACCATAGAACGCGTCCAGGTCCGCTCCCGCACCACCAACGTGCCGGCGCCGTCCTGGAGCACCGACAAGGTCTCGTCGAAGCCGGTCTACCGGGTGCTGCCCTGGTGGCCACTGGCCGCCGGTGATACCGAGGGAGGCGCGCGGTGAACCGGTTCTCCCTGTCGGTGTCCGCCGTGATCGCGCGCGTCACCGGCTCGGCGCTCGGGCCGTACCAGAGCGCCGTGGTCCGCATCGGGTTCAGCCTGACCTGGCTGTTGTTCCTGCTGCGCGAGCTTCCCCACCGTGCGGAGCTGTACGGTCCCGACGGCCCGTGGAGCTGGGAGCTGGCCCGGCGGCTGATCGACGACAACGGCGCCTTCACGGCCCTGATGTGGTCGGAGGGCCGGGGCTGGTTCGAGACGGTGTACGCGCTGTCGGTCCTGTCGAGCCTGCTGTTGCTGCTGGGCTGGCGCACCCGCACCACGTCGGTGCTGTTCATGGTGGGCGTGCTCTCGCTGCAGAACCGCAGCGTCTTCGTGGGCGACGGCGGCGACAACGTCCTGCACCTGATGTCGATGTACCTGGTCTTCCTGCGCTGCGGCCGGGTCTGGTCGCTGGACGCGCGGCGGGAGCGGCGCGCGGCCGAGGCACGCGCGCGTGGGGAGCACGTCACCGACCGGGTCGGGCCCGCCCTGTGGAGCGTGTTCGGCGTGGTGCTGGTCGCGGTGACTGCGGGCGGCCGGCTCGACGGCGACTGGACCGTGCCGCTGATCCTGTGGACGGTGTGGGCCGCGCTGGGCGTGCGGTGGGCCGTCGGGCGCCTCGCGACGTCCGCGCAGCCCCGGATCCTGCTCGACGTGATCACCGACGTCCTGCACAACGGCGCCCTGCTGGTGATCATGGCGGAGGCCTGTCTGATCTACGCGACGGCCGGCTGGTACAAGATCCAGGGCTCGCGCTGGCAGGACGGCACCGCCGCCTACTACCCGCTGCACCTGGACTACTTCTCCCCCTGGCCGGCGCTCGGCGATCTGCTGTCGTCCAGCGGCACCATGGTGATGCTCGTGACGTACGGGACGGTCATCGTGCAGGTCGCCTTCCCGTTCACCCTGTTCAACCGGCGTGTGAAGAACGTCCTGCTCGTCGCCATGATCGCCGAGCACACCGCGATCGCGGTGCTCCTCGGGCTGCCGTTCTTCTCCCTGGCGATGATCGCGACGGACGCGGTCTTCCTGCCGACGTCGTTCCTGCGGCGGCCGGGCGGCTGGGCCGCGCGCGTGTGGGAGGCGTTGCTGCCGCGGCGCGGTGCCGCGGTGCCCGAGCAGCGGGGGGCGCACGAGCCCGGGGACGCCGAGCCCAGCCGCGTAGGCTTCCCGGCATGACCGATCCCGATCCGCTCGGCCGATGGCGCCGGCTCGCCGACGGCTGTGTGCTGCTCGACGGCTTCCACGCCGTGAAGCACGCCGTGCGCTTCGGGGCCCACGTGCCGGTGGCGGTCGCCGTGGACCGGCGGGCGGCGCTCGCCCTCGCCGACGATCTCGCCCCCGACGTGAGGGCGGCACTGGAGGCGCTCCTGACGGAGGTGCCGGAGGCGGTCTACGCCTCGCTGGTGCCGCGGCCGCATCCCACCGCCGTGGCAGCCCTGGCGGTACGGCCGTCCCGCGAGGCCAATCTGCGGGCGCTGTCCCGCACGCCCCGCCCGGCGCCCGTCGTGGTCCTCGACGATCCGCGCAACCTCGGCAACGCGGGTGCGGTGATCCGGCTGGCCGCCGGCTTCGGGGCGACCGGCGTGGTCACCACCGGCACGCTCGACCCCTGGCACCCGACCGTGGTGCGCGGCGGCGCCGGCTTGCACTTCGCGACCGCCGTGGAGCGGCTGACCGCCGACGAGCTGCCGGCCGGGCCGGTGTTCGCGCTCGACCCGGAAGGGGAGGACATCCGGGGCGTGAAGCTCCCGGACGACGCCGTCCTCGCCTTCGGTTCGGAGCGCAGCGGGCTGTCCGGGGCACTGCGCGCGCGGGCCGACCACCTGCTGGCCCTGCCGATGCGCCCCCAGGTCTCCAGCTACAACCTCGCGACCAGTGTGGCCATGACGCTGTACCACTGGAGCGCGACCGGGGGCGCCCCGCGCGCGTAGGGTCCTCAGGCCTCCCGGCGGACCTCGACCACACGGAAGCGGTTCGCCACGAACGCGCCGTCGGTGAGCGCGGCATTGGCCGCCGGGTTGCCGCCCGAGCCGTGGAAGTCGGAGAAGGCGGCCGTCTGGTTGACGTACACCCCGCCGGTGAGGTTGAGCGAGAGCTGCGCCGCCTCTTCCAGGCAGACCTCCTGGACGGCCCGCTCCACCTCCTCGTCGGTCGTGTACGCGCCGACCGTCATCGCGCCTTTCTCGCGGACCGTGCGCCGCAGCAGCTCGACGGCGTCCACCACCGAGTCGACCGCGACGGCGAAGGAGACCGGCCCGAAGCACTCGCTCATGTAGGCCGCCTCGTCCTCGGGCTTGGCCCCGTCGAGCTTGACGATCACCGGGGTGCGCACGACGGCGCCCGGGAACTCGGGGTTGCTCACCTCGCGGGAGGCCAGGGCGACCTCGCCGAGACCGGCCGCGGCCTCCAGTCGGGCCTTCACGTCCGGGTTGACAATCGCGCCCAGCAGGGCGTTCGCGCGCGCGTCGTCGCCGAGGAGGCCGTCGACCGCGCGGGCCAGGTCGGCGACGACCTCGTCGTAGGTCTTGGGCCCCTCGTCGGTACGGATGCCGTCGCGGGGGACCAGCAGGTTCTGCGGGGTGGTGCACATCTGGCCGCTGTACAGGGACAGCGAGAACGCCAGGTTGGACAGCATGCCCTGGTAGTCGGCGGCCGACTCGACGAGCACCGTGTTGACGCCGGCCTTCTCGGTGTAGACCTGCGCCTGGCGGGCGTTGGCCTCCAGCCAGTCACCGAAAGCGGTAGAGCCGGTGTAGTCGACGATCCTGATCTCGGGGCGGGTGGCCAGGGTCTTGGCGATGCCCTCGTCGGGCCGCTCGGCGGCGAGCGCCACCAGGTTCGGGTCGAAGCCCGCCTCCGCGAGCACCTCGCGCGCGACGGCCACGGTCAGCGCGAGCGGCAGCACCGCGCGCGGGTGGGGCTTCACCAGGACCGCGTTGCCGGTGGCGAGGGAGGCGAACAGGCCCGGATAGCCGTTCCACGTCGGGAAGGTGTTGCAGCCGATCACCAGGGCGATCCCGCGCGGCACCGGCGTGAACTGCTTGGTCAGCGCCAACGGGTCGCGCTTGCCCTGCGGTTTGGTCCACTCCGCCGTGTCGGGCGTGCGGACCTGCTCCACGTACGCGTACGCCACCGCCTCCAGGCCGCGGTCCTGCGCGTGCGGGCCGCCCGCCTGGAACGCCATCATGAAGGCCTGGCCGGAGGTGTGCATGACCGCGTGCGCGAACTCGTGGGTCCGGTCGCTGACGCGCTTGAGGATCTCCAGGCAGACCACCGCGCGCATCTCCGCGCCCGCGTCCCGCCAGGCGCGCTGACCGGCCTTCATGGCGGGCAGCAGCTCGTCGATGTCCGCGTGCGGATACTCGACGCCCAGCTCGATGCCGTACGGCGAGACCTCGCCGCCCACCCAGCCGTCGGTGCCGGGCTGGCCGAGGTCGAGGCGGGTGCCCAGGAGGCCGTCGAAGGCCGCCTTGCCCGCCGCCGCGTCCAGGCTGCCGTCGGCGCCGTAGGCCTTGGGGTGCTCGGGGTGCGGGGACCAGTATGCGCGGGTGCGGATCGCTTCCAGGGCCTGGTCGAGAGTGGGCCGGTGCTTGGCGATCAAGGCGTGAGCGGTGAGTTCGGCGGCCATGCGGGACCAACTCCTCGTCTGGAGAACTCTTCGTCGAGCTCTGGACCTGGACGGAAACAGGGACAGGAACGGGCAGTCAGGGTTAGAGTAACCGAACGATCGGTCGGGACAAGGGGGTCCGCCGCATCTGTGGAAAACCCCGTGCGGGAGGATCGCGCACATGACAGCACTCGACCTCAGCAGCCCCGTGGCCGTCGTCGGCACCGGCACCATGGGCCAGGGCATCGCCCAGGTCGCGCTGACCGCGGGCCACCCGGTGCGGCTGTACGACGCCGTCGCCGGGCGCGCGGGAGAAGCGGCCGCCACGATCGGTGCCCGTCTCGACCGGCTCGTCGAGAAGGACCGTCTCACCGCCGCCGAGCGGGACGCCGCCCGCGCCCGCCTCACACCCGTGGACAGCCTCGCCGGACTCGCGGACTGCGCGCTGGTCGTGGAGGCCGTCCTGGAGCGGCTGGACGTCAAGCAGGAGCTGATGCGCGCCCTGGAGGACGTGGTCGGCGAGGACTGTCTGCTCGCCACGAACACCTCCTCCCTGTCGGTGACGGCCATCGGAGGCGCCCTGCGCAACCCGGGCCGTCTCGTCGGTCTGCACTTCTTCAACCCGGCGCCGCTGCTGCCGCTGGTCGAGGTCGTCTCGGGGTTCGCCACCGACGTCTCGTCGGCCACGCGCGCGTACGAGACCGCCCGTGCCTGGGGCAAGACGCCCGTCGCCTGCGCCGACACCCCGGGGTTCATCGTCAACCGCATCGCCCGGCCCTTCTACGCCGAGGCCTTCGCGGTCCACGAGGCGCAGGGCGCCGACCCGGCCACCATCGACGCGGTCCTGCGCGAGTCCGGCGGCTTCCGGATGGGGGCGTTCGAACTCACCGACCTGATCGGCCAGGACGTCAACGAGTCCGTCACGCACTCCGTGTGGCAGTCCTTCTTCCAGGACGTGCGCTTCGCCCCCTCGCTGTCCCAGCGCCGCCTGGTCGAGTCCGGCCGCCTGGGCCGCAAGACCGGACAGGGCTGGTTCGACCACCGCGACGGCGCCGAGCGGGCCGAGCCGCACACCGCGGAGAAGCGCCGGCCGCCCGCGTACGTGATCGCCGAGGGCGACCTGGGGCCCGCCTCGGAGCTGCTCGCGATGATCCGCGAGGCGGGCATCCAGGTCCGCGAGGAGGACGAGGACGGCGGCACCCGCCTGGTGCTGCCGAGCGGCGGCCAGCTCGCCCTCGCCGACGGCCAGACCTCGGTGGAGTTCCGGGACGTCGTCTACTTCGACCTCGCCCTGGACTACCGCAAGGCCACCCGCATCGCCGTGTCCGCCTCCCAGGACACCCCCCAGCAGACGCTCTCAGAGGCCATCGGCCTCTTCCAGGCGCTCGGCAAGGACGTCAGCGTCATCGGCGATGTCCCCGGCATGATCGTCGCCCGTACGGTCGCGCGGATCGTCGACCTCGCGCACGACGCCGTCGCCAAGGGCGTCGCCACCGAGGAGGACGTCGACACCGCGATGCGCCTGGGCGTCAACTACCCGCTCGGCCCCTTCGAGTGGAGCCGCAGGCTCGGCAGGGTCTGGGCCCACGACCTCCTGGAGGAGCTGCACCTGCGCGAGCCCTCCGGCCGCTACGCGCCCTCTCTGGCGCTCTACCGCCACGGACACTCCGCCGACAAGCGGGAGGGCACCCCATGACCACGGCCAAGCGCGACACGTACACCCCGGAGACCCTGCTCTCGGTCGCCGTGCAGGTCTTCATCGAGCGCGGCTACGACGGCACCTCCATGGAGCACCTCTCCAAGGCGGCCGGCATCTCCAAGTCGTCGATATACCACCACGTCAGCGGCAAGGAGGAACTGCTGCGACGGGCGGTGACCCGGGCGCTGGACGGCCTCTTCGGGATCCTCGACGAGGAGCACGCGCGCGTGGGACGTGCCGTGGAGCGCCTGGAGTACGTCGTGCGGCGCATGGTCGAGGTGCTCATCTCCGAACTGCCCTACGTGACGCTGCTGCTGCGGGTGCGCGGCAACACCGGTACCGAGCGGTGGGCGCTGGAACGGCGGCGCGACTTCGACCACCGGGTGGCCGCGCTGCTGAAGGCGGCCGCCGCCGAGGGGGACGTACGCGGCGACGTGGAGGTGCGGCTCGCGACCAGGCTCGTCTTCGGCATGATCAACTCGATCGTCGAGTGGTACCGCCCGGACGGGCGGGGCATGGGCGAGCGCGAGGTGGGCGACGCGGTCGCCCGGCTGGTGTTCTCAGGGCTGCTGCGGGCCTGAGGTCATCCCTGCGGCTCCAGGTCCTCCTCCTCGAACACCAGCAGCGTGCGCGTGCTGAGCACCTCCGGGATCGCCTGGAGGCGGGTGAGCACCAGTTCGCGCAGTGCCCTGTTGTCGGGCGTGTGCACCAGCAGCAGGACGTCGAAGTCGCCGCCCACCAGGGCGATGTGGGAGGCGCCGGGCAGCTGTCTGAGCTGCTCGCGGACCGTGCGCCAGGAGTTCTGGACGATCTTCAGCGTGACGTAGGCGGACGTTCCGTGGCCCGCGCGCTCATGGTCCACGCGCGCGCCGAAGCCGCGGATCACGCCGTCCTCGACGAGCCGGTTGATGCGTGCGTAGGCGTTGGCACGCGACACGTGGACCCGCTCGGCGACCGACCGTATCGAGGCCCGGCCGTCCGCCTGGAGCATCTGGAGGATGTCCTGGTCGATGGCGTCGAGCGGTCGGGGCGGGGGCTTGGTCTCCGCGCGCGGCGCGGTCGTGGTCTCCGCGCGCGGCGGTGAGCTGCCGTCCGGGCTCTCGGCGCTCTCGGCCATTTGTTCAGCTGTCATGTCCCCCCGCCTCTTCGCCGTGGACGTCCTGCACCCATCTCAGGTTGTGAAGAACCGTTTGTCCACAGCCTGAGGGGCCCTGTAGCCAAAATGTGCCGACGACCGAACAATCGGTAGGTGAGGCGGGTCACAGCCGACCCGTCCCCCGTAGCCACTCCCACGAGGAGGTGCCGTCATGACGGTCATGGAGCAGCGGGGCGGATACCGGCCGACACCGCCGCCCGCCTGGCAGCCCCGCACCGACCCCGCGCCGCTGCTGCCCGACGCGGAGCCGTACCGCGTCCTCGGCACCGAGGCGGCCGCGCAGGCCGACCCGGAGCTGCTGCGCAGGCTCTACGCCCAGCTGGTGCGCGGCCGTCGGTACAACGCGCAGGCCACCGCCCTGACCAAGCAGGGCCGCCTCGCCGTCTACCCCTCCAGCACCGGCCAGGAGGCCTGCGAGGTCGCCGCCGCCCTCGCCCTCCAGGAGCAGGACTGGCTCTTCCCCAGCTACCGCGACACCCTCGCGGTCGTCGCCCGCGGCGTGGACCCGGTGGAGGCCCTCACGCTGCTGCGCGGCGACTGGCACACCGGCTACGACCCCTACGAGCACCGCGTGGCCCCCCTGAGCACCCCGCTCGCCACGCAGCTCCCGCACGCCGTGGGCCTCGCGCACGCCGCCCGCCTCAAGGGCGACGACGTGGTGGCGCTCGCCATGGTCGGCGACGGCGGCACCAGCGAGGGCGACTTCCACGAGGCGCTGAACTTCGCCGCCGTCTGGCGGGCGCCGGTCGTCTTCCTCGTCCAGAACAACGGATTCGCGATCTCCGTCCCGCTCGCCAAGCAGACCGCCGCGCCCTCGCTGGCCCACAAGGCCGTCGGGTACGGCATGCCCGGCCGGCTGGTCGACGGCAACGACGCGGCCGCCGTGCACGAGGTGCTCGCCGACGCCGTACGGCACGCGCGCGCGGGCGGCGGTCCCACGCTCGTCGAGGCGATCACCTACCGCGTGGACGCCCACACCAACGCCGACGACGCGACCCGCTACCGCGGCGACGCCGAGGTCGAGACCTGGCGCGGGCACGACCCGATCGACCTGCTGGAACACGAGCTGACCGCGCGCGGGCTGCTCGACGAGGAGACGAAGCAGGCGGCGCGGGACGCCGCCGAGACCATGGCCGCCGACCTGCGCGCCCGCATGAACCAGGACGCCCCGCTCGACCCCATGGACCTCTTCGCCCATGTGTACGCCGAGCCCACCACGCAACTTCGTGAACAGCGCGCCCTGCTGCAGGCCGAGATCGAGGCGGAGCAGGGAGGAACGCACTGATGACCACCGTCGCCGTCAAGCCCGCCACCATGGCGCAGGCCCTCACGCGCGCCCTGCGCGACGCGATGGCCGCCGACCCGTCCGTGCACGTCCTCGGTGAGGACGTGGGCACCCTCGGCGGCGTCTTCCGGGTCACCGACGGGCTCGCCGCGGAGTTCGGCGAGGACCGCTGCACGGACACCCCGCTGGCCGAGGCGGGCATCCTGGGCACCGCGGTCGGCATGGCCATGTACGGCCTCCGCCCGGTCGTGGAGATGCAGTTCGACGCCTTCGCCTACCCGGCGTTCGAGCAGCTCGTCAGCCATGTCGCCCGCATGCGCAACCGCACCCGCGGCCGCATGCCGCTGCCCGTCACGATCCGCGTCCCCTACGGCGGCGGCATCGGCGGTGTCGAGCACCACAGCGACTCCTCCGAGGCCTACTACATGGCCACCCCCGGGCTGCACGTCGTCACGCCCGCCACGGTCGCCGACGCCTACGGTCTGCTGCGTGCCGCCATCGCCTCCGACGATCCGGTCGTCGTCCTCGAACCCAAGCGCCTGTACTGGTCGAAGGACTCCTGGAACCCTGAGGAGCCGACAGCCGTTGAACCCATCGGCCGCGCGGTGGTGCGGCGCTCGGGCCGGAGCGCCACACTCGTCACGTACGGGCCGTCGGTGCCCGTGTGCCTCGAAGCCGCCGAGGCGGCCCGGGCCGAGGGCTGGGACCTCGAAGTCGTCGACCTGCGCTCCCTGGTGCCGTTCGACGACGAGACGGTCACCGCCTCGGTGCGGCGGACCGGACGGGCGGTCGTCGTCCACGAATCGGGCTCCTTCGGAGGCCCGGGCGGGGAGATCGCGGCCCGCGTCACGGAGCGCTGCTTCCACCACCTGGAAGCACCGGTGCTGCGCGTCGCCGGGTTCGACATCCCCTACCCGCCGCCGATGCTGGAGCGCCACCACCTGCCCGGCGTCGACCGCATCCTGGACGCCGTGGCGCGTCTGCAGTGGGAGGCCGAGAGCTGATGGCACAGGTGCTGGAGTTCAAGCTCCCCGACCTCGGGGAGGGACTCACCGAGGCGGAGATCGTCCGCTGGCTGGTCGAGGTCGGTGACGTCGTCGCCGTCGACCAGCCGGTCGTCGAGGTCGAGACGGCCAAGGCCATGGTCGAGGTGCCCTGCCCCTACGGCGGTGTGGTCACCGCCCGCTTCGGCGAGGAGGGTACGGAACTGCCCGTCGGCGCCCCGCTGATCACGGTCGCCGTGGGCGCACCGGCCTCCGGCGGCTCGACGGACGGCCAGGACGCCCCGGTCACCGAGGGCAGCCAGGGCACGTCGGCCGCCGCGGGCGGCCAGGGCTCGGGCAACGTCCTCGTGGGGTACGGGACCTCCGAGGCGCCCGCGCGCCGCCGCAGGGTGCGGCCGGACCGGCCGGCCCCCGCCCCCGTGCCCGTGGCGCCGTCGGTGGCCTCGGCGAACGGGGGAGTACGGACCGCCGAGGCGGCGGACGGCCCCGTGGCGGTGATCTCCCCCCTCGTGCGCAGGCTGGCCCGTGAGAACGGCATCGACCTGAGGGAGCTGACCGGCTCCGGTCCCGACGGCCTGATCCTGCGGGCCGACGTGGAGTACGCGCTGCGGGCCGCGGCCGCGCAGGGCCGGACCACGACGGCGACTGCCGAGCCGCACCCGCGCGTGGCACCACAGGCGGCGGTCGTCACCCCCGCCCCCACCGCGGCCACGGCCGGCAACCGCATCCCGCTCAAGGGCGTCCGCGGGGCCGTCGCCGACAAGCTCTCCCGCAGCCGGCGCGAGATTCCCGACGCGACCTGCTGGGTCGACGCGGACGCGACCGAGCTGATGCGTGCCCGTAAGGCGATGAACGCGGCCGGGGGGCCGAAGATCTCCCTCCTGGCGCTCCTGGCCCGGATCTGCACCGCGGCCCTGGCCCGCTTCCCGGAGCTCAACTCCACCGTCGACCAGGAAGCCAGGGAGGTCGTCCGCCTGGACCACGTCCACCTCGGCTTCGCCGCCCAGACCGAGCGGGGTCTCGTGGTGCCCGTCGTTCGCGACGCGCACGCCCGCGACACCGAGGGCCTCGGCGCGGAGTTCGCCCGGCTCACCGAGGCGGCCCGCACCGGCACCCTCACACCGGCCGATCTGACCGGCGGGACGTTCACGCTGAACAACTACGGCGTCTTCGGCGTCGACGGCTCCACGCCGATCATCAACCACCCCGAGGCCGCCATGCTCGGTGTCGGCCGCATCGTCCCCAAGCCCTGGGTGCACGAGGGCGAACTGGCCGTGCGTCAGGTCGTCCAGCTCTCGCTCACCTTCGACCACCGGGTGTGCGACGGCGGCACGGCGGGCGGCTTCCTGCGCCATGTGGCGGACTGCGTGGAACAGCCGGCGGTGCTGCTGCGCACCCTGTGACCGTGTGGGCACTCCGCCGTTCCGTGTGATCGGAGTGCCGCGCATACTCGGGGGGTGACTCCGAACGAGCCGCGGGCGGTCACCTCCGGTGATCGCCCCGCCCAGGACGCCGCCGCGCCTTTCGAGCAGGGCGTCGGCGTTCCCCTCGTCCGCCGTGCCGGCGGCCACGATGCCGTCGTGCTCGCCGGCGGCGGCGCCCGTCGGCTCGGCGGCGCCGACAAGCCCGGTGTGCGGGTGGGCGGGCGCGCCCTGCTCGACCGGGTGCTCGGAGCCTGCGCCGACGCGGAGACCACGGTCGTCGTCTCGGACCCGCGGCCGACCGTCCGGCCCGTGCGCTGGGCACGCGAGGATCCGCCCGGCGCGGGACCGGTGGCGGCACTCGGCGCCGGGCTGCGCCACGTCACCGCGGGCTCCGTCGTCGTCCTCTCCGCCGACCTGCCGTTCCTCGCGGCGGACACCGTCCGGCGGCTGCTGGCCGTCCTGGACGCGGAGGGCGCCGAGGGCGCGCTGCTCACCGACGCCGACGGCCGCGACCAGCCGCTCGTCGCCGCCTACCGCACGTCCGCCCTGCGCCGCGAACTCTCGGCGCTCGGCGAGGAGCACGGCGGCCTCACGGGGCTGCCCCTGCGCCGGCTGACCGCCGGTCTCGACCTCACCCGCGTCCCCGATCCCGTCGCGTCCTTCGACTGCGACACCTGGGACGACATCGCCGCCGCCAGAGCACGCATCAGGGAGCATGGCCACGTGTTGGATGAATGGATTTCCGCAGTCAAGAACGAGCTGGGCATCGATCTCGAGGTCGACACCGGTGCTCTCCTCGACCTCGCCCGCGACGCCGCCCACGGAGTGGCCCGGCCGGCGGCTCCCCTGACGACTTTCCTGGTGGGCTACGTCGCCGGGCGGGCCGGGGGAGGCCCGGAAGCCGTCGCCGAGGCGACCCGCAAGGCCGCCGCCCTGGCGATCCGCTGGGCGGAGGAGGCCGGCGGGACCGGTGGGACGGACGGGGCCGCCGCTCCCGGTGCCGGGTCCGCCCCGGGACAGCCCGACGTGGCACCCGACGCCACGCCCGACACCCGCCCGGACGCAGGATGACCGCCCCCGGCATCCGGGACGGTGAGGACGCCGAAGAGGATCTCGACGTCGAGGAGGCGCTCGCCCTCGTGAAGCACGGCAACCGACCCGCCCGTCCGGCCGCCGACGCCACACCCGCCCCGGCGGTCACGCACGGCGAGGGTCATGGCTCGCACGCCGGCACCGCCCCCGCCCGCGAAGCACGTCACGGGAAGGCCGTCGCCACCGCCTGGGCCGACGCCCGCGCCCGCGCCGGTCGTACCGCCCGTTCCCTCGCCGCCCGCGGCACGCCCGTCTCCGTGGCTCTGGAAGACGCTCTCGGCCTCGTGCTGGCCGCTCCCCTCACCGCCCTGACCGACCTGCCCTCCTTCGACACCTCCGCGATGGACGGCTGGGCGGTCGCCGGGCCCGGTCCCTGGGCCGTACGCGACCAGGGTGTTCTGGCCGGAGAGGCCGGTCCCGCCCGTCTCGTCGACGGCGAGGCCGTCCGGATCGCCACCGGTGCCCGGATCCCCTCGGACACGACCGCGGTGCTGCGCAGCGAGCACGGCCGCACCGACGAGAAGGGCCGGCTGTACCCCGACCGGGACCTCCAGCACGGGCAGGACATCCGTCCACGCGGCCAGGAGTGCCGCAGCGGTGATCAGTTGCTCCCCGTCGGAGCGGTGGTGACCCCGGCCGTGCTCGGGCTCGCCGCGGCCGCCGGATACGACACGCTCGCCGCGGTCCCCCGCCCTCGTGTCGAGGTGCTCGTCCTCGGCGATGAACTCCTCACCGAGGGCCGCCCGCACGACGGACTCATCCGGGACGCGCTCGGACCGATGCTTCCGCCGTGGCTGCGGGCGATGGGCGCCGAGGTGGTGGCGCTGCGCAGGCTCGGCGACGACGCGGAAGCCCTGCACCAGGCCCTCACCACGTCCACGGCCGATCTGATCGTCACCACCGGCGGGACGGCCGCGGGGCCCGTCGACCATGTTCACCCCACCCTGCGCCGCATCGGCGCCGAACTGCTGGTCGACGGGGTCGAGGTGCGTCCCGGCCATCCGATGCTGCTGGCCAGGATCACGGAGGACCGGCACCTCGTCGGCCTGCCGGGCAACCCCCTCGCGGCCGTCTCCGGGCTCCTCACGCTCGCCGAGCCCCTGCTGCGCACTCTCGCCGGCCGCCCCGCCCCGGAGCCGTACACGTTGCCCCTGCGGGAGGCGGCGCACGGTCATCCGCGGGACACCCGGCTCGTCCCGGTCGTCCTGCGAGGCGACCACGCCGTGCCGCTGCACTACAACGGCCCGGCGATGCTGCGGGGCATCGCGGCGGCCGACGCGCTCGCCGTCGTGCCGCCCGGTGGTGCGGGAGTCGGCCAGGAGACGGAACTGCTCGATCTTCCATGGGCGGCAGCCGGGGTCGACGCCTGTTTCACGTGAAACATCCGAAGGGGGCGAGTCGTCCGGGTGTTTCACGTGAAACACCCGGATAGGTCGTGTCGGGCCGTTTCACGTGAAACATTCCCGCGGAGGAGTGCGCCGTCGGAAGCATGGCGCCCGGCTCACGCCTGCTCGACCACCTTTGCCCGGCTCACCGTGATCACCCGGTCCCCCGCCTGAAGCTGCGTGAGGCGGGGGTCGGCGAAGTCCAGCAGCTCCTTGCCGCGGACGACCGCCACCACCAGGTCCGTGGACGCGCGCGGCGACTTGCCCGCCTCCTGCCCGGTGACGGGGCGCTCGATGAGATCCAGGCCGCTGCCCAGAGTCATGAGGTCCTCCAGGGTTCTGGCCACGGTCGGGCTGACCATGGAGACGCCCAGCAACCGGCCGGCGGAGCTGGAGCTGGTGACCACGGTGTCCGCGCCGCTCTGCTTGAGCAGCGGCACGTTCTCGTCCTCCCTCGCGGCGACGACGATCGTGGCGCGCTTGTTCAGCTGGCGGGCGGTGAGCGTGACCAGGGCGGCGGTGTCGTCGCGCTGCGGGGCCACGATCACCCGGGAGGCGTGGGAGACCTCGGCCTTGAGCAGCGTCTCCGAACGGGTGGCGTCCCCCATCACCGACACCAGCCCGTCGTCCCCGGCCGCGTGCGCGGCCTTGCCCTGGGCGTCCACCACGACGATCTGCTCCTTGGGAACGCCCTGTCCGACGAGCGTCTTCACCGCGTGCCGACCCTTGGTGCCGTAGCCGACGACCACGACATGCCGGTGGGTGCGGCTGCGCCAGCGGTGGATGCGGACCTGCTGACGGGTGCGCTCGGTGAGGACTTCGAGGGTCGTGCCGACCAGGATGATCAGGAACAGCACGCGCAGCGGCGTGATGACGAGGATGTTGACGAGTCGGGCCGAGTCGCTGACGGGGGTGATGTCGCCGTAGCCGGTGGTGGAGAGGGTGACGGTGGCGTAGTAGGCGGCGTCGAGGAAGTCGACGGAGCTGTCGGAGTTGTCGTTGTAGCCGCCCCGGTCGAGGTAGACGATCAGTGTGGTGACCATCAGCACCAGCAGGCCGAGGGCGAGGCGCCGCAGCACCTGCTGGAGCGGGGGGAGGGCGCTCTGCAGCGGCATCGTGATGGAGCGGCCCGCCTCGGCGTCGTCCCGTGCTTCGGCGCGCGAGCGGTACCACAGGGACCGGAAGAGAGAGAGCCGTCCCGGTCCGGTCGGCTGTCGTTCATGGTCTCGCATCGCGTGGCCCCCTGTGGTGGTGATCCGATCGGTGGGCACCATGGTTCACGGCGGAGTCGCGCCCATCGCACGCGACACCCGTTTGCCCACCGAGCTTTCGCCCAGCAACCCGGAGGTCCCCCTTGCGCGACCACACTGTCGTCGTCGGATTCGGAACGAAAGGCCGCTCCGCGATCCGGACCGCCTGTACGGCGGGGCTGCGAAAGGAGCAGGTCGTCGTGATCGATCCCGATGCCAGGATGATCGAGGCGGCGACGGCCGAGGGCTACGAGGGTGTGGTCGGTGACGGCACCCGCAGTGACGTCCTGCGGCGGGCGGAGGTGCAGCGGGCCGGGCGGATCATCATCGCGACGGAACGCGACGACACGGCCGTGCTGGTGGCCCTGACGGCCCGCCAGCTCAATCCGCGGGCGAAGATCGTGGCCGCGGTGCGCGAGGAGGAGAACGCGCCGCTGCTGAAGCAGTCCGGCGCCGACGAGGTCATCACCAGTGCGGGAGCGGCCGGGCGGCTTCTCGGCCTGTCCGTGCTCAGCCCCGCGGCGGGCCGGGTGATGGAGGACCTCATCCACCAGGGCAGTGGACTCGACCTCGTCGAACGGCCGGTCACCAAGGCCGAGGCGGGGCGCGCCCCGCGCGAGACGGACGACCTGGTGGTGAGCGTCGTGCGCGGTCACCGGGTGCTGGCCTACGACGATCCGTCCCTCGGGGTGCTGGAGTTGACGGACCGCCTCGTCACCATCGTGCGGGTGCCGCCGAAGGCGCCGAAGGCCCTGCGCTTCTGACCGGGCCGCACACCCCGGCCTGCGGTTGAGGGGCGCCGCCGCACGGTGCGGTGGCAGAGGCGCAACCGCTACTTGCGGTTGTAGAGGCGCATCGTCACGGGCCCGAAGACCAGCACGAACACTCCCGCCCAGCCCAGCGACCAGGCGACCTCGGCGGCCGGCCAGTCACCGGCCATCAGCCCGCGCACCGCGGACGCGAGGTGGGTGACCGGGCTGTTGTTCACGAACGCCTGGAGCCAGCCCGGCATGGTCCTCGGGTCGACGAACACGTTGGACAGGAAGGTCAGCGGGAAGATCACCATCATGCTGACGCCCATCACCGACTTCTCGGTGCGCAGCAGCAGCCCGAACATGGTCCAGATCCACGAGAACGCGAACGAGAAGACGATCAGCAGGGCGACGCCGGCGAGGACCCCGAGAACCCCGCCGTCCGCCCGGTATCCGAGGATCATGCCGACGGTGAGCATCACCACGGACGCGATGGCGTAGCGCAGGGCGTCGCCGAGGAGATAGCCGACCATCGTCGAAGGCCGCCAGATCGGCAGCGAGCGGAACCGGTCGAAGACGCCCTTCTCGATGTCCGTGTTCACCGACACGCCCGTGTACATGGTGATCATCACGACCGACATCACGAGGATGCCGGGCAGCAGGAACTGGATGTACTCCTCGGGCGATCCGGCCAGTGCGCCCCCGAAGAGATAGGTGTACATCAGCACCATCATGATCGGGAACGCCGTGACGTCGAACAGTTGCTCCGGCACGTGTTTGATCTTGAGGACGGCCCGCCAGCCGAAGGTGAGGGAGGTCGACCAGGCGCTCGGCCGCCGCGGGCGCTCCTCGGCGACCAGCAGTGCCGCGAGGGAGTCGGCGCGGACCGGCGCGAGGTCCCGGGTCTCGTTCGTCGTCGCGGTGCTCATGCGGCCACCTCGTTCTTCAGGGCGTCGTCCGCCTGGGTGTCGTGTCCGGTGAGGGCGAGGAAGACCTCGTCCAGGCTGGGCTGGCCCAGCGAGAAGTTGTCGACGGTGACACCGGTCCTGGCCAGCTCGCCCAAGGCCCGGGCGGCCTGCTCGGCGGCCGTGTCACCGGCCGTCGCGGCCAGCCGGGCCGTCAGGGCCACCGGGTCGGGGTCGTGCTGCACCCGCGCGCCCAGCACCCTGCTCAGTACCTCAGCGGCCTGTCGGCGCTGCTCGGCGTCCCGCAGCCTCAGATGGACGGACCCGGCGCCCACGGACGCCTTCAGCTCGCCCTTCGTGCCTTCGGCGATCACCTTGCCGCGGTCGATGACGGCGATGCGGGACGCCAGCTGGTCGGCCTCGTCGAGGTACTGCGTGGTCAGCAGCACGGTGGTGCCCTGCGCGACCACCGCTCGCACGATGTCCCACACCTGGTTGCGGCTGCGCGGGTCGAGCCCGGTCGTCGGCTCGTCGAGGAAGAGCAGGTCGGGCGTGCTGAGGATGGACGCGGCGATGTCGATACGGCGGCGCATGCCGCCCGAGTAGTGCTTGACCTGCTTCGAGGCCGCGCCGGTGAGCCCGAAGGCCTCCAGCAGCTGTGCGGAGCGCTCGCGCGCGGCCTTCTTGGCGTGCCCGAGGAGCCGGGCCAGCAGCACCAGGTTCTCGGCGCCGGTGAGGTCCTCGTCCACGGACGCGTACTGCCCGGTGAGGCTGACCAGGCCGCGCACCGCGTCGGCCTCGCGGACGACGTCGTGGCCGAAGACGTGGGCCTGGCCGCCGTCGGGCCGCAGCAGGGTGGCGAGCATCTTCACGGTGGTGGTCTTGCCCGCGCCGTTGGGGCCGAGGACGCCGTAGACGGTACCGGCGGGGACGGCGAGGTCCACGCCGTCCACGGCCCTGGTCCCGCCGAACGTCTTCACCAGGCCCGCGGTCTCGATCGCCAGGCCGGCGGTGTGCTGGCTCATGGTGGGGTGTTCCTTCCGCGCATGTGGGTGATGCAGGGAAGACCTCCACCACCGCGCGAACTCATCGGTCGCGCACCGGGTTCTCGCCACGGCCCGGCCCGGCCCGGCGGGCGGAACGGCTGCGACCGGCCACCGCGGGGTAGCGTCGCTCTCATGCATGCGATCACGATTCCCGAACCTGGTGGTCCCGAGGCGCTGGTGTGGGACGAGGTCCCCGATCCCGTACCCGGCGAGGGCGAGGTCCTGGTCGAGGTGGCGGCCAGTGCCGTCAACCGTGCCGACGTCCTGCAGCGGCAGGGCTTCTACAACCCGCCGCCGGGAGCCTCGCCCTACCCCGGCCTGGAGTGCTCCGGCCGGATCGCCGCGCTCGGCCCCGGCGTCTCCGGCTGGGCCGTCGGCGACGAGGTGTGTGCTCTGCTCGCGGGCGGCGGGTACGCCGAGAAGGTCGCCGTTCCGGCCGGACAACTGCTGCCGGTGCCCGAAGGGGTCGACCTCGTGCGGGCCGCGGCGCTGCCCGAGGTGGCCTGCACGGTCTGGTCGAACGTCTTCATGATCTCCCACCTCCGTCCCGGCGAGACGCTGCTGGTGCACGGCGGTTCCAGTGGCATCGGCACGATGGCGATCCAGCTGGCCAAGGCCGTCGGCGCCACGGTCGCCGTCACCGCGGGCAGCGCGGAGAAGCTGGCGCGGTGCGCCGAGCTGGGCGCGGACATCCTGATCAACTACCGCGAGCAGGACTTCGTCGCCGAGATCGGGAAGGCCACCGACGGTGCCGGCGCCGACGTCATCCTCGACAACATGGGCGCCAAGTACCTGGACCGCAACGTCCAGAGCCTGGCCGTCAACGGCCGGCTGGCGATCATCGGCATGCAGGGCGGCGTCAAGGGCGAGCTGAACATCGGCACGCTCCTCGGCAAGCGTGCCGCGATCAGCGCGACCTCGCTGCGAGCCCGCCCCCTCGGCGAGAAGACGTCGATCGTCGCGGCCGTACGCGAGCACGTCTGGCCGCTGCTCGCCGCCGGCCAGGTCCGTCCCGTCGTGGACCGCGAACTCCCGATGAGTGACGCGGCCGCGGCGCACCGGGTCGTCGAGGACAGCGGGCACGTCGGCAAGGTCCTGTTGGTCGCCCGCTGAATCGGCACCGCAGGACCTCAGGGCTTCTCGTGGGGATCGGGCCGGACTCCGGCCCACCCCCCCCGCCTAAAGGCAATAGAAAA